>JAQFVI010000356.1 GCA_029439495.1 Caballeronia sp. BR6202001590007
AAGCTACTGCAAAACGGCACGACAACAGAAGCCAAAACCACAAAAGCACCCCCCGTTCACCGCCCGAACGGGTCCCCTGCGACCACTCGTCCAACCAAATGTGCATCCGCCACGATCTGCAAAGGCCGCACATCCACATCCTCCTCCCCTGCCCGTACAAGCTCGGAAAACCGCTCGTACAAAGCCGCATACTCCCGCTCGGGTCCAACATCGATCTCCTCGTCCGCGATCCAGAGCCGCTTCCCGCCTTCGCGGATGGTAAGCCGCTCCGCATCGGTCTCGACATCGATCGCCTACTCCTCAACCGGTCCATGTCGCCAGTCGAAATACGTGCGAACGGCCGCACCCGCAGCACCGATGCAATCGAGCTCCGCAGCAATGGGCGTCGCCGCATCGGCCGGCACGACGAGGGTTGCCGCGCGCAGTGCCAATTCGCCCAGCAAGATGCGCGTCACGATGGAAAGCGCATTGATGTCCGGATCAAACACGCCCAGGCCGCCCGGCTTCCAAATCCATTGCTGGCCAGGATGCCAGCGCCGCACATCCTCCTTCCAGCGCACTTCGACCGAGAGAATCCGCTTCGATGCGAGCCAGGCGCGCGCCGGTTCGACCGCACCCGCCGCCCGCGAATGCCACGACGCGAACAGCGTGCATCCGCGCGTACACGCGATCTCGCGCAAGGCCAGCACCTCGCTGACGCTCGCGCCAGGGGCTTTTCGAGCATTACATGCTTGCCCGCCTCGAGCGTGGCAAGCGCCTGCGCATGACGCACCTGCGGTGGCGCGCACAACGACACGGCATCGATGTCCGGCTCGGCAGCGAGCAACGCATCGATATCGGGATAATTGCGTACTCCGTCGACGCTCGCATTGCGGCTCGCGCACGCGACGAGTTCGAAACCGTGGTTCGCCACGATCGCTGGCAGATGCTGGTCGCGCGCGATCTTGCCGATGCCGACGACCGCGAGCCTGATGGCAGAAGTCATGTGAATCCCGCTATGTGGTGAAGGTCCAATGGAACATGCGCGTGCAGCGTAGCACGAGTGCCCGTCAGGCTCCTTTCACGCCCGCCACACTTTATTCAGGGTATCGAATCAATGCCTCGACGATACGATACGCCGCCTCCACGCGTTCGCCATTCGGATAGTTCCGGTTCGCCAGCATCACGATACCCACCCGTTTCGCCGACACGAAGGCCACATAAGAAGCAAAACCGTTCGTCGTTCTGGTCTTGTTGATCCACACATCCTCGCGCGGTGTCTGCGGCGGATCGATGCGCGTAACCGGCGTCGCGTTAACGATTATCTTCGGCGCATTGCCCTCCTGCAATGCATCGAGCGAGACCGGATACGAATACTGCTCCCAGATCAGATCCTGCGTCAGCGAGCCGGCCTAGAAATAGGCGGTATGCGTCGCGAGCGCGGCCTGACGCCACGGCGCGGCGACGCCTGACGCCTCGCCCATGTTGGCCTGCATGAAGCGCGTGACATTGGCCGCCGTCGCGCGTACGCCATACGCCTGCGACGACAGCTCGCCGCCCTGCATGCGTATTGGCGCGCCGTCCTTCGTGTAGCCCTGCGCATAGTGCCGCGCTGCGCGTCGGGCACCTGCAGGTAGCTGTGTTTGAGGTCGAACGTGGGGAACAACTGCGTCTGCATCAGCGTGTCGAAGTCGCGCTGCATCGCCTTGGCGGTGATCAGACCGAGCGTGCCGATGCCCGGATTCGAATACGTGCGGATCGTGCCCGGCGCTAACTTCGGCTGCCATGAGCGCAACCAGGCCATCAACTGCGCGTCGTCGCGGATGTCGTCCGGTACCTGCAAGGGCAGGCCGCCCGGCGTGTGCGTGCCGAGATGCAGCATGCAGCAGCGTCACCGCGCCGAACGGACTGTCGCTCAGTTGCGGCAGATACCGGCTGACGGGATCGTTCAGCGAAAGCTTGCCTGTGCCACGGCGTAGGCGGTCAGCGTCGCGGTGAAGGTCTTGCTGACCGAACCGAGTTCGAAGAGCGTGTCATCGTCGACGGGCTGCTTCGTCGCCTTCGACGCCACGCCGTAGTCGAACACGTAGGGCTTGCCGTCGACGACCACGCCGACGGCCATGCCCGCGATGCCGTTCTTCTTCATCAGCGGCCCGATCGTGCGGCCGACGATCCGGCCGACCTCGTCGCGGTTGGCATCCGGCGGCGCCACCGCGTGCGCCGCGACCGAAGCGGAAACGAAAAGGGAGAGGCAGAGCATCGCGGCAGGCAACAGGCGCTTCATCGAGTGTCCTTCGAAACGGAAAGTAAATCCAATGCGGCGAACTATCCTCCTGAACGATGCCGTACACAATCGACGATAATTTGGCTCAGGGTAAAGAAAAACTTATGCGAGAAGCCATGCGCACTCACCTTCCTCTCAACGCGCTGCGGGCTTTCGAAGCGTCGGCGCGTCATCTGAGCTTCACGCGCGCCGCGCATGAACTGGCAGTAACGCAAGCCGCCGTCAGCCAGCAGGTGCGCTCGCTCGAGGAACGGCTCGGCGTGCCGCTCTTCAAGCGCCTGCCGCGCGGACTCGGCATCACCGACGAAGGGCGCGCGTTACTGCCAGTTCATGCGCGGCGCGTTCGGGCGCATCGAATCCGTGCTGAAGCAGTTCGAGGGCGGCCACTTTCACGAAGTGCTGACGGTGGGCGTCGTCGGCACTTTCGCGGTCGGCTGGCTGCTGCCGCGTCTGAAAGCGTTTAGGCAGACGCATCCGTTCGTGGAACTGCGTCTGCTCACGCATAACAATCTGGTCGATCCGGCCTCGGAAGGACTCGACTTCGCGATCCGCTTCGGCACAGGAATCTGGCCCGCGACCACCAATCTGCGCCTGCTCGATGCGCCGCTCGCCGCGCTGTGCGCGCCCGACATCGCCCGCCGGCTGAAGACGCCCGCCGATCTCGCACAGGAAGTGCTGCTGCGTTCGTATCGCGCCGACGACTGGACGACTGGTTCGCCGCCGCCGGTCTCACGCCGTGGACGCTGAACGGTCCCGTTTTCGATTCCTCGCGTCTGATGATCGAAGCTGCCGTGCAGGGCGCGGGCGTCGCGCTCGCGCCGCCGTCGATGTTCGTGCGCGAGTTGCAGGCAGGCCTGCTGGTGCGCGCGTTCGATATCGAGGTAACGACGGGAAGCTACTGGCTGACGTGGGTGAAGTCGCGCCGATCGTCGCCGGGGATGGCGCTGTTTCGTGACTGGATCGTGGCGCAGGCGAAGGGTGATGCTAGTCCGGCTGATGCAGTCCCGCGGGACCTTCCCATTTGATTCGGCCGAACATTAGGCTCATGCCCGCGCTGTCCGTGAACCCCGAAGACTGCCCGACGGTTCCGATCAGTGCGCGCGCTGGCGAACAGCATCGTCCATGGCGGCTGACGCGATACGGCAGCCGCCATGGCCAGTTGAGGGTCGACACCACAAAGCATGGCGGAGAATCCCCCAGCCACCAGGACACCCGCACTTCCTTCGACATAGAGCGTTGGCCCCTCGAAATCGCTGTCCGACAATTCCTTTCCGGCAAATTCGGCAGTCATCCAGACACCGCCGCGCGAAAAGAATTCGAAGTTGGAAACCGAACCCGAACCCGGATCTCCTTTCAATAGCACTTTGGGCAACTGAAACCGCTTGGACAGAATCGGCGCAGACATTCCGAGACCCAGGCCGTGATACGAGTACCGGAAGAGTTGCCCGCCTTCCTTCCGAGTCGTGATGATCGTCCCACCCGACATCGCCAGCGCGCCGATGCCTATTCCTTGCCCCCGCGCTCGTCTTGAAGACACAACAGCTTTCCCTGATACCTCGATCATCGTCTCGACCATCCATGAAAAGCGGATAGCCCCGTCAGCAATGCGGCGACGCTCAGAAGCGCCGATATGCCCCACAAGCTCGCAAACTCGTTGAGTTCGGCGCCGTGGTTGCCAATGCCTACACGGGCCGGGTCATAGCGGATCTCGACAGGATCGCCCGTCTCGAAACTGCCGATCAGTCGGCTGACCAGCATGCTGTACCTTTGGCCGTCTACATCGAACAGCACCGTCGCCTTATGCGCGCCGTATGTCAGGGCGGCGATCCGTCCTTCCACTACCTTGGTCCGCTCGAAGAAGTCGTATTGCAACCGCCACGACACAGCGGCCGAAACGGCGAACCCCACGCAAAGGATGAGCGATTTGATGTCGGGTGAGCTCGGTGCCTTCTGAGACATTCGAAACATCCATGATCGTTGACTGACGGTCGGCTAGTCTGC
Organism: Caballeronia sp. BR6202001590007; assembly: GCA_029439495.1. Classification (GTDB taxonomy): domain Bacteria; phylum Pseudomonadota; class Gammaproteobacteria; order Burkholderiales; family Burkholderiaceae; genus Caballeronia. The sequence continues at coordinate 4,265 of JAQFVI010000356.1, forward strand.
CGGCACTTGCGTCATGCGGGCGAGTCATATTTGGCAAAGAAAGGCGATCGCCTTCATGCAGCACCCTGCTACACAAAAACCACACTGCCCCGATTTCGATAGGATGCTAACGAACGAAGGTAAATCTGTCGCTATAATCGCGGCCCATGAGTCACTTCGATCTCCTGCGCCGCTCCGTCAGCAGCACGCTCGTCCTGGCCGCGCGCCGCTGGCGCCGCACGAGTCACGGCGCGCTCGCGCACTTCGACGGCGTCGTGCTCAATGCGCTGCGCGAAACCCAAAGCAGCCTCGCCACCTATGCGGGCAACACGACCCGCGCCGATGCCCTACGCACCGCGTATCGCTCGGCGGNNTGCGCAGGTCACGCAGGATCAGGTCAATCTGTTCCTCGCGCTCGGCGGCGGTTGGGNCATGAACGTCCTGACGAAGATCAAGACCTGGGCGCGCATCATCCGGCGCGATGCGCTGACACTGTTGTTCGCCTGCCGCGATCCGCGCACGCCGATGCTCGTCAAGGCGCTGTGCGGATTCGTCGTCGCGTATGCGTTCAGCCCGATCGATCTCATTCCCGACTTCATCCCGTGCTCGGCTATCCCGACGATGCGCTGCTGCTGCCCGCGCTCATCTGGCTCGCGATGAAGCTGCTGCCTCGCGAGGTCCTGCTCACCTGCCGCGCGCGCCGAGGAATGGATCGCGCGGCGCGTGAAGAAGCCCGCGAGCTATGTCGGCGCGGCCGTGATCGTCGCGATCTGGGCGGCGCTCGCGTATGGGCTCTGGCACGCGTTCGCGCGCTGACGATCCGGTAGTCTGTGCGTATCATTCGATATCCGTAGCGTCGTTCGCGGCACGGATTTACTTCGAGACGCGTCCACGGGCGCGCCTTCCGAACGCGTCCCGCCGCGCTCAGTCGGGAACATCCCATGCTAAAAAAGGCGTTGAAGGCCGTACGAGGCCGCAACGTCTTCTCACATGGAGTCTCAATGAAAGCCCTCGTCTACGAAGGACCGCGCAAGGTCAGCATCAAGGAGATGCCGGACGCGCGTATAGAACAACCCACCGACGTACTCGTCAAGATCACCACGACCAATATCTGCGGCTCGGACCTGCACATGTACGAAGACCGCACGAACATGGAGACGGGCCGCATTCTCGGTCACGAGAATCTGGGCGTCGTCGTCGAAGCCGGGCCGAGCGTGGTGCGCGTGAAGCCGGGCGATCGCGTGTGTCTGCCCTTCAATTCGCGTGTGTCTGCCCTTCAATATCAGCTGCGGTTTCTGCAAGAACTGCGAGAAGGGCCTCACGGGCTTTTGTCTAACCGCCAATCCCGGCACGGCGGGCGCGGCATACGGCTTCGCCGGCATGGGGCCGTACAGCGGCGGACAGGCCGAATATCTGCGCGTGCCGTTCGCCGACTTCAATTGCCTGCTGCTGCCGCCCGACGCCGAGGAAAAGGAGAACGACTACGTGATACTCTCCGACATCCTGCCGACCAGCTATCACACGACCGTGCTCGCGGGCGTGGAGCCGGGCGACAGCGTGGTGATCTACGGCGCTGGTCCGGTCGGGCTGATGGCGGCGATGTTCGCCAACCTCAAGGGCGCATCGAAGGTGATGGTCGTCGATTCGCACCCGGACAGGCTCAGGCTCGCGGAGCAGCTCGGCGCGATTCCCATCGACGATTCCGACGGCGGCGCGGTCGATCGCGTCCTCGAGCTGACCGGCGGCGAAGGCGCGGACCGCGGCTGCGAATGCGTCGGCGATCAATGCGGATGCAAGGACCATGAAGTGCCGAATCTGACGATGAACAATCTCGTGAAGTCGGTGGGCGCGACCGGCGGCATCGGCGTGGTCGGCGTGTTCGTCGCCGAAGATCCCGGCTCGCCCGACGATCTGATGAAGGAAGGCAAGCTCGCCTTCGACTTCGGCTCTTTCTGGATGAAAGGCCAGCGCATCGCGACCGGACAGGCCAACGTCAAGGCCTATAACCGCAAGCTGCGCGATCTGATTCAGGCGGGACACCTCGAGCCCTCGCGAATCGTGTCGCACGAACTGCCGCTGGGAAAAGCCCCGGAAGGCTACGAGCACTTCGACGCACGCGACGACGGATGGACCAAGGTGGTCCTCAAGACTGCGGCCTAACTCACAGGAGCGACTCATGACCGACAAAGATTATCCTCGTCCTCCGATGCCGGAACAACAGCAGGACAACCGCCCCGGACTGACCGGCTCGATGAACCCACCGCCCGATCACGGCGAAACGAGCTACAAGGGCAGCCGCCGGCTCGCGGGCAAGGTCGCGCTCATCACCGGCGCGGACAGCGGCATCGGCCGCGCCGGTGATGAGCGCGTATGCGCGTGAAGGCGCGGATGTCGCGATCGCCTATCTCGACGAACACGGCGACGCGGAGGAAACCGCGCGCTGGGTCGAACAAGCCGGACGCCGCGTGCTGCTGCTGCCGGGCGACATCACCGATCGCGAGCATTGCAAACAGCTCATGGCCAAGACCGCGAAAACCTTCGGGCGCATCGACATACTCGTCAACAACGCTGCCTATCAGGCGACCTACGACAAGCTCGAGGACATCAGCGACGACGAATGGGACAAGACCTATTCGACCAACATCAGCGCGATGTTCCGCATCACCAAGGCCGCGCTCGCGCACATGAAAGAAGGCGGCGCGATCGTCAACACGACCTCGGTCAACGCCGATTCGCCGAACCCGGGATTGATCGCGTACGCAAGCACCAAGGGCGCGATTCAGAACTTCACCGGCGGACTCGCGCAGTTGCTCGCGGAACGCGGCATTCGCGCGAACTGTGTCGCGCCGGGTCCGATCTGGACACCGCTGATTCCCTCGACGATGCCTCCCGACAGCGTCAGCAAGTTCGGCTCGCAAGTACCAATGAAGCGCGCCGGCCAGCCCGCCGAGCTCGCCGCCGCGTACGTGATGCTCTGGCATCGGACGAAGCGAGCTACACGTCCGGCGCGACCATCGCGGTGACGGGCGGCAAGCCGATCATCTGACGAGATGAGACGCGATGCCCTGCCTCAGCGCGGCATCACGTCACGAACCCAAGCGTAAGGGGAGATTCCAATGACAGCCACGAAAGACGATCTGCTCAAAGTGGCCGAAGATGCAGGCATGACGATTCTGCTGAATGGCCGGATCGGGCAACAGGATTACACGAGCGTCAGCGGCACGACGCAGGCGTTGCAGAAATTCGCGGACGCGATGCGCGAAACGTCGTCATCGCGAGGCCGCCGCGTGCGCGCGGCGGTGCAGGCCAAGCATGAATCCGCTCGTCACGGCGCGCATGCGGGAACGCATCGCCGCGGCAAGCTACAGGCGTTCGCCGGCCGCGTTGCCGATGCGGGCCGCGGGTACGTTGCGGCCTCGCCCGGCGCGGCAGGCGAAGCGTCAGTTGGTTTCCACGAGTGCGAGGTGCAAGGCGGCATGGGTAAGGGTTCGCCGTCGATGAAAGCCGTGCCGCAGCGCACGGCGAACTGCATGGCGGATTCGCGGTTGGAGAAATAGCCGAGTCCGCCCAGCGACGTTTCCTCGCCATCTTCCTCGAGTATCGACACGCGCGAAACGAACAGATTGCCGCTTCGGTCGACCGTCGGTTGAAGCGCAACGCCACGATGATAAAGCATCATTATCGTCCCCTTTTTCTACGATGCAACACGACCGTGGACCGGATGGCTGCGGCTGACGACGCTGCATCGGTCCTATTCTTCTCCGACAAAAATAAATCCCGAACGTCCGCAAGGGACGAATACGCGGGCTTGCCTGATGCACGCGTCATGCACGCTCATGCGCGCGTTTTCCGCATCGCGTCTGTTACGGACGCGGCTTTGAATTTTGCAACGTTCTCGTGAATGATTGCGCGATGCGATTGCATCGCCAGCAGCGTTTCCTGCAGGGTCGCGAGCAGTTCGAGCGCAGTCTCGGCATTGCGTCCCGCGTCTCGCAAGTTCCTTGATCAATGCCTTTTGCCGCGCTATGCGCCGTCTAGCCTTCTCGATGCTTCGATCCGCCTTCGCCAGGGCGTTTTCTTCGAATTTGATATCCATCCGCGCGCTCCATTGTTTCTCGTTCGACGCTCATTCCGGGGACTGCGCCGCTTTACGCAACAATTCGATCAGATGCTCGGCTTCTTCGATACGCGCGGCCTCCAGTCCGGCCGCACCGCGTTGCGCGCACGCTCGGCCCAGCGCATGCGTTCCTTTGCAATGGTAACGCGTTCGTGCACGGCGCGAATAGCCGCCCACATCGCCTCTTCCGCGCGGTTCTCGTAGCCTTCTTCGAGCGACAGCCCGGTGAACGCATGTCCCTTATGACAGCGATACCGCAAGGGCCGGTCGTCGCGCATGCGCCAAAGCGCCCCGCCGCAATCGGGACAAGTCAGTGCCGAGCGTTCGCCCACGACGTCCAGTTTCTCGGGCATGGACACGCCATGCGCGGCGATACGCACCTCGTGTTTGATCGACAGTCCTCTCATGTCTGTCTCCACGGACGTTCGCTTCGCGATGCGGCGCTTCGACGCCAGCACGATGCACTGCGCGAGTTCGCGCGCGGCACAGACGGTCCGCGCCGCATGAATCGAGCGCGGCCTGCGGCATGCTCGGCGCTTCGCAGTCGGCGGGCTCCTGCACGATGGCGTAGCCGCCCCGCGAGCGCACGCTGGTCAGTCCCGCCGCGCCGTCGTCCAGATCGCCGCTCAGGACCACGCCGGTCACGCGCACGCCGTATTCGACCGCGGCACTGCGAAACAGCGGATCGGCGGCGGGACGCGCGAAGTTTTCCTTTGCGCCGTCGTTGAGCCACATGTGCCCGTCTTCGAGGATCAAATGCCTGTCCAGCGGCGCGATGCAAATCGTCCCGCGTTGGACGCGTTCGCCGTGCGCCGCGTAACGGGCACTCAGCGGACCCCAGCCCGTCATCAGATTCGGCAGCATGCTCGAATGCCGGCCGATGTGCAGCACGATGAAACCGCCGCCGGCAGATATCGGCGGGCAGCCGCACGACGAGTTCCTTGAGCACCTGAAAGCCGCCGCGCGACGCCGCGATGACTACGATGTCCCGTTGGTTCATGGCACCTCCCGATGCCATGGCGGGAGCAATCGACGGACCGGCCTCACCCGTCACGATCGCCGCCTTCGCGCCTACTTCGACACGTCGCGCTCGTGCATCGATGCGCCGAGCAGCACGTCGAGCGTGTGCAGCAGTTCCGGAAAGTCGACCGGCTTCGACAGATGCGCGTCGTAGCCCGCGTCGAGCGCGGCACGCCGGTCGTCGTCGCGCGCATAGGCCGTCACGGCGACCGCCTTGAGCGCCGTGAGTCCCGGCAATGCACGCGCGCGGCGGATCAGTCCGTAACCGTCCATGCCCGGCTGACGAATGTCCGAAATGAGTACGTCGACCGGTTCCTTGCCGAACCATTCGAGCGCCTGTTCGGCGTTCGGCTCGACATGCACCGACGCCTGTTCCAGTTCCAGCAACGCGGCGAACGACGCCGTGGCGCCAGCATCGTTATCGACCAGCAGCACGCGCGCGCCCGCGACCGGCCGCGCCCGCGTATGACGATCCTCGGCCGCTTCGTGGCGGCGCGCCGCCGGCAGCCAGACTGACAGCGTCGCGCCTTGCCCGATGCCGTCCGAACGCGCCGCGATGCGCCCGCCGTGCATCTCGACGAGCTGCTTCGCGAGCGACAGGCCGATGCCGAGACCCGAGGCCAACGCATTGCGCCCGCCTTGCCGGTACATGTCGAAGATATGCGGCAGCACCGAGGGCTCGATGCCCTGCCCCGTGTCCTCGACATCCGCGCGCACCATCGCACCGTCGCGCGTCACGCGCAACTCGACGCGGCCGTCGCAATTGGTGAACTTGAGCACATTGGTGACGAGATTCCAGAACACCTGTTCGCACCGCACCAGGTCGGCGAGCGCGAGGAACGCTTCCGGCGGCTCGTGCGTGACGAGCGCGATGCCGCGCTGCGACGCGTCCGGCTCGCACACGTCCGCGATACGCGCGAGCACCGCGCCGATATCCACCGACACGATATTCAGCGCGAGCTTGCCGGTGCGCACGCGCGACAGATTGTGCAGATCGTCGATGATGCGCGCCTGACTGCGCACGGCCCGGCGAATCACCTCCACCGTCTCCTGCACGACGTCGATGCCGCGCGTCTGCGGCAGGCGCGGCAGAATCTCCGCCTTCATGCCGATGAGATTGAGCGGATGCTTCAGCTCGTGCGCGAGCACCACCATGAAGTCGTCCTTCAACTGATTCGACACGGTCTCGCGCTGATGCTCGGCCTGCTCGTGCGCGAGCGCGTCGCGGTTCGCATCCTCGCGCTGCTTGCGCTCGGTCAGATCGCGCGCGATCTTCGCGAAGCCGGTGAACGACGGATCGGAGATCGGCGTCACGATGCCGCTGCAATACACGCGCCGCTCGTCGCGCGTGACGTGCCAGCGCTCGTCGTCGGCACGGCCGTCGCGCGCGGCGATCTCGCGCTCCTGCGCGGGCACGCCGGCCTGACGGTCTTCGGGACCGTAGATCAGGGCGATGTTGCGGCCGAGCACTTCCTTCTCCGCGAAGCCGAAGATGCGCTCCACGCCCGCATTCCAGCTGACGATCACGCCGCTCGGATCCTACACGATGATCGCGTAGTCGGCGGTCGATTGCGCGACCAGCCGCAGGCGCTGCTCGCCGCGCCGCGCGGATTCCTCGGCCAGATGCCGCGCCGTGATGTCGACCAGCGTGAGCACCGCGCCGTCGATGCGGTCGTCCGCCGTGCGATACGGCAACAGGCGCATCAAATACCAGCAGCCGGCGGCGCTCTCCACTTCGCGCTCGATCAGCTTGAGGGTTTCGAACGCCTGCTTGACGTCGTCCGCGAGCGACGAATACTTCAGCGAATGTGTGATGTCGAAGAGCGATCGGCCGATATCGACGTCGATCAGCTTGAACACGCGCGTCGCATTGGTGGTGAAACGCTTCACGCGAATCTGCTTGTCGACGAACACCGTGGCGATTTCCGTCGACGCGATGATGTTCTGCAAGTCGTCGTTGGCCTTCGCCGTATCCTCGACGCGCGCCTGAAGCTCGGTATTGACCGTCGTGAGTTCCTCGTTCACCGACTGCAGCTCTTCCTTGCTGCTCTCGAGTTCCTCGGTCGCGGAGCGCAGTTCCTCGTTGATCGCCTGCAATTCCTCGTTCGACGCCTTGAGTTCCTCGACCGTCGTTTCATGCTGCTCGATGGTCGTCGCGAGCTGCTCGCGCGCGTGCTGAAGCTCGCGTTCGAACTGCATCAGCAGCGGGTCCTGGCCCTTCGCTTCGGGCAAGCCTTCGTCGGCCATGTGCTCCTGCACTTCGTCGAACAGCACGAGGAAGAAATCCGCGTTAACGCCCGCATCGTAGAACGGGCGCACGGTCATGTTCACCCATACGATGCGGCCGTTCTGCTGCAGCTTCACGCGCCGCGCCTCGACGCTGCCGCCCGTCTGATGCGCGCGAAACAGCGTCGTGCGCAGATCGAGCCGCAACTCGGGCAGCACGAGCGCCATGATGCTCGACGACAGTTCGCCGCCGTGCCGCAGGAAACGCCCGGCATTCGCGGACAGATGCACGATGTTCGAATCGCGGTCGACGACCACGCTCGGCGGCACATATTCTTCGAGCACGCGCTGATGCAGCGCCGCGAACGAGAAGCTGCGGCGTTCCGGCGACTCGGGACCCGTCGGCGGACTGGCGGTCGCGATGGTCGCGATCTCTTCGCGCAGCATCATTTGCGAAGGACCGAGCGAGGGGAACGCGACCGGCGGCTTAGCGCGGTTCAGCACGGTGCGTGCGCGATAGATGCGCGCCTTCTTGTCGACGATGGCGAACAGATCGTCAGCGGTGTCGGCCGATTCGGCCGTGCCGAGAAACAGATAGCCGCCGCCGCGCAACGCGAAGTGAAAGAGTTCGAGCACCTGACGCTGCACCGCGCGATCGAGATAGATCAGCACGTTGCGGCAGGAGATCAGATCGAGATGCGAGAACGGCGGGTCGCGCAACAGACTGTGCGCCGCGAACAAGATGCGCTCGCGCACCGGCTTGACGATCTGGAAGCGGCCGCCTTCCTGCTTGAAATAGCGGCGCAGCATGTCGGCGAGCAGCGAGGTAGTTTCCTCCGGATGCGCGCGCAGAAACTCGCGGTACGCGCCGATGTTGCGCAGGCCGTTCACCTGCATGCGGCGCTCAATGCGCCGCAGGATCGTCGCGCGTTTGTAGTGACGGAAGTCGTGTCCCGTGTGCACGCGCAGTTGCATGAGCACATCGGACAGCGAGCGCTCGGATACGCCGGCCGCCGGCGGGGCTTCCGCCTCGACCGACTCGCTTTGCTTGGCCACGGGCAGTTGAATGTGCTTGGCGTTGCTCCACAGTTCGAGCAGCTTGTCGGGAATCTCGCTCGAGGGCAGCACGAAATCGACCTGACGCGTGGTGATCGCGTGCTGCGGCATCTCGGCGAATTCCGCATCCTCGGGCTTCTGTGCGAAGGTGAGACCGCCCACTTCCTTGATGCGCGACAGTCCGGCCGCGCCGTCCGATCCAGAACCCGACAGGACGATGCCGACCGCGCGCGTGCCGTGCTCTTGGGCGAGCGTCGCGAAGAAATGATCGATGGTCTGCAAGGCGGCCGGCGATGCCTCGCGATCCGAGACCTGCAGAAAGCCGTCGAGCATGTCAAGATGTTTGCCCGGCGCGTTGATGTAAATGTAATTCTTTTCGAGGACCGTGGCTTCCGACACCTGACGCACTGGCATCTGCGTCACGCGCTGCAGGACTTCGTCGGCCCGGCTCATCACGTCGGCGGGCATATGCAGGATGACGACGAAGGCCATGTCCATATCGGACGGCGCATGTTCGAAGAAGTGCAGCAGCGCCTGGATGCCTCCTGCCGAGGCACCGATACCGACGACCGCGAAATCTGGCGACGCGCCGTCGGCGGGTGTGTTTCCTCTGGATTTCCTGCTGCTCATTGACCCACCCTCTTGATCGTGTTCGTTGGCTCGATGGGCGGATTGTAATGTAGTAGTGTATGCTAAGGGGTATGCTTTCGGTGTCACGATGGGCGCGGCGACGCCGTCCGAGGGTGCCTGCACGGTCCATCGCGTGCAACCTCGGCCGGCCGCCCGCAGGCGTGCTGGTTCAGGGGGGAAACGGTGGGGCGTCGCTACCGTGCGTGCATGCCGCGCACGGGCTCAGCGGGAATCGTCCACGGGCAAGGAATCGAACGAAGCCGCAGGCGCGGAAGCGGCCGCTGCGTCTACATCGCCGTCAATCTTCCCGGACTTGCGCATGGCGTGCGAGTCGCGCAGACGCATGATGGTCTGCCGCGACGTGTTGAGCGAGCGGGCGATCTCCGTCACCGTGCGTCCCGCGCCGAGCACCATCAGCGCCTGATGCTGCTGGGCCGGCGACAGCGAACTCGGCCGCCCCTGCACGATGCCGCGTTCCCGCGCGGCGGTGGCAGCCTGACGCGCCCGGCTGCGGCGCGTGACGCGTTCGAGATCGTCGGCGAGTTCGAGTGCGCGCACGAAGCGCCGTCCATCTTCCGAGCAAAGATTTTCCTTGCCGTAGGCGAGACACACGGCCGCGATGTCGCGCTGCGCAAGCATCTTCAGCGTCTCGACGACCTCGCTCACGCTGTTGCCGAGCGATACGAGGCGCGTCGTGATCAGCATGTCGCCCGCCTGCAGACGCCGCAGCGCACGCTGGAAAGCCGCGCGCGACGAGACGGGCGTCGTATAGCTGCAATGCTCGACAAGCACGGCGCTCATATCCACGAAGAAGCCCGCTGCGTCGATGTCGAACAGCTCGCGCTCGTGGGTGGGAATATCCTTGCTTTCCTCAAAGACATATGCGACCTGTGCCATTGGCGGAATCCTTGGTGTGAAGCGGGAAGCGATGCGAAGCAGCCGGCGCCGGCATCGCGCGCGTGTCGCGTGAGGCCGGCGCGACGCTGCGACCGGAGGAAGAGACGGCACCGTGGACCAGCGAGGACAGCATCGCGTGAGCCGACTGCGCGAAGCTACGTGGCCGCCCTGGACAAAGTATGGCAGCCGTAAAGCTCGCCACAACGTACGCTTTCCATGCGATACGAACGATTTTGGACGCCCACAAAGCGACGTTATGTGGCAGTCGCATGCTTAGAAGTCGTCGACGGCTGAAGCGCGCCGATCGACCTCTTCCTTGCCGTAGGCGAGCGCGCAGGTGCGGGCTTCTTCGGCGGACGCGAAATGCCCGAGCACGCCGCTGGCACGCTGCATGCCATTGCGATCGCCAATGATCACCATCGCCGCGCGTAAAGGCCGCCGTCATAGACGGCGAGTGGCGCAATAGAAAAGCCGCGGTAATGCAATTGCAGATGCTGGTGAGCCTGGTGCTGGACTTGCTTCCAGGCTGTTTCCATGTCGCGCGCTCTCTCTCGTCATGTCGTTATGAACGGCCCGCAAAACCTCATACAAACGTTTGCGCGAGCCGTGAACGGATTGTGAGCCAGGACAATAGTTGGGCGACTTAGGGAAAACACGAGCGCCTGCCGTCCGGATCAACCGCCTTGTGGGCGAACATCGAACACGCCCTTGCTAGCGGCGCGGCGGGCGCGCTTCTCGTCGGCCTGTTTCGTCATGTCGACGAAAGCGGTCAGATAGTCGATGTCGTGGTCCGCGTCGCGCGTACCGAGAAAGATCTGTTTGGCGATGCCCTTCTTGCCGAGCCTGAGCACCGCGAGTGGCATCGCGTCCGCGTATTCTTCTGCGCGAGCCAGCGCGGCAGCGCCGCGACGCCGCGTCCGCTCGCGACCATCTGCATCATGATGTCGGTGGTTTCGATGGTCTTGTGCCGGCGCGGCACCACTCGCGGGCATCAGGAACTGCGTGTAGACGTCGAGCCGGTCGGTTTCCCCGGATACGTGATGAGCGAGCGTCTCGCCGGACAACTGCGCGGGCGTGACGTGCGTCTCGCCGGCGAGCACGTGACTTTCAGCGACGACCAGCACCCTGCTCGTAGTCGAACATGGGCACGAAACGCAACCCCGCCTTTTTGAGCGGATCGGGCGTCACCAGTACGTCGATGTCGTAACCGAACAGCGCGCCGATGCCGCCGAACTGAAAGCGCTGCTTGACGTCGACATCGACGTCGGGCCAGCGCGCGAGATAGGGCGCCACGACCTTGAGCAGCCACTGATAGCCGGATGACACTCCATGCCGATGCGCAAGGCGCCGCGTGCCGTCCGCGTACTGCCGCCTGATGCGCGCTTCGGCGTGCTCGAACTGCGGCAGCAGACGATTCGCGAGACCGAGCAGATACTGGCCCGCCTGCGTGAGACGCATGCTGCGGCCTTCGCACGTCCATACCGACGTGCCCAGTTGCGATTCGAGCTTTTTGACGGTATGGCTCAGCGCTGATTGCGTAAGATTGAGCACGTCCGCCGCCGCGGTAAGCGAGCCGTGACGTTCGACTTCGCGCACGAGCATCAGATGGGCGCGTTCGAGCATCGTGCGACTCCATGAACAAAATTGATCGATGGATGAAAAAATACCATTTTTATTCATACATCGAAATACCTATCATCGCTGCCATTCCTTCTCATCCACAACAGAACGGCACACGATGGTCACGACCCATAACCTTGGCTTTCCGCGCATCGGCGCGCCGCGAACTGAAGTTCGCGCTCGACAACTACTTCCGCGTCGCGCGCGGACGCTCGGCGCACGACGCGGACCAGCAGGCCGCCTGCTGCGGCGTCGCGGCGGGCGAGATGACGAAGTGGTTCGATACCAACTATCATTACATCGTCCCCGAGTTCGATGCGCATACGCAGTTCACGCTCGATGTCTCGCGCCTCGTGCAGCAACTCGGCGAGGCCCGTGCGCGGGGCGTGCGCGCAAAACCGGTGATCGTCGGGCCGGTGACCTATCTGTGGCTCGGCAAAGCCAAGGACGACAGCGACCGGCTCGCGTTGTTGCTGCGCATCCTGCCCGTGTATGCGGCCTTGCTCGATCATTTCGCGGCCCTTGGCATTGAGTGGGTGCAGATCGACGAACCGGCGCTCGCGACCGAACTCGATGCGGCCTGGCGCGATGCGTTCGTCGTCGCCTACGACGCGCTGTCCGCGCGCCGCGTGCGCGTGCTGCTCGCGCGCTCGGGCTGGAAGTGCAACTGGCGTTCAGGCTGGAATCGGAAGGCTCGATGACGATGGCCAACGCCACGCAACTCGAAGCCGCGTTGCTGAATCTCGTCATCAACGCGCGCGACGCGGTGGCCGGGCGCGGCGCAATCGAGGTGCACACGCGCGTCGTGCAGATGCACGGCGATGCCGAACTGGAAGACGGCCGCTATGTCGAGCTATGCGTGAGCGACACCGGCCCCGGCATGCCGCCGGAGATCGCCGCGCGCGCGTTCGAGCCGTTCTTCACGACCAAGCCGGAGAGCAAGGGCACGGGGCTCGGCCTGTCGCAGGTCAAAGGCGTGGCGATTCGCGCGGGCGGTACGGCGCGCATTCGCAGCCAGATTGGCAAGGGAATGGCGGTATCGCTGTTTCTGAAGGCGCTGACGCCGCAGGCGCAGTCGTCGGCGTCGGGCGACGCGCCGAATGCGCCTTACGCGACGACGGGCCACTGCCGAATCCTGCTCATCGACGACGACGCGCATGTGCGCGACGCACTCGCCGAACTGCTGCGCGATGCGCACTATGGAGTGGAAGCGGTCGCGGGCGGCCTCGCGGCGCTGCAGGCGATCGATCGCACCGTGCCCGATGCCGTCGTCACCGACCAGGCGATGCAGGGCGTGAGCGGCGTGCTGCTCGCGCGCGTGTTGTCGGAGACGCACCCGCGCCTGCCGGTCATCTTCATGACGGGTTACAACGACGCGGACACGCTGAAAGCCGGCTTGCCCACCGGCACCGCGCTCCTGCGCAAGCCCGTGTTGTTCGCGGATCTCGCGCAGGCAGTCCAGGCCGCCATCGAGTCCGCGAGCGTCGTCAGCCGTTGAGACCGGCGACGGCGGCGCTCAGCCGCCGCTCGAACGCGCGCACGCGCGCCCTCTTTCACCGAGGAATCGAAGCGCGCCGGAATTTCCCGCTCGAACGACTTCATGTAGCGCGTGTAGGCCGCGCTCGCCTGCGCGCCGGTCATCGGCGCGGCCTGCGCCGCTTGCGTACCGTTCGCCTGCATGTTGAGCCATGCCGTCGTCGAATCGCCGATCACATACTCGCTGCCGGCTTCGTACGCGAAAGAATTACCGGCATTCAGCATCGCTACGCCGATCATCGAATAAAAAACGATCGTTTTCAAACTCACGATTGAATCTCCAAACGCTTAAACATCGGCTACCGAAGAGCAGCCAAAACCTTGGTCTATAAGGCTTATCGGCATTTTCGAGGGGAAATGAATTGCGGGGAAACCGGCACTCCTTCTTCGTGCCATCGGTTTCAAGTCGAAATTACCGATAAAACATTCATCGAGTGCCCACATTTTTGAGGCGCTTCCCTAATGTTTGCGGATGTCACGCCCGTAAACAGGAGCAAGAAGTACCCTTTGCCCGATTTTTAAGCAGCAGCTTTTGCAAGAGTCGGACGAAGGCATGTTTCGGGAGAGCCCGTCAAGGGCCTGAGCGGCAGAACTTGAGAGAACAAAAGTCCAAGCGTCTACTAGCACGTTTGCGAAGTAAACGACCAGCGGATCCGTCGTATGAGAGCGGCGGATACCGTGCAAGCGAGCCATTTGGCGCACTGGACAGCGGATAGCAAAACGATTTAATCGAGGTACAGCATCATGAAGAACTTCATCAAACGTTATCTCCACGATACGCGCGGCATTACGGCCATCGAATATGGCCTCATCGCTGGCGTGCTCGCCCTGGGAATCATGACCTCCGTCAGCGGCGTCGCGAGTCAGCTCACGACGACCTTTCAGAGTATCGCCACCGCGCTCAAGCTGAGCTGAGCAGCGCGGGAATCCGCGTCTACCGAAGCACCGAGAAAATACGCGATCAAAAGTCGCGGCCAGACCGCGCTCGTCCGTGCAAACAACAGGGACAGGCAGGCGGTTTATGCCATGCATCGCATGTGCATTGTTGTACGCAGTGTTTTTTTCATCGGCTTCATCACTGCCGACGCTGCTTTCGAGTGAGCGAAGGCATTTAGACCAACGTAGATATCTCTGAGAGAAATGAAGACCAATAAACTGACTCGCGAAACTATTCGCATGACGGGGGCTGCTGCCGCTGTTGCGGCGCTGCTGGCGCTGAGAGCTTGCGGCAGCTCGGGTTCCATCAACAAGTCGACGGGCTCGACCGGCAAGGCGCAGACGACCGCGTCCACCGCCGGCACGACCGACGAGACCGCGCACACGACAGTCGGCGCGCGCGACATGAACATCGGCGACAACGGCGACCCGGTACAGATCACGACGGGCGTTCCGGTCGTCGACATCCCCACCGGCGGTCCGACGATCGACGTTCCCGTGCAGGACAACGCGACGCCGCTCGCGCAAGTGGTCGACAAGGCCGCGACCAACATCGTCACGACGCTCGGCGACACCGTCACCGACGTCGGCTCCGATGTTGGCTCGCTCAAGCTGCGCGGCCTGAGCGCCGCCACGACGCAAAACCTCGGCGGCGTCGTCGAGAACCTCGGCGCGGCGGTATCGACGCTCGGCAACGGTGTGGCGGACGGCATCGGTTCGCTAGGCACCAACGCCAACGGTGTCGGCACCATCGTGGCGAGCCTCGGCGGCGTCGTGCAGAAGGTCGGCGACGCGGTGACGAGCGCGGGCAACGCGGTGACCAGCCTGAATTCCGGCGCGCTCGCGCCGCCCTCGGCAATCACCGATCCGGTCGGCGGCGTGGTCGCAGGTCGCACGGGCGTGGCCCAGGTCGGCACCGGCCTCACGAACACGCTGACGAGCGCCCCCGTTCAGCAATTGACTTCGCAAGTGACGACGGCCATCACGCCGATCACCTCGCTCGTCAGCACGACGACCCAGACGGTCGGCTCGGTGACGGACCTCGGTGCACCGGTGTCGAACCTGCTGTCTAACATCGGCAACGGTCTCGCGTCGGGCGGCCAGGCGCTGAGCAACGCGTCGAACGGCAATTCGCTCGACTCGGGCGTCGGCGCGCTGGTTTCCGGCGTGGGCACGACGGTCGCATCGACGGGCAACCTGCTCGGCGGGTCGCCCGCGACGTCCACCTCGACCGCTACGGCCAACGCGATGACGGGCACGTCGCCGGCGGCGGGCCTGCTGTCGGGCGTCGTCTCGGGTCTGGGCAACACCGTCGCCACGACGACGATCGCAGCCGCACCGGCCGCGCGCGGGCGCTCGTGCCGTGCAAGGGGCCGCGCATCCGCTCGCTCATCGATTCTCGCTTCGGAGCAGCGTCCGAGCCGGGAGTGCGTCCATGACGACGAAGCGCGCATTCGGGCCTCCTCGCCGCCGCCAGCGCGGCAACGTCGCGATCGTCTTCCCGCTGTTCTTCCTCGTGTTCTACGTGATCGTCACCTACAGTCTGATTTTCGTCGCGCAGCAATCGCTGAC
>JAQFVI010000357.1:0-14706 GCA_029439495.1 Caballeronia sp. BR6202001590007
GGTCTGCACGGCGTGCCGCCGATGCTGCTCGGCGCACTGCGCTTCACGCTCGCCGCGCTCCCGGCGATCTTCATCAAGCGTCCGCAGATTCCCTTTCGCTGGTTGTTCGCCTACGGCATCACCATCTCGTTCGGCCAGTTCGTGCTGCTCTTCTCGGCATGCCCGCCGGTCTCGCGTCGCTCGTGTTGCAGGCGCAGGCGTTCTTCACGCTGATTTTCGCGGCGATGTTCCTCGGCGAGCGCATTCGTGCGGCCAATGTCGCGGGTCTCGTGATCGCGGCGGCGGGCCTCGCGGTCATCGGCATGCAGGATGGCCATTCGATGACGATGATCGGCTTTCTCTTCACGTTCGCCGCGTCGTCGATGTGGGCGCTCGGCAATATCGCGACCAAGCGCATGGGCAAGGTCGATCTGCTGTCGCATGGGCAAGGTCGATCTGCTGTCGCTCGTCGTGTGGGGCAGCATGATCTCGCCGCTGCTGTTCCTCGCGATGTTGCTGATCTTCGAAGGCCCCGCGCGCATCGAATCGAGCTTCGCGCACATTCCGATGGTGTCGGTGCTCGCGATCGTCTATCGGTCATTCGTCGCGACGATCGTCGGTTACAGCCTGTGGGGCAAGCTGCTCGCGCGCTACGCGGCGGCGCAGGTCGCGCCGTTTTCGCTCTTGGTGCCGGTGNGCCCTTCATGATCGCGTTGGCCATCTTGTCGCGATAGGCGTCGTCGTTCAGGCGCGCTTCCTCGTCCGGATTGCTGATGAACGCGGTTTCGACGAGGATCGACGGAATGTCCGGCGCCTTCAGCACGGCGAACCCGGCCTGTTCGACCGAACCCTTGTGCAGCTTGTTGATGCCGCCGATCTCGTTGAGCACGAAACTGCCGTAGCGCATCGAGTCGCGGATCTGCGCGGTCGTCGACATGTCGAACAGCGCGCGGTTCACGCTCGCATCCGCGCTTTTCACGTTGATGCCGCCGACCTGATCAGATGAATTCTCCTTGTTCGCCATCCAGCGCGCCGCCGCGCTCGATGCGCCATGCTCCGACAGCGCGAACACCGACGAGCCGCGCGCATCGGGCGTGGTGAAGGCATCCGCGTGAATCGAGACGAACAGGTCCGCGCCGACGCGCTGCGCTTTCTGCACGCGCACGTTGAGCGGCATGAAGAAGTCGGCGTCGCGCGTCATCATCGCGCGCATGTTGGGCTGGGCGTTGATCTTCGCGCGCAGCTTCTTGGCGATGTCGAGCGCGATGTGTTTCTCATACGTGCCCTGACCGCCAATCGCGCCGGGATCTTCGCCGCCGTGACCGGGATCGATCGCGACGGTCAGAAGGCGCGTCGTGCCGCGCGGCTGCTTGGGCGCCGAGAACTTGTACTCGGCGTCGTCCGGCTTTTGCGCGATGACGGACGGCGCGGCAGGCGAGCGCGGCTTGATCGCGGGCGAAGGCGAAGGTGCCGATGGCGATGCCGTGACGTCGTTCTGCGCGTATTTCTGAAAGAACTCGTCGGTGGAATCGGCGATGGACGCGGACGGCTTTTGCGCGGTCGCGAGGCCGGAGAGCGTCGCGGGCGGCGGCTCGTTCGCGGCGTTCGCCGATCCTGGATTCGCGCGGTCCAGCGCTTCCTGCTTGCGCTCGGTCTGCGCGAGCAGTTCCATCAGCGGATCGGGCGCGACGGCTGGATACAGGTCGAAGACGAGCCGGTATTTGTAGCTGCCGATCGGCCCGAGCGTGAAGACCTGCGGCTTCACCGATCCCTTCAGATCGAACACCATGCGCACGACGTGTGGCTGATACTGCCCGACGCGCACGGCCTGAATCTGCGGATCGTTCGGCGTGATCTTCGAGACCAGATCGCGCAGCGCCTGATCGAGATCGATGCCCGTGAGATCGACGACGAGCCGGTCCGGTTCCTGCAAAAGCTGATTGGCGTTCTGCAGCGGCTGATCGGATTCGATCGTCACGCGCGTGTAGTCGCGCGCCGGCCAGACCCGCACGCCGAGCACCGAACTCGCGTAGGCGAGCCTCGGCCCCGCCAGCGCGAGCACGATCGTCGAAGCGCCTGCGCGCAGCACCTGGCGACGACGCCAGTTGTGCGGCGCGCAGGCGCTCGATTCGATCGATTTGAATGGCTTGATCAACATCTTTCGAGACATGACTTTCCTATTTCGCTAAATGCCCGCGCGTTCAGCACGCGGCCTTCTTCTTCGTTCGATGCGTCTTGCGGCAACGACAGCCGGAACATCAGGTCCGGCACGTCGAGCAGGCCGCCCGCCTGCTGCGGCCATTCGACGAGGCAGACCGCGCCTGCGTCGAAATATTCGCGAAAGCCGGCATCGGCCCATTCGGCCGGCTCGGCGAAGCGATAGAGATCGAAGTGATAGACGTCGAGCGAACCGCTCGCGGTGTCGAGCGCATAAGGTTCGACGAGCGTGTAGGTCGGGCTCTTGACGCGGCCCGCGTGACCGAGTGCGCGCAGCGTCGCGCGCACGAGCGTGGTCTTGCCCGCGCCGAGATCTCCGATCAACTGGACCTGAAGACCCGTGAAACGTTCAGACGATGCATCCGTTCGCGTGGCGTCGATGGCGCGCGCGAAGCGCTCTCCGAATGCGATCGTCGCGGTTTCGTCGCGCAGATCGAAGCGGCGTTCGAGGAGCGCGTCGGGGAAGTCGGGCGTCGTGCGTGCGGGGCTTTCGGGCATTGCTCGTAAAATGTCGTGATGAACCGATTGGCGGAACACTTCACTGAAAACAGGCTTGCGTCCGTCGACGACGCCGATGCGTCGCGCGCCTTGCATTAAGACGAAAAGGCGCTGGCGGAACTCGCGCAAAGCATCAGGCAATGGGGACGCGAGTTGGGATTCGGCGCGGTCGGTATCAGCGATATCGACCTCTCGGATACCGAGAAAGGCCTGGCCGAATGGCTCGAAACAGGCTATCACGGCGAAATGGATTATATGGCCAAACATGGGATGAAATGCGCAAGACCGGCCGAGCTTGTGGCCGGCACGCGACGCGTCATCACGGTTCGGATGGCCTATCTGCCCGCGCAAACGCTCGCCAAAAAGGGCGATGAAAGTGTCCCGACAGCGGATGGTCAGAAGAACGACTGGCGCGCGATCGAGTGGAAGCGCCTGTCGATGCCCGCCGAAGCGGTCGTGTCCGTCTACGCGCGTGGTCGCGATTATCACAAGGTCATGCGCAATCGGCTGCAGCAACTGGCCGAACGCATCGAGGCGGCGATCGGACCTTACGGCCATCGCGTGTTCACCGATTCCGCGCCGGTGCTCGAAGTCGCGCTCGCGCAGAAAGCGGGCACCGGATGGCGCGGCAAGCACACGCTGCTGCTCGACCGCGATGCCGGATCGCTGTTCTTCCTCGGCGAGATCTACATCGACATGCCGCTGCCCGTCGATCCCGCTCCGCAATCCGAGGGTGCGCATTGCGGGCAGTGCACGCGCTGCATTGGCGCATGTCCGACCGGGGCGATCGTCGCGCCGTATCGCGTCGATGCGCGGCGCTGCATCTCTTATCTGACGATCGAACTGCACGGCAGCATTCCCGAGGACATGCGTCCGATGATCGGCAATCGCGTCTACGGATGCGACGACTGCCAGCTCGTGTGCCCGTGGAACAAGTTCGAGCAGGCCGCGCCCGTCGTGGATTTCGACGTGCGTCACGGGCTCGATCGCGCCACGCTCGTCGAGCTGTTCGCCTGGAGCGCCGACGATTTCGATACGCGAATGCAGGGCAGCGCGATCCGCCGCGTCGGGCACGAGCGGTGGCTGCGCAACATCGCGGTCGCGATGGGCAACGCGCTGCGCGCACCGTCGCTCGGCGACGGCGAACGTGCGGCGATCGTCGATGCGCTGCGAGCGCGCGCGAACGACGCATCGCCGCTGGTGCGCGAACATGTGCTGTGGGCGCTCGCGCAGGCAGACGAGGACGATGCGCATGCATGATCCGCCGTTCGATGCCGTCATCGATGCGCCGTTCGGCAAGGTCGGCATTCGCGCCGACGCGACGAGCGTGCGCGAGATCGGCAGCGTGCCGCGCGCGGTCGGGCAGGCATGCGGCGCCAATCCGCTGCCGATCGTGATACCGTGCCATCGCGTCGTGGCATCGGGCGGAATCGGCGGATTCGCGCATCATCCCGGCGAGGGTTTTTATCGCAACGTGAAGCGCTGGCTGCTGGCGCATGAAGGTGTATCGATCGCATGACGAGCGCAACGACAGAAGCATTGCAACCGCCGCCGGGCTACGCCGCAAGCTCGGACGCGATCGACCTTTTCTGCGACGCGCTATGGCTCGAGCACGGCCTCGCGAAGAATTCGCTCGAAGCGTACCGGCGCGACCTCAAGCTCTTCGCCGAATGGCTGGCGAAGCAGCGCGGCGTCGCCATCGACGCGACCACGGAAGTCGATCTCACCGCCTATTCCGCCGCGCGCCGCGGCGACAAGGCGACCTCCGCGAGCCGGCGGCTGTCGGTGTTTCGCCGCTACTTCGCGTGGGCGCTGCGCGAGCATCACGTGTCGGCCGATCCGACGCTCAAGCTGCGCTCGGCCAAGCAGCCGCCGCGCTTTCCGTCGACGCTCAACGAAGCGCAGGTCGAAGCGCTGCTCGATGCGCCCGACATCGACATGCCGCTCGGCCTGCGCGATCGCACGATGCTCGAACTGATGTACGCGAGCGGCCTGCGCGTCACCGAACTCGTCACGCTCAAGACCGTCGAAGTCGGCCTGAACGAAGGCGTTGTGCGGGTGATGGGCAAAGGCTCGAAGGAGCGCCTCGTGCCCTTCGGCGAAGCCGCGCATGCATGGCTGATGCGCTATCTGCGCGAAGCGCGTCCGGCGCTGCTCGGTGCGCGGGCGGCCGATGCGCTCTTCGTCACGTCGCGCGGCGAGGGCATGACGCGCCAGCAGTTCTGGAACATCATCAAGCGCCACGCGCTGAAAGGCAGCGTCAACGCACCGCTGTCGCCGCACACGCTGCGGCACGCGTTCGCGACGCATCTGCTGAATCACGGCGCGGATCTGCGCGTCGTGCAGTTGCTGCTCGGGCACTCGGATATCTCGACGACGCAGATCTACACGCACGTCGCGCGCGAGCGTCTGCAGAAGCTGCATCGCGAACATCATCCGCGCGGCTGACGCGTTGCCTCAGACCTCCGCGCCGCCGTGCACCTGCACCGCGCGATCCGCGACGCGTCCGCACATCTCGATCTCGGTCGCGAAGTATTTGGCGCAGGATGCTTCCATCGACACGTCGCGGCCTTCGTCGCGGCGGCGCGCGGCGTCGAGCACCATGCATTCGGCGGAGTAGAGTTCAGCCTTGCTGTCCGCGAGCATCGCCTGCACGAGCTGGAATTCCGCGATCGGCTGGCCGAACTGCCTGCGCTCCAGCGTGTAGGCGAGGGCATCGCGCAACATACGCCGGGCTGCACCGACCGCGATCGCCGCGATATGGATGCGGCCCTTGTCGAGCGTTTTCATCGCCGTTTTGAAGCCGACGCCTTCGACGCCGCCGATCAGGTTCTGCGCGGGGACGCGGCAATTCTCGAAGATGACGTCGCTCGTGTGCGCGCCGCGCTGGCCCATCTTCCTGTCGGGCTTGCCGAGCGACAAACCCGCCGTGCCGAGCTCCACGATGAACGCCGAGATGCCCGCCGCGCCTTTCGCGTCGCCGGTGCGCGCCATCACGGTGTAGATGCCGGCTTCCGGCGCGTTGGTGATGTAGCGCTTGGTGCCGTTGAGGACATAGCTGTCGCTGTCCTTTTTCGCGGTCGTTTTCAGCGATGCCGCGTCCGATCCCGAGTCCGGTTCGGTCAGGCAGAACGAGCCGATCAGTTCGCCCGCCGCGAACTTCGGCAAATAGCGGGATTTCTGTTCCTCGGTGCCGTCGAGCAGAATGCCGATCGAACCGATGCCGTTGTTCGTGCCGACCAGCGAACGAAACCCGGGCGACGTCTGCCCGAACTCGAACGCGATGCGCACTTCCTCTTCCATCGTGGGGCCAAGGCCGCCGTAGTTTTCCGGAATGGTTAAGCCGAAGAGGCCGATTTCGCGCATCGCCGCAACGATTTCGGCGGGAATGGCGTCGGTCTCGTCGACTTCGGCCTCGCGCGGCACGAGCGTCTCGCGCACGAAACGGCGGATCGTGTCTTCGAGCATGGATTGCAGTTCGGTATCGCGAATCATCGGTCCTCTCCCTGATTGAACGGTTGCGAACGATCGTGCTACGCGAGCACGCATCCGGCCACTAGGCAATGGCTAATTGTGAGGCAGCACACGCGCCGCTACAATGCGCGGCATGTCGAAATCCAAACACGTATCCGAGACGTCCGCGACGCAGTTTCTGCGCCGCAACAAGGTCAAGTTCGGCGAACATCCTTACGAGTATGTCGAGCACGGCGGCACCGAGGAATCCGCGCGGCAATTGGGCGTGGACGAGCACATCGTCGTCAAGACGCTCGTGATGGAAGACGAACACGCGAAGCCGCTCATCGTGCTGATGCACGGCGACCGCACGGTATCGACGAAGAACCTCGCACGGCAGACCGGCGCGAAACGCATCGAGCCGTGCAAACCGGAAGTCGCGAATCGCCATTCGGGCTATCTGGTCGGCGGCACGTCGCCGTTCGGCACGAAAAAGGCGATGCCCGTGTACGTCGAATCGAGCATCCTCGAACTCGACACCATCTACCTGAACGACAGGCGGCGCGGTTATCTGATCAGTCTTGAAGCTGCTGACCGCGCTGTTCCACGCGAGGCCCATCCAGTGCGCGAGCGTCGATTAGAATGCAGTCCGCCTTCACGTCCACGAAAGAGACATCATGATTTTCCTGATCGCCGTCGTGTCCTATCTGATCGGCTCGATTTCCTTCGCCGTCGTCGTCAGTCACGCGATGGGCCTCACCGATCCGCGTTCCTACGGTTCCGGCAATCCCGGTGCGACCAACGTGCTGCGCACCGGCAACAAGGAGGCCGCGATCCTCACGCTCATCGGCGATGCGTTCAAGGGTTGGCTGCCGGTCTGGATCGTCACGCACTTCGGCGCGCGGTTCGGGCTCGATGCCGCGGCGCTGAACACGGCTATCGCGCTATCGGCGATCGCCGTGTTTCTCGGGCATCTGTACCCGATCTTCTTCAAGTTTCAGGGCGGCAAGGGCGTCGCGACGGCGGCGGGCGTGCTGCTCACGATTCATCCCGTGCTCGGGCTGGCGACCCTGCTGACGTGGCTCATCATCGCGTTCTTCTTTCGCTATTCGTCGCTCGCGGCACTGGTCGCGGCGGTGTTCGCGCCGGTCTTTCAGGTGTTTCTGTTCGGCCCGAGCCGCATTTCGCTCACCGTGCTGGCGATGAGTCTGCTGCTGATTTGGCGGCATCGCGCCAATATTTCGAAATTGCTGGTGGGGAAGGAAAGCCGCATCGGCGACAAGAAGAAGGCCACCCAATAACGCAAAAAGCCGTTCCGATTCGATCCGGAACGGCTTTTTAGCTTGAAACACGCGTCAGTCGCGGAAATAATTGTTGAAGTCGAGCGGCGTGTCCTGCACTTCCTTCTTCAGCAACTGGATGGCGCTTTGCAGGTCGTCGCGCTTGGTGCCCTGCACGCGCACGGTGTCGCCCTGAATGCTCGCCTGTACCTTGATCTTGCTGTCCTTCACGATCTTCTTGGCGAGGTCGCTCGACACGCCTTTTTTTCACGGTGACGATCTGCTTGAGCTTGTCGCCGCCGATCTTCTCCTGCTTGCCGTAGTCGAGGAAGCGCACGTCGACGTCGCGCTTGGCCATCTTATTCAGCAGGACGCCCTTTACCTGGCCGAGCTTGAAATCGTCGTCGGCGTAGAGCGTGAGTTCGCGCTCTTTTTGTTCGACTCGTGAATCCGAACCCTTGAAGTCGCGAAGCGCGTCGAGATTTCCTTGTTGGACTGCTCGATCGCGTTCTTCACTTCGATCATGTTTGCTTCGCTGACGACGTCAAACGATGGCATCTGTCTTTCTCCTTCATTGAGGCGCGCGCGGCTTGGGCGCGGCGCGCAATCGCTATAATCACGAACCTGACGTCATTCTACCGACGCGCTTCCTTCATGTCGCTTCAGCTTCTCACCGATTTCTCCCTATTCGGCTACAACACGTTCGGTTTCGATGCGCGCGCGCGTTATGCGATGCACATCGGCAGCGCGGACGCGGCGGCGTCGCTCGCCACCGATGCGCGCATCGCGGGCCTGCCGCATTTTGTGTTCGGCGGCGGCAGCAATCTCGTGCTGACGCGCGACTTCGACGGCGTCGCGCTGATCGTCGGCATCGCGGGCAGGCGCGTGGTCGCCGAAGATCGCGACGCGTGGCTCGTTGAAGCTGGCGCGGGCGAGAACTGGCACGAATTCGTCGCGTGGACGCTCGCGAACGGCATGCCGGGACTCGAAAACCTCGCGCTGATTCCCGGCACGGTCGGCGCCACGCCGATCCAGAACATCGGCGCATACGGGCTCGAAATGGGCGAGCGGTTCGAGCGGCTGCACGCGGTCGAACTGGCGACGGGCGCGCGCGTCGTCTTCGATCGCGAGGCCTGCGCGTTTGGCTACCGCGATAGCTTTTTCAAGCGCGACGGGCGCGGGCGCTTCATCATCACCTCGGTCGTGTTTCGTCTGCCCAAGGCGTGGACGCTGCGCGCCGATTACGCCGATGTCGCCCGCGCGCTCGAAGGCGCGGCATCGCCGAATGCGCAGGCCATCTTCGATGCGGTCGTCGCCGTGCGCCGCGCGAAACTGCCCGACTGGAAGGTGCTCGGCAATGCGGGCAGCTTCTTCAAGAATCCGGTCGTGAGCGTGCAGACGTTCGATGCGCTGAAGGCGCGCGAGCCGGGCATCGTCTCGTATCCGCAGGCGGATGGGCAGGTGAAACTCGCGGCGGGCTGGCTCATCGACCGATGCGGATGGAGGGGGCGCGGCATCGGCGGGACGGCGGTGCACGATCGGCAAGCACTCGTGCTCATGAATCGCGGCGGCGCGACGGGCGAGCAGGTGCTCGAACTCGCCGAAGCCGTGAGGCGCGACGTGCGCGAGCGCTTCGGCGTCGAACTGGAAATCGAGCCGGTCTGCCTCTGAAAACAGGAAAGCCGCCAGGTTTCGGCGGCTTTCCTGTTGGCTGCGCGTTCGCTCAGTGGTTGAGCTTGCCGAGCAGCAGGTATTCCATCAGCGCCTTCTGGACGTGCAGGCGATTTTCCACCTCGTCCCATACGATGCTCTGCGGACCGTCGATCACCTCGGCGCTTACTTCCTCGCCGCGATGCGCGGGCAGGCAGTGCATAAAGAGCGCGTCGGGATTGGCGCGCGCCATCATCTCGGCATCGACGCAATAGTCGGCGAACGCCTTCATGCGCGCTTCGTTTTCCGCCTCGTAGCCCATGCTGGTCCATACGTCGGTCGTGACGAGATCGGCATCGGCGCAGGCTTCGTTCGGATCGTCAAATTCCTCGAAGAACCGCTTGCTGTTTTCCGACACGAGCGCCGGATCGAGCTTGTAGCCGGTGGGCGTCGACAGGCGCAGTTTGAAGCCGAGAATCTGCGCAGCTTCGATCCAGGTGTAGAGCATGTTGTTGGCGTCGCCGACCCACGCGACGGTCTTGTCCGAAATCGGACCGCGATGTTCGTAGAACGTGAAGATGTCGGCCAGCACCTGACACGGGTGATATTCGTTCGTCAGCCCGTTGATGACCGGCACGCGCGAGCTTTCCGCGAAGCGCTCGATGATGTCCTGCCCGAACGTGCGGATCATGATGATGTCGACCATCCGCGAGATGACTTGCGCCGAATCCTCGATCGGCTCGCCGCGTCCGAGCTGCGTGTCGCGCGTGTTCATGAAGACCGCGTGGCCGCCGAGCTGGAAGATGCCCGCTTCGAACGAGAGGCGCGTGCGCGTCGAACTCTTCTCGAAGATCATCGCGAGCGTGCGGTCGTGCAGCGGATGATACGTCTCGTAATTCTTGAACTTGCGCTTCAGGATGCGCGCGCGTTCGAGCACGTACTCGTAGTCGTCGAGCGAAAAATCCTTGAACTGAAGATAGTGGCGAATTTTCTTGGAGGTCATGAAAACGCAAGCGGCGGCTTCGACCCGGCCGCACTCGATGCATCCGATCTCTGATTGATCGTATCGAAAAAGCCGGACGGCGCCGCCGTCGGGAGTGGAATCGCAATCGAGCATAAAGGATTTTGCGATGTTTGACGAGACTCGCCCCCGGCCGCCAGCGCGACGGTGCAAGCTGTCTGGAAGCCTTTGTGGGCGGGCGAATGCGCGTGGTGCAGTGCGGAAAAAGAGGTGCTGCTGTATGAGGTGCTGCTGTATAGCTGCTGTATAATTTCGCTCGCTTGTTTCAACAACTCTGCAACATTCACATTCAGCATGGTGTCACCCGCATGTCCGACGAAGGCGAATACGTTCTTCGTCTTGCCGTCCGTGGTCGTTCGCGTCGTTCGCGGCTCGGTCCAGCGGTAGTCGACACGCAATGACAATCGCGGGAATCCGCCGTGCTGCACAGTCCGCACATCGCGTCGCGGGCGTGGACGGTTCGGCGGCGCTCGCAAGAGCGGTCATCCGGATCGGCCCGCAGAGCACGTCCTGCGCCGCCGGCGTGGTCCCAGGCGTCGGCGCAAGCGTTCGCCGGTGCGCCACCGGTCGTCAAAAGGTATTGCTAATGGCTGAATCATCCCCAACCGAGTACTTCATACAAGGCATTACCTCCAAAGGGAGGAAATTTCGGCCCAGCGACTGGTCCGAGCGCCTGTGCGGGGTGATGTCGGGATTCGGGCCCAAGCAACGCGGACCGAACGCGCGCCTGCAGTACTCCATCTACGTGCGTCCGACGATGATCGGCGACATCAAGGTCGTGATCGTCGATTCGCGCCTGCGCAACATCGAACCGATGGCCTTCGACTTCGTGCTGAACTTCGCGAAGGACAACGACCTGCTCGTGACCGAAGCGTGCGAACTGCCGCCGCATCATGGCGGGCAGCCGGCGGCATCGGCACCGGTGGCGGCGCCCGCGCAGGAAAAAACCGATTTCTGAGCCGTATCCGCGCAGTCGGAGAAAGAGCAAGACGCA
Organism: Caballeronia sp. BR6202001590007; assembly: GCA_029439495.1. GTDB lineage: Bacteria > Pseudomonadota > Gammaproteobacteria > Burkholderiales > Burkholderiaceae > Caballeronia. The sequence goes on from JAQFVI010000357.1 coordinate 11,093, forward strand.
AAAAAGCCCGCCGACATTCGAACCCCGGCGGGCTTTTTCGTTACTGCGCAGCGGAACAGGAAGCTGCTTCGGCAAACGCCTCATGAAGACGCGCGTACCGGAAGCGAGCCGGAATTACTGGGCAGCGGGGGCTTGCGCAGGCCCTTGATGGCTGCAGTCAAGCGGCTCTTATGGCGAGCGGCCTTGTTCTTGTGGACAATCTTCTTGTCCGCGATGATGTCGATCGTCTTGACCGACGACTTGAACAATTCGGCTGCCTTGGCCTGATCGCCGGCGTCGATCGCCTTGCGGACTGCCTTGATGGCCGTGCGGAACTTCGAGCGCAGCGCCGAGTTGTACGAGTTGGCTTTAGTGGCTTGACGAGCGCGCTTGCGAGCTTGTACGGAATTTGCCATGACGGTTTCTTTGTCCTGTTTAAGCTGTTACTTGTCGGGAGCGCGCCGTCCGATGAGTGCTTGAAAGGGCGGTGGTGCGCGCTGCCTTTGATCTGAAATCCCGGGATTGATTGCCCGAGAACCTTTAAAACATCCGCCGGCCGGGACCGGAAAGATGCGAAGCTGCCTTGAATGGCGCGAAGGCGAAGCATCGAAGCCTACAATTATAGCAATCGAAATCGAGATGTGACAAGCGCGGCGTTGTCGGCGAGCGTGCGGCGGGCCGATGCCATCAGCTAAAAAGCGGTCCGAAATCGGTCAAACTTGCGGGTTTCGCCGCCAGCCGACGGCCGCCGACGCAAGGCCCGTCGCGCGTCGCCCGTATCCATATAATAGGCGCCCCATGAATCTAATAGGCGCCCCATGAATCTATTCCGCGCCCTCCTGACGGTCAGTGGCTTCACGTTGCTTTCGCGTGTGACCGGCCTGATCCGCGAAACGCTGATCGCCCATGCATTCGGCGCCAGCACCTACACCGACGCGTTCTACGTCGCGTTCCGTATTCCGAACCTGCTGCGGCGCCTGTCCGCGGAAGGCGCGTTTGCGCAGGCGTTCGTGCCGATCCTCGCCGAGTTCAAGAACAGCAAGGGCCACGATCCGACCAAGGCGCTCGTCGATGCCATGTCGACCGTGCTCACCTGGGCGCTCGTGATCCTGTCGATCGTCGGCATGGCGGCGGCGAGCTGGGTCGTGTACGCGGTCGCGTCGGGGCTCAGGCACGACGGCGGCGCGTATCTGCTCGCTGTCGAGATGACGCGCATCATGTTTCCGTACATCGTCTTCATCTCGATGACGACGCTCGCATCCGGCGTGCTCAACACGTACAAGCAGTTCTCGCTGTCTGCGTTCGCGCCAGTGTTGCTGAATGTCGCATTCATCTTCGCGGCGGTGTTCGTCGCACCGCATCTGAAGGTGCCGGTCTATGCGCTCGCGTATGCGGTGATCGCCGGCGGCATTCTGCAGTTGCTGGTCCAGTTGCCGGGGCTCAAGAAGATCGACATGGTGCCGCGCATCGGGCTCAGCTTTCCGCGTGCGCTCGCGCATCCGGGCGTCAAGCGCGTGCTGCTGAAGATGGTGCCTGCCACCTTCGCGGTGTCGGTCGGGCAGCTTAGCCTCATCATCAACACGAATATCGCGTCGAATATCGGGCCCGGCGCGGTGTCGTGGATCAATTACGCCGATCGCCTGATGGAGTTCCCGACCGCGCTGCTCGGCGCGGCGCTCGGCACGATCCTGCTGCCGAGCCTGTCGAAGGCGCACGTCGACGCGAACAACGACGAATACTCCGCGCTGCTCGACTGGGGCCTACGCATCACCTTCCTGCTCGCTGCGCCGTCGGCCGTCGCGCTGTTTTTCTNGCTGTCGGCATACGGCATCGGCCTGATCGGGCTGATCCTGATCAGGATCCTCGCGCCAGGCTTCTACGCGAAGCAGGACATCAAGACGCCGGTGATGATCGCCGTATTCGTGCTCGTAATGACGCAGGTGAGCAACTACGTGTTCGTGCCGATCTTCTCGCATGCGGGCCTGACGCTGTCGATCGGTCTTGGCGCGCTCACCAATGCGACGCTGCTGTTTATCGGCTTGCGTATGCACTGGATCTACCTGCCGTCGCCGGGCTGGCTGCGCTTTTTCGTTCAACTCGTCGGCGCGTGCCTGGTTCTTGCTGGCGTGATGCATTGGGTATCGCTGAACTTCGACTGGATCGGCATGCGCGCGACGCCGTTCATGCGCATCGCGCTGATGGGCGCGAGCTTCGTGGTGTTCGCGGCGCTGTATTTCGGTATGCTGTCCGCGATGGGCTTCAAATACGCCTACTTCAAGAGACGCACGCTTTGATGACGACGACGCGCATTCTCGACTACTTCACCGCGCTGATGGCCGACAACGAGTCGCTTCCGCAGACGGAAGCCGCCTTGTCGATCGCGCAGGACGCATATCCGGATCTCGACCTGCAGGCCGTGCTCGCGGAGATCGACGAACTCGTCGTGCGCGCCCGCCGCCGCATGCCCGACGATGCCGACGTGAAGCAGAAGGTCGAGGCGCTGAATCGCTACTTCTTCCGCGAGCTGAACTTTTCGAGCAATCTCAACGACTACTACGACCCGGACAACAGCCATCTGCATGTCGTGCTGCGCTGGCGTCGCGGCATTCCGATTTCACTTGCGGTGGTGTATCTGGAAATGGCCGAGCAACTCGGCCTGCCGGTGCGCGGCGTATCGTTTCCGGGTCACTTCCTGCTGCGCGTCTCGATGCCCGAGCAGGAACTGATGCTCGATCCGACCACCGGCCAGACGCTCTCCGAAGCACAGATGGTCGAGATGCTCGAACCATATGTGCAGCGCGCGGGCAAATCGATCGGCAGCGCGTTGCGCGTGCTGTTGCAACCGGCGACGAAGCGCGAGATCGTCGCGCGCATGCTGCGCAATCTGAAGGGCATCTATCTGCAGACCGAGCGCTGGCAGCGGCTGCTTGCCGTGCAGCAGCGGCTCGTGATCGTGTTGCCGGGCAGCATCGAGGAAGTGCGCGATCGTGGTTTCGCGTATGCGCGGCTCGACTATCTGCGCCCCGCGCTCGAAGACCTCGAGCGCTATCTCGAAGATCGTCCCGACGCGGAAGATGCCACCGTCGTCGAGACCGAACTCCACGAACTGCGCCAGCGCACGCAAGACGGCGACTGAACGCGCGCCTACTCGTCGAGGCGAATGACTTCGCCGTTGAGCATCGTGTTCTCGAAGATATGCGCGACGAGCATCGCGTATTCGTCCGGTTTGCCGAGCCGAGCCGAGAAGAGGGAAAGGGCATCATCGCGCCGAGCGCATCCTGCACGTCCTGCGGCATGCCGAGCAGCATCGGCGTCTCGAAGAGGCCGGGCGCGATCGTCATCACGCGGATGCCGCATCGCCGCCTGGCCGATCTGTCCGTCGTAGGCCGCGACCGACGCCGTATTCACGATCACGCCGCGCTCGCCGGTTTCGGTCGGCGTGTGCTTCGACATCACGTCCGCGGCGAGACGGATCATGTTGAAGGTGCCGATCAGATTCACCGCGATCACTTTCGAAAACAGTTCCAGCGGATGCGGCCCGTCGTGCCCCACGGTCTTCGATGCCGGTGCGATGCCCGCGCAGTTGACGAGGCCGCGCAGCGTGCCGAGTTGCGCCGCCGCATCGGCTTCGCGGC
>JAQFVI010000357.1:14766-20740 GCA_029439495.1 Caballeronia sp. BR6202001590007
CATGTCCATATGCTGTCTCCTTCCTTGTGGGTCGTTTGGGTCGTNAAAACCCGCTCGCAGGGAGCGGGTTTCTCTTCGACGCAAACGCGCGGCGCGCTTTACTTCAACGCTTCGAACGTGCGCTCGCGGATTTCCTCGACTTTGCCGAGGCCCGAGATCTTGCGATACTGCGGCGCTTTCAGACCGTTCGACGCGGTGCCGTTCTTCGCGCAGTCGTTGTAGTACGTGATGAGCGGCTTGGTCTGCGACGTGTAGACGTCCAGACGCTTCTTCACCGTTTCTTCCTTGTCGTCGTCGCGCTGGATCAGCGGCTCGCCGGTGACGTCGTCTTTCATGTCTTCCTTCGGCGGATTGAACTTGACGTGATAGGTCCGGCCCGACGCCGCGTGCACGCGACGGCCACTCATGCGCGTGATGATCTCGTCGAAAGGCACGTCGATTTCCAGCACGTAATCGATCGCGACGCCCGCGTCCTTCATGGCTTCGGCCTGCGGCAGCGTGCGCGGGAAACCGTCGAACAGATAGCCGTTCTTGCAGTCGTCCGCGAGCAGACGCTCCTTCACCAGATTGATGATGAGCGAGTCCAGCACCAGCTCGCCCGCGTCCATGAAGCGCTTGGCTTCGACGCCGAGCGGCGAGCCCGCCTTCACGGCCGCGCGCAGCATGTCGCCGGTCGAGATCTGCGGAATGCCGAATTTCTCTTTGATGAAGTTTGCCTGAGTGCCCTTGCCCGCACCGGGGGCACCCAACAGGATCAAACGCATGGTGAACTCTCCGAATCGTCTAGAAACCGCTGCCGCGAGGCTTGTGTGGCTTCCGGTTCGCGGCTCGTGCGGCGTCGACGAGGAAACCCGCAGCCGACTCGATATGGATTCGAAGGAGGGCGCGGCACCCACGGACAGCGGCGCGACATTAAGCGTGGCGCTGACCGGAAGGGCTCGCGCAATCGTTTAATTATGCCACGGCAAAACACAGTTTCGGCCGTTATGACACGGATAGAAAACGCCATGAACCCAGCTGAATAAGCCTTCGGCGGGGGTTAACACGAGTTGCATCGGAGTATTAAGAGGCTTTCGCGAAGAGCGCCTGCACGCGCTCCAGATCGGCGGGCGTATCGACGCCGGGCGCCGGTGTGTCGTGCGTCACGCGTACCGCAATGCGTTCGCTATGCCACAGCGCGCGCAACTGTTCGAGCGCTTCGGCGCTTTCGATCGGCGCGATCGAAAGCGTGGGAAAGACGCGCAGAAACTTCGCGCGATACGCGTATAGGCCAATATGTCGCAGCACGTTATCGGGCACCGCGGGCAGATTCGACAGCGCCGATACGTCGGGCCAATGCGCCTGCCAGACATCGCGTGTCCACGGAATCGGCGCGCGCGAGAAGTAGAGCGCGACGCTCTTCACATCGAGCACAGCCTTCACGACGTTCGGATTGAAGACGTCGGCGGGATCGTGAATCGGATGCGCGGCGGTCGCGATCGCGCATTCGGGATACGCCGCGAGATGCGCGGCGACGTCACGCACGAGTTGCGGATCGATCAGCGGTTCGTCGCCCTGCACGTTCACGACGATGGCATCGTCGTCGAGATTCAGGCGCGTCGCGACTTCGGCGAGACGGTCCGTGCCGGTCGGATGATCGGGACGCGTCAGCATCACCTCGATGCCGTGATCGCGCGCGGCATCGACGACGAGGCCCGAGTCGGTCGCGACCAGCACCTGCGCCGCGCCGGATTCGCGTGCGCGCTCGGCGACGCGCACGACCATCGGCTTGCCGCCGATATCCGCGAGCGGCTTGTTCGGCAGACGCGTGGACGCGAGGCGCGCGGGAATGACGGCAATGAACGGAACGGACATGAAGGCTTCGGCTCGTGGATGGATCAGTTGCCGCCGGCCGGCTTCAGCGGTTCGACTGGCGTGCCTTCAACGGTCTGGCGCGCTTCGTCGACGAGCATCACGGGAATGCCGTCACGGATCGGATAGGCGAGCTTGTCCGCGTTGCAGATCAGTTCCTGCGCGGCGCGATCGTAATTGAGCGGGCCCTTGCAAATCGGGCAGACGAGGATTTCAAGTAGACGTGCGTCCACGGAGTTTCTCCACAACCAGAGCGATGAGGCGGGGGCGCAGAACGGCTTCTACGGGAACGACCCAGATGCGTGCGTCGCGCCAAGCCTCGAATTTTACTGCATCCTTTTCCGTTACAAGGATGGCGTCGGCCTGCACGGTCTCGAACGGATTGTCGCGATACGAATGGTGATCGGGAAACGCGCGCGTGGTCGGCATGATGCCCGCCGCGCGCAGCGTCGCGAAGAAGCGTTCGGGCGAACCGATGCCCGCCGCCGCGATCACTTTCTCGCCGACGAACTGATCAAGCGGACGACGCACCGAAGGATCGTCGAGCAGCCAGGCGTCGCCGGATTCGAGATCGAGTTCGAAGGTGTTCGGCCACGGCGGCAGCGCGCGATCGTAGGGGTTGTTGATGAGCGTGGCATCGCGACGGCGTGACATCGGCTCGCGCAACGAACCGGCGGGCAGCAGGAAGCCGTTGCCGCCGAGACGGTCGTCGAACACCACAAGTTCGAACGCGCGTACGAGGCGATAGTGCTGCAGGCCGTCGTCGGACACGATCACGTCGACGTTCGGATGCGCCTGGATCAGCGCTTGCGCGGCCGCCACGCGATCCGGACAGACGTAGACCGGCGCATGCGTGCGCCGCGCGATCAGCAGCGGCTCGTCGCCGACGGTGTTCGCGGCGGAGGTCGGCGTGACGCTGGTCGGCTGCTTTACTTTCGCGCCGTAACCGCGCGACACGACGCCCGGTTGAAAGCCCGTCGCGCGCAGCGCTTCGACCAGCGCGATGACGGTCGGCGTCTTGCCGGTCCCGCCGATGGTCACGTTGCCGACCACCACCACCAGCACGCCGACGTCGATGCGCTTGAACCAGCCGAGTTCGTAGAACGAGCGGCGCGTCGCGGCGATCGCGCCGAAGATGCACGCGAAGGGCGTAAGCGCCCACGCGATGGGTCCGCGGCGGCGCCACTGGTGCGCGAGGAAGTTTTCGATCGGCGGCTTGAAGTCAGCATGGACCGCCTTCGCATCGGATGTCGCGTCGGCGATGTGAAGCGGATATGGCTTGGCGCGCAACGGCAGCTCCTTCGGTTTCAGGTGAGCGTTGAACGGTTGCAGGGCGCGTCGTGCATCGCGAAACCAACGGCGATGCGGCCCGTGCTCGAACCCGGCACTGTAGCGCGCGAGCATTGTGTGCGCCAGTCGCCGAAAGCCTGCGCATGGCCGGGGCGCGGGCGGAATTGATCGTTCGCGTGCCGGGCAGGCTGTGGATAACTCTGTGAAGAACTTGGCGCCCAAAAAGCGAAATGCCGCGTCAGGAAAGCGTTACTCCGAGAAACGCGAGGATTTGATGAATTATAATGCCTTATATTCAATGACTTGCTACGGTGTCGACGGGCTTGCCCGGCCGTCGCAAACGGTTTTTCGGTAAGTCTGACTGTGTGGACACTTGCTACACTCACGTACCGCGTTTGGATTTATTTGTCCATAAGTCTTATCGTCATATCGCTAGTTTTTTCGCTCATTTCATGACTCCCGATTCCTTTCCGGCTCAAGGCGGCGATGCCGTCATCCCCGTTTCGGCGCTTAATCGCGCGATCAGTACGATGCTCGAGCGTTCGTTTCCGCTCGTGTGGGTGTCGGGCGAGGTGTCGAATTTCACGCGTGCGGCGAGCGGTCACTGGTATTTCTCGATCAAGGACGCCGGCGCGCAGATGCGCTGCGTGATGTTCCGCGGACGCGCGCAATACGCCGAATTCCAGCCGCGCGAAGGCGACAAGATCGAAGTGCGCGCGCTCGTGACGATGTACGAGCCGCGCGGCGAATTGCAACTGAACGTCGAAGCGGTGCGGCGCACGGGGCAGGGCCGGCTTTTCGAAGCGTTCCTGCGGCTGAAGGCGCAGCTCGAAAGCGAGAGTTTGTTCGTGGCGGAAAGAAAGCGCGCGTTGCCGTCGCATCCGCGTGGGATCGGCATCGTGACGTCGCTGCAGGCGGCCGCGCTGCGCGATGTGCTGACGACGCTCGCGCGCCGCGCGCCGCATGTGCCGGTCATCGTGTATCCGGCGCCGGTGCAGGGCGCGGGCGTCGGCGCGAAGCTCGCGGCGATGGTCGAAGCCGCCGGCGCGCGCCGCGAGATCGACGTGCTGATCGTATGCCGTGGCGGCGGATCGATTGAGGATCTGTGGGCGTTCAACGAGGAAGTGCTGGCGCGCGCGATCGCGGCGAGCCCGGTGCCGGTCGTGAGCGGCGTCGGGCACGAGACGGATTTCACCATCGCCGATTTTGCCGCCGACGTACGTGCGCCGACGCCGACCGCGGCCGCCGAACTCGTCAGCCCGCAGCGCGTGATGTTGCTGCGCGAGCTGGATCATCGGCACGCGGCGCTCGCGCGTGCTTTTGGCCAAACGATGGAGCGCCGCGCGCAGCAACTCGACTGGCTGGCGCGGCGGCTGGTCAGTCCTGCCGAGCGCCTGCAGCGGCAGCGCGTGCATCTGCGTCAGCTGACGAGCCAGCTCGCGGCGGCGGGGGCGCGTCCCGTGCGCGATGCGCGTGCGCAGTTCACGCTCGTACAGTATCGATGGCAGCGCAGGCGACCGGATGTCAGCGCCGAACGCGAACATTTGCTGAGGCTCGTGCAGCGCGTCGGGCATGCCCGCGATCGCCGCGCGGAGCGCGACAACGCGCGCGTTTCGGAACTCGCGGCGCGCTTGCAAGTGCTGAGTCCGCAGCGCACGCTCGAACGTGGCTATGCCGCGCTGATCGATACACAAACCGGCCACGCGATGCGCACGCCGGCTGCGCTCAAGCCCAAGCGCCCACTCACCGTGCACCTTGCGCAAGGCTCGGCGGATGTGCTGCTCGCCGACGTGCAGCCGCGTCTGTCCGATGAATTCTGAACGTAGTTTCGACCCGTCGCGTCGCCGCACGCGATGCGGCGGGAGCACTTTTTACGCCGCGCGCGACCTTACGAAACGCAATCTTCCTCGTAAAAGGCGTGCGGTTTGCGGGGTTATCCCAAGTCACCTATAATCTAAAATCTAAAGGTTCTGGCGCAGCACCTCGTACATCCCCCCACAAACCACATAGAAAGGAAGCTCACATCATGGAACATACGCTCCCGCCGCTGTCGTTCGACAAGAACGCGCTCGCTCCGCACATGTCGGAAGAAACGCTCGAGTATCACTATGGCAAGCATCACCAGACCTATGTGACGAACCTGAACAAGCTGATTCCAGGTACGGAATTCGAAAACCTGCCGCTCGAAGAGATCGTCAAGAAGTCGTCGGGCGGCGTCTTCAACAACGCAGCGCAAGTCTGGAATCACACGTTCTTCTGGAACAGCCTGTCGCCGAACGGCGGCGGCGCACCGACCGGCGCGCTGGCCGATGCCATCAACGCCAAGTACGGCTCGTTCGACAAGTTCAAGGAAGAATTCGCCAGGGTCGCGACCGGCACCTTCGGTTCGGGCTGGACGTGGTTCGTGAAGAAGACCGACGGTTCGGTCGATATCGTGTCGACCAGCAACGCCGCTACGCTGCTGACGAGGGATGCCAAGGCGCTCGTGACGATCGACGTGTGGGAACACGCGTACTACATCGACTATCGCAATGCGCGTCCGAAGTTCATCGAGGCTTACTGGAACATCGTGAACTGGGATTTCGCGTCGAAGAATTTCGGTGCCTGAGGTTGAGGTAGGGCGGTCAGGGAGCGCGGTTGAGTTCAGGCGCTCGCGACTCGCTGTGAAGGCCGCATCGGCTCGGGTCGATGCGGCTTTTGCTCTTCTTGGAAGGTTAGGAGTTTGTCGCGTATCGGGTGGGAGGGCGAGTCTCTAGAATTTGGGCGTCTCGTCCGTATGGCAATTGCTCGATGTCCACGCTTGAACTCGCTTTCGCCGAAGTCCTCCTTGAAC
>JAQFVI010000358.1 GCA_029439495.1 Caballeronia sp. BR6202001590007
AGCCGCTTTCCTTCTTGAGTCTTCATCTCTTTCGATAACGGCAGGACGGCGGGCGGCTCACCTGAAGCCGGCTCGATTGACCAATCGTGCCCGGCGGCTCCTGAAACAATCGCCCATACCGACCTCCCTCACCAGTCGGCCCGCTCGAAAATGCGCATCCGGCGCTGCGGTTCAAGACCTGGGTCTGATGCTCACGCGGCAAATAGTGGCCAATGGCTTGAATAGCTTCGGCAGCACGTCCTTGCCAACGATTGTCGCTAATCCGGTCGTGGCCATCGAATGTCTGATAGTGGCCGAACCGAGCCGGCTGCAAGCCCCGCCGCGCCGTCTAGCAACCCGTCCCGAAACCAGAAAGGCACTCCCGGCGACCGTCCCTCGCTCTCCACGACGTTCAATCCGGGTCGCCATTCGCGGACGGAGTTCAGACTTGAGCCAACAAAGTTCAGAGTGAAGTGAATCTCGACAATGACGCCGCTGACGCGACAACTTGCCGAAGTCATGCGAATCGTTAATCGTCTCGACCGCGGCAATAAGCAGTAACCGCAGCAGACGAGCAGCACACTAACGCTCGCGAGCCTCATTCCCTTCGTCACCGATTCGTGGCCAACCCAGGATTATGATGAGCAAACTTTCACGCCACCCATTTCAACGCCGCATGGCCACCTCGAATACCGAACTCATCGAGCGCTTCTACCGCGCCTTCCAGAACCTCGACGCCGACGCGATGGCCGCGTGCTACGCGCCTGACATCCGCTTTCAGGATCCCGCGTTCGGGCCGCTGCACGGTCGCGAAGTCGGCGATATGTGGCGCATGCTGCTCGGCCACGCGAGCGACTTCACGCTGGCCGTCGACGGCATCGAGACGCTCGGGCAATCGGCCAGCGCGCACGCCGTCGCGCGCTACACGTATTCGGCGACGGGCCGCTTCGTCGTCAACGACATCCGCACGCGCTTCGCCATCCGCGATGGTCTGATCGCTGAATAAACCGACGTCTTCGACCTCTGGAAATGGAGTCGTCAGGCGCTCGGCGCGAGCGGCCTGATGTTCGGCTGGTTCGCGAAGATGCATGACGCGATCCGCACGAAGGCCCGCCGCGCGCTGAAGGACTATCAGAAGCAGGCGGGCGCATGACTTGCATCGAGCGCTTCGACGACGCGTTGCTCGAATACGAATGGCTCGAAGCCGATGCGCAGGGCGGCTTCGCATCCGGCACCGCGGGCACCTCGCGCACGCGTCGGTATCACGCGCTGCTGCTCGCGGCGACGCAGCCGTCCGCGGGCCGCGTCGTACTGGTGAATGGCATCGAAGCGTGGCTCGAAAGCGCCGACGGCAGACGCATCCCTTTGACGCAGCGCTACGCGTCCGACGTGCTCTATCCCTATGCCCTATCCCTATGCGCGCGCAAGCCTGCTTTCCTTCGATACGGAGCCGTGGCCGACCTGGCGCTTTCGCATCGACGAGGCCGCTGTGGCGACGGCCGAACTCTTCGTCGCGAAGGAAAGCCGCGAGACGGTGCTGCGCTGGCGCGTCGAACAGGCGTCGGTGCCGCTGACGCTGAAGGTGCGCCCGTTGCTGTCGGGCCGCGACTATCACGCGCTGCATCACGAAANGCGATCTGCCGGCGATCGTCGCGACCTCGAACGGCGCGTATCGTCATGCGCCCGACTGGTATCGCCACTTCGTCTATGCACGCGAACGCGAGCGCGGACTCGATTTCGCCGAAGATCTTGCGTCGCCGGGCGTGTTCGAGTTCGATGCCGCGCGCGGCGAAGCGATCCTGATCCTGCATGCCGTCACTGGACACGACGCGCCGCAGTCCGCAGATGCAGCGGCGCTCGCGGCCACCCTGGCATCGCGCGAAGCCGAACGCCGTGTGGCCTTCGGTTCGCGGCTCGCACGATCGGCCGATGCGTATGTGGTCGATCGCAACGTGGGACGCACGATCATCGCGGGTTTTCCGTGGTTCACCGACTGGGGCCGCGACACCTTCATCTCAATGCGCGGCCTGCTGCTCGCGAGCGGCAGGCGCCGGGACGCGGAAGCGATTCTGCTCGAATGGGCCGACACCATCTCCGAAGGCATGGTGCCGAACCGCTTTCCCGACTCGGGCGGCCTGCCCGAATACAACTCGGTCGATGCGTCGCTGTGGTTCATCGTCGCGATCCACGATTTTCTCGGTGGTGGCCCGATACACGCGGCCACCACCGCGCGACTGCAGCGCGCGGCCGAAACGATACTTGAAGGCTATATGTGCGGCACGCGCTTTGGCATCGCGGCGGGCACCGACGGCTTGCTGCGCGCCGGCGTGCCGGGCGTGCAACTCACCTGGATGGACGCGAAAGCGGGCGACTGGGTCGTGACGCCGCACATCGGCAAGCCCGTCGAAATCGAGGCGCTATGGATCAACGCGCTGTCGATCGTCGCCGGCTGGGATGCGCGCTGGACCGATCTGCGCGACCGCGCGCGGCAATCGTTCGCCGCGCGCTTTGTCGATCCCGATACGCACACGCTCTACGATGTCGTCGACGTCGATCACGTCGTGGGCAAGATCGACCGTTCGATCCGTCCGAACCAGATCTTCGCGATCGGCGGATTGCCCTTCACGCTGATCGACGGCGAAATCGCGCAGGCCGTGCTCGCGCAAGTCGAAACGCAACTGCTCACGCCGCTCGGCCTGCGCACGCTCGCACCCGGCGATCCGTCGTACCGGCCGCATTACGCGGGCGGCATGCTCGAGCGCGACGGCGCGTATCACCAGGGAACCATCTGGCCGTGGCTGCTCGGTCCGTTTGTGGAATCGTGGATCCGCCTGCGCGGCGCCGAGGGCGTGCGCGAGCGCTTTCTCGCGCCGCTCTACGCGCATCTCGATCGCTGCGGGCTGGAGCTGCGGGCTGGAGATCATCTGTCCGAAGTCGCCGATGGCGACGCGCCTCACACGCCCGGCGGCGCGCCGTTCCAGGCGTGGTCGCTGGGCGAACTGCTGCGCATGGAAAAGCTTCTGGGCGCGTCCTGAATACCTCAAAAAAGGCGGCGCCCGCCGCCTTCGATTCGCAAGGAGATGTCATGCCGAGAACGCGCGTCGTCAACCAGATCGACACCGTCGAAGGTTCGCGCCTGCATTCGGATCAATGCCCTCGCTGGCAGCGCTGGGGGCCGTATCTGAGCGAGCGGCAGTGGGGCACTGTCCGCGAGGACTACAGCGAGAACGGCACCGCATGGACTACTTTCCTCACGATCATGTGCGCAGCCGCGGGTATCGCTGGGGCGAGGACGGCATCGCGGGATTCGGCGACGACAAGCTCAACTGATGCGTCTCGCTCGCGCTCTGGAACGGCAACGATCCGATCATCAAGGAGCGCCTCTTCGGGCTGACCAATCAGGAAGGCAATCACGGCGAGGACGTGAAGGAACTGTACTTCTACCGGAACTGTATTTCTACCTCGACGGCACGCCGACGCATTCGTACATGCGCATGCTGTACAAGTACCCGCAGTGCGCGTTTTCGTATGCCGATCTCGTCGAGGAAAACGCGCGGCGCGGCGAATACGAAGTGCTCGACACCGGCGTGTTCGACGACGAGCGCTACTTCGACGTGCAGGTGGAATACGCGAAGCACACGCCCGACGACATCGTGATGCGCGTGACCGTCGAGAATCGCGCGGATCGCGATGCGACGCTCGACGTGCTGCCGCAGATCTGGGCGCGCAATACGTGGTCGTGGAAGCCCACACCGATCCGTCCGTCGCTCAAAGCAGGTGAACGGCGCGCGTTACGTGCTTGCGGAGCAGGCTGGTCACGAGAAGATGGTCGTCACGGCGTGGTCGCCGGATGCGGGCGCGATCGACTGGCTCTTCTGCGAGAACGAGACCAACGTGAAGCGTCTCTTCGGCATGGACGGCGAAGGCTCGTTCAAGGACGGCTTCAACGACCACCTGCTGCAACGCGACGAACAGGCGATTCGCCGCGATGCCGGCACGCGCGCGGCGGCGCATGCGCATCTGCGCATCGCAGCGCATGGCCGCGCGGTGGTGTACATGCGCTGGCATCCGGAGTCCGCGCCCGACGACGCGCCGCTCGACGTCGAGGCACTGTTCGACAAGCGCATCGCGGAAGCGGATGCGTTTTACGGCGCGCTGCAACACGAAATCGCCGATGCCGATCAGCGCCTCGTGCAGCGGCAGGCGCTCGCGGGCATGCTGTGGTCGAAGCAGTATTACCAGTTCGACGTCACGCGCTGGCTCGACGGCGATCCGTGCAGCCGAAGCCCTCGAAACAGCGGCGGCACGTGCGCAACGCCGACTGGCGGCATCTGTGCAATGCGGACATCGTGTCGATGCCCAACAAATGGGAATACCCGTGGTATGCGTCGTGGGACCTCGCGTTTCATGCGGCGGCGTTCGCGCTGATCGATCCGGAATTCGCCAAGCGGCAGATGGTGCTGCTGGTGAAGGACCGCTATCAGCATCCGAACGGGCAACTGCCGGCCTACGAATGGGCATTCGGCGATGCCAATCCGCCGGTGCATGCGTAGGCGACGTGGCGCGTCTACGAGATCGATCGCGCGATCACCGGCAAGGGCGACCGCGACTTTCTGGAACTCGTGTTCCACAAGCTGCTGCTCAACTTCTCGTGGTGGGTCAACAGCAAGGGGACGATCGCAACATCTTTCAGGGCGGCTTTCTGGGGCTGGACAACATCGGCATCTTCGATCGCTCGGCGCCGCTGCCGACGGGCGGGCATATCGATCAGGCCGACGGCACCGCGTGGATGGCCACGTATGCGCTCGACCTGATGCGCATCGCGCTTGAACTCGCGTATGCGAACAAGGTGTTCGGCGATATCGCGGTGAAGTTCTTCGAGCACTTCCTGTATATCGCGGAAGCCGTCAGTTGCGAGGACGGCTGCGTTACCGGCCTGTGGGACAGCGAAGACGAGTTCTTCTACGAAAGCTGCGGCTGCCCGACGGCAGCAGCGTGCCGATGCGCATCCACTCGATCGTCGGGCTGATTCCGCTCTTCGCCGTGCATGTGCTGGAGCCGAACCTGAACAAGAGCCTGCCCGGACTGCGCGACCGCCTGCACTGGTTTCTCGAGCATCGCAGCGATTTGTCGCGTCTGGTGTCGCGCTGGAACATCGCGGGGCAGGGCAACAGCGTGCTGCTGTCGCTGCTGCGCGGGCATCGGATGAAGGCGCTGCTCAGGCGCCTGCTCGACGAAAGCGAATTTCTCTCCGATCACGGCGTGCGCGCGTTGTCGCGGGTGCATTGCGACGAGCCGTTCGTCTTCTATCACAACAGCGAGCGCTTCGGCATCCGCTATCTGCCGGCCGAGTCGAACTCGCGCGTGTTCGGCGGCAATTCCAACTGGTGCGGCCCGATCTGGATGCCCGTCAACTATCTGCTGATCCAGTCGATCCGCGAATTCCATCGCTATTATGGCGACGACTTTCGCGTCGAGTATCCGACCGGCTCGGGCCGGAAGTTCACGCTCGAAGCCATCGCCGACGAACTCGCGCGCTGCCTGACCACGCTCTTTCTGCTCGACAAGGACTGCAAACGGCCGGTGATGGGCGTATCCGCAGCTACAGGCGGATACGCGCTCGCGCGACCTCGTGCTCTTCCACGAATATTTTCACGGCGACAACGGACGAGGCGTCGGCGCGTCGCATCAGACGGGCTGGACCGGACTGATCGCGCTACTGCAGCCGCACGCGATGGGGCCGTCGGGCGTGGTGCCGCTCGCGGGCGAAGCCGACGCCGATCTGCAGGAGTTCGCGGGCGCGAAGTAGCATCGCCCGGGCGATGTCAATCTGGTGGCATCGATTTCGTTGTTCGGAGAAATCTGATATCGCCGGTTCTCCCGACTGCGTAAGTTTGCGAAACACAAACTTGAGGCAGTTTGGAGAAGAGAATGAACTCATCGATCAGCGCATATTCCGTGAGCGGTTTTCAGCAGGGCGTCTTCGGCAACTTCCACATCGAACACGAGGACAGCCCGCCCGTCGCGCTCGTGTTCGGGGTATTCGGGCAGCCATGCTTTTTTTTCGATGTGGTTCGACAGCCTCGCCATCGGCTGGATCGGCGGCCTCGCCATCTTCTCGCTGCTCGGCGCGGCCATCGNACACGCGCTGTGCCGCATGCCTTCGGTCTTCGACGTCACGCGCAATGGCGCGCGTGGAGCGCGTCAGCAACACGGGAATGGACTTCGACGTCGGCGTACCGGCGCCATCCGCGATCGACGACAGCGGCACGAGCGGATTGATTTCCGGGTAGTACGCCCCGAGGCAGCCGCGCGGAATGTCGTATTCGACGAGTTTGAAGCCTTCCACATGCCGCTCGACGCCGTCGTCCCACACGCTCGTGATGTCGACGAACTCGCCGGGTTCGAAGCCGAGCATGTCGATATCCTCTCGGTTCGCGAACAGCACATGGCGCTGGCTGTACACGCCGCGATAGCGGTCGTCGAGTCCGTAGATGGTCGTGTTGTACTGGTCGTGCGAGCGTGTGGTCATCAGCGTCATCAGGCGCTCGCCGTGCGCGGCGCGGGCGCGGTGAATCGGCGTATCGCGCGAGATGCCGTGCACGATGAAGGTCGCCTTGCCGCTCGGCGTCTTCCAGATCCGATCCCGCGACGCCACACCCAGATGGAATCCGCCCGGCTGCCTGAGCCGCTCGTTGTAGCGCTCGAAGCCGGGAATCACCTTTTCGATGCCGTCGCGAATCAGCGCGTAGTCGCGCACATGCGCGAGCTAATCCACCTTCGATGAACCGAACGTCGCGTGCGCCATGCGCGCGACGATATCGACCTCGCTCAACAGGTTTTGCGACGCCGGCTTGTTCATGCCGTAGGAAATGTGCACCATGCTCATCGAATCCTCGACGGACACGCCTTGCGGCACACCGCCCTGCAAATCGATCTCCGTGCGGCCGAGCGTCGGCAGGATCAGCGCGTCGCGGCTATGCACGAGATGGCTGTGGTTCAGCTTGGTCGTGACGTGCACGGTCAGGTCGCACGCGCGCATCGCTTCCCAGGTGCGCGGCGTGTCGGGCGTCGCGATCGAAAAATTTCCGCCCAGCCCGATAAACACCTTCACCTTGCCTTCGAGCATCGCGTGGATGGTCTCGACGACGTCGTAACCGTGTTCGCGCGGCGGCTCGAAATCGTAGGCCGCGCCGCGCCGGTCGAGAAACGCCTGAGTCGGCTTTTTCTCGATGCCGACGGTGCGGTCGCCCTGCACGTTCGAATGGCCGCGCACCGGGCACAGTCCCGCGCCACGCCGGCCGATGTTGCCGTGCATCATCAGGTTTGACAGGAGCTGAATGGTCGGCATCGAATTCTTGTGCTGCGTGAGACCCATGCCCAGGTCGAGATCACCGCGTGGCCCTTGACGTAAATATCGGCGAGCTTCAGCACTTCGTCGACCGGCAGGCCCGCTTCCTCGACGATCGCGTCTCAGCTTTCTGCGCGCAGATCGTCGGCGAAGGCGTCGAAACCGACCGTATGCTCCGCGATGAAATCGACATCGAGCACGCGCTTGGCGACGCCCTTGATCAGCGCGAAATCGCCGCCGACCTTAGGCCGGATGAACACCGAACTGATCTTCACGCCCTTCGGCGACAGCATGTCGAGCGTGTGCTGCGGGCTCGCGAAGCGTTCGAGACCGCGCTCCTTCAACGGATTGATCGACACGATGGTCGCGCCGCGCTTCGCGCATTCGCGCAACTCGCCGAGCATGCGCGGATGGTTGGTCGCCGGGTTCTGGCCGAAGATCGGCAGCGTGTCGGCGTGCTCGAAATCGTCGAGCGTGACCGTGCCCTTGCCGATGCCGACGTTATGCGGCAGGCCGCGGCTCGTTGCCTCGTGGCACATGTTCGAGCAATCGGGAAAGTTGTTGGTGCCGTACATGCGCACGAGCAACTGATACAGAAACGCGGCTTCGTTGTTCGCGCGCCCGGACGTGTAGAAGGCGGCGCGATCCGGATCGTCGAGCTTGTTCAGATGCGCGGCGATCAGTTCGAACGCATCGTTCCATTCGATCGGCACGTAACGGTCGCGCTTCGCATCGTAGATGAGCGGATCGGTCAGGCGGCCGTGCTGCTCCAGTTCGTAGTCGGTCTCCGACATCAGCGATTCGACCGTATGTTCCTCGAAGAACGCGGGCATCACGCGCTTGGCAGTGGCTTCGGCGGGGAGGGCCTTGGCGCCGTTTTCGCAGAATTCGAAGGTCGACGCATGCGTGCGATCCGGCCACGCGCGGTCGGGGCAATCGAAGCCGTCGGGCTGGTTCTGCTTAAGCAGCGTCTTGTAGTTGCCGCCCGCGACCTTTTCCTTGATGAGGTTGATGGCGACCTGCTTCAGCGCCCCCAGCCGGCGGCGGGATGCGTATAAGGTTCGATGCGCTTTTCGGGCTTCTTGAACATGGCGTGTTGGACGGACGAACGGTGCTTGCAATGTAGCAAGACTACTGTGTTCCCATTTGCACGCGGCGCACAGAAAATACGAAATCCAAGGAGTACAGTTGCGGCGTTTTGCCCTAGACTCGACGTTTTACGGTTGAGGTTCCGACTTCTCTTGACGTTCTACGAAAAACTCGCCGACGAAATCGCAGAAGCCGTGCGGCGCGGCGTGTTCGCGCCGGGCGAGAAGACCGCGTCGGTGCGGCAGGCGAGCCAGCAGCACGAGGTGAGCATCAAGACCGTGCTGCACGCGTATGCGCTGCTGGAAAGCCGCGGCATTCTGGAGACGCGTCCGCAATCCGGCTACTTCGTGCGCGCGAAGCCGCGGGCGCGTGCCTCGCACGACGAACCGGTGCGCGCCATCGCGACGGCCTCGGAAGTGGATGTCAGCCGGCTCGTGCTGTCCACGCTGCGCAGCATCCGCGCGCGCGATGCCGTGCCGTTCGGCTCGCCGTATCCCCGGATCCAGGGCCGTTTCCGTGGCGGCGCATCAACCAGTATGCGAGCGCCATCGCGCGGTGGCACGCGAGCTGGAATCTGATCGACGACCTGCCGCCCGGCAATGCGGAACTGATCCGCCAGATCGCGCGGCGTTATGCCGAGAACGGCGTGCCGGTCGATCCGGAGGAAATCGTCATCACGGTCGGGGCGACCGAAGCGATCAACCTGCGCCTGCAGGCGGTCGCGAAGCCCGGCGACACGGTCGCGGTCGAGTCGCCGACCTATTACGCGATGCTGCACGCTACCGAGCGTCTGGGGATGCGGGCGATCGAAGTGCCGACGCATCCCGCCGAGGGCATCGATGTCGACGCGCTCGCGCGCATCGTCGCGCGGCGGAAGATCGCCGCCTGCATGGTGATGCCGAACTTCCAGAATCCGCTCGGTTTTCAGATGCCCGAGCGCAAGCGCGCGCTGGTCGATCTGCTGTCGGCGCACGAGATTCCGGTCATCGAGAACGACGTCTATCAGGAGCTGTATTACGGCGACGCGCGGCCGTCGCCGCTCAAGAGCTTCGATACGAAGGGCCTCGTGCTGCACTGCGCGTCGTTCTCGAAGAGCCTGTCGGCGTCGTACCGGATCGGCTGGGCGATGCCGGGGCGCTTTCGCGCGCAGGTCGAAAAGCTCAAGTTCCTCAATACGCTGACGACGCCGTCGGTGCCGCAGGTGGCCATCGCCGACTATTTGCGGCAGGACGGCTACGACCGCCATCTGCGGTGCGTGCGCAGGCTGTACCGGCAGCAGGCGCGCATCATGAGCGCGATGGTCGAGCGCTTCTTTCCGCCGGGAACGCGTACATCGACGCCACAAGGCGGCTATGTGTTGTGGGTCGAACTCCCCGAATCCGTCGATTCGATGAAGCTCTATCGCGCCGCGCTGGAGGCCGGCATCACGGTCGGGTCGGGCTACATGTTTTCGACGCGCCATGCATTCGGCCATTTCATCTGGCTCAATTCAGTTATTCGTCGGCGAACTCGTCGAGGCGCTCGCGGCGCGCAGCGGCAGTTCCACATCGAAAGGAGAACACTGAATGAACGACGCAATCGATCCGGCGCTGGTCGCCGTGCTGACGCAACTGTGGCGCGCGCGGCAGGAGACGCCCGAGCGCGCGTGGTCGCTCGCGCGGCTGTCGAAGCAGTCCAATCTGCCGATGAGCACGCTGCGCCGCCAGTTGACCGCGCTGGAAGAGGCGGGGCTAGCGAGGTGAAGCTGGGCGAGGAGGGCACCGGCAGCGCGCGGCTCAGCGACGGCGGCGAGACGCTGTGCGCGGCGCTGTTCGGACCGGGCGCCTGAGGCCGGCTCCAACATGATCGACGAGCGCGCGGCCATCGTCGCGGGCCAGCTGCCCGCGAATGTGCGGCTGCCGTCCACGCGCGATCTCGCCGCGCAACTCGGCGTATCCAGAAAGACCACGCTCGACGTGTTCGAACGCCTCGTCGCGGAAGGCTTTCTGCGCACCCGCGCGGGCGACGGCACCTTCGTCGCCGAAGGCCTGACGCGGCTGCCTGCGTCGCGCGCGGAACCGCCGTCGGCGCGGGCGCGCGTGCAGGCGGTGTGGCGCGAGATTCCGCGCCGCATGACGATGCCGATGCCGTCCGCCGACCGCATCCTCGACTGCGATTTCAAGGGCGGCGTCACCGACCGGACGCGCTTTCCCCACGATGCCCGGCGGCGGCGCCGGCTATCCCGATGCGGGCGGCGAACAGGATTTGCGGCTCGGCATCGCGCGCGCTATCTAGCGTACAGCCGGGCAGTGACCTGCACCTGGCGCGACGTGATGGTGACGCAAGGCGCGCAGCAGGCGCTCGATCTGCTCGCGCGCGTCGTACTCCGGGCGGGCGATGTCGTCGCCGTCGAGGATCCGGGCTATCCGCCCGCGCGGGCGCTGTTCGCGGCGCAGGGCGCGCGCGTCGCGGCGGTGCCGGTGGACGGGGAAGGCATCGTCGTGAGCAGGCTGCCGAGAAACGCGCGGCTCGTCTACGTGACGCCGTCGCATCAATTTCCGCTCGGCATGCCGATGTCGCTCGCGCGCCGCATCGAACTGCTCGCCTGGGCGGCTGATCGTCGAGGACGATTACGACGGCGAATTCCGCTTCGAGGGCCGGCCGGTGGAGTCGCTGAAAAGTCTGGATCGCGCGAGGCTGGTCGCGTATGTCGGCACGTTCTCGAAGACGCTCTTTCCGGATCTGCGCATCGGCTATGTCGTGCCGCCCACGTCGCTCGCCGAACCGCTCCATGCCGCGAAGCAGATTTGCGACTGGCACAGCGGCCTTTTGATGCAGAACGCGCTCGCCGCCTTCATGCTCGACGGCGATTACGCGAAACATCTGCGGCGCATGCACAAGACCTATGCCGCGCGGCGGGCGCTGCTGATCGAGCGCCTGAGCGGCGAACTCGCGCCGTGGTTCGAACCGCTTCCGGCGATGGCGAGCATTCACCTCGTCGCGCGGCTGCTGGGAACGCTCGACGAAAGCCGCGTGGTCGCGGCGGCGCAGGCGGTTTCAGTCGGCGTGTACGGCATCGCGGGCTTTTATGCGGACAGGCCGCGCGAACGCGGCCTGCTGCTCGGTTACGGCGGCACCGATCTCGACGCAATCGAGCGCGGCACGGCGTGGTTTGCCGCGCTCATGCCACGCTGTCGCGCCGATAAACGCGTGTCGGTCGCTTACTGATCGCACAACAGCAGTACCTTCTCCTGCGCCGTGCAGTCCCGCTTGCGAGGCTTGGGCGCATCGACGTCGCGCTGCGCGCGGACACTCTCTGCGCGCCGTCCTGCGAACGCTGCGCCGCCGCCGTTTTTTGCGCGATGCACGAGCGCAGGCGCTTTTCCATCGGCGGATAGTATTTCCAGCCCTTGGTGAGCGACGGCCGTTCCAGATGCACCTGCTTCCACTTCGGATGCCCGGACGCCTGAAGCTGATCGAAGTTCGTGCACAGCGAATCCGCGAACTTCGTCAGCGCGCCGGCGGTGCCGCGCAGCCCGTAGTTGTAGGTCACAAGAAACGCCTTGACCGTGAGCGTCGGCGTGTCTTCGGTGATCCAGTTCGGATAGCTCGTCGTGCGGATCGTCGCCGGGAAGTAGGTCTGCTTCGCGCGCGCGGTTTCGGGTGCAGACGGATCGAGGCGCAGCAGCTTGATCTGCTGAAGCAGTTCGGGATTCATGTCCTGGAAGAGTTTCGCCGGCTGGCCCGCGATGATCACCGCGACGTCGATCTTCTTGACGATCAGCTTCGCCAGCGAATCTTCGTTGTTGAAGTGCTGTTCGTTCGCTTCGGCAATCGGCTCGCCGAACATCAGCCGGTAGAACGTCTCGGCCGACTGCGCGATGCCGCTGCCGATCGGCCCGACGCTGATGTTCTTGCCCTTGATCTCGTTGATGGTCTTGAGCGGCGAATCCGAGCGCACGACGAAGTAAATCTCCTCGTCGTAGAGCGGCATGATGAGCCGCAGCGGCTGAATGATGCGCGCGGCTTCGGCATTGCCCGAAGTCGCCATGTCCATCCATGTACGCCTGATACACGTCCGACTGCACCAGCGCGAACTTCACGCCGGGTTCGTAGCGCATGCGCTGGACGTTCTCCGCCGAGCCTTTGGACGGCAGCACTTCGAGATCCATGTCCGCCAGCTGCGCGACCAGTTTCGACAGATCCTGGCCGATCTGGATGGCCGATCTGGATATACGTGCCGCGCCCCTGGCCCGTCGTGATCTTGTACGGCACGGGATCGGCCGCGAAGGCCGGCTGCATCGCGCCGAGCGCGCCGAGGACGAGCATGGCGAGCGCCCCGCGCGCAGCATGCCGCATGACTGAATTGGCAAACATGATGGACCTTTATCGTAGTTGACAGGTGTGGTGAGACGCNTCATGCTTGTCGCCCGGCAACGTTTGCCTGACGAATACGACGCTATCGCGGGGTCATTGCGTGGGCTTGGGCATCGATTCCCCGCCGCTCCAGACGTATTGCTGCTTGATTGCGCGTTCGAGCGCTTCTGTCTTGTCAGAATCGGCGCGGACCGGCGTCGTCGTGGCGGCGGACGCGTTCGGCGCGGCACTCGGTGCAACCGGCGTGACGACCGGCGACAGCCGCTGCACGCCCGCCGGCGCGTTGACCAGCGGATGCGCCGCGCTCGGCTGGACGCTCGTGGATTCGAGATATTGCGGCGCGCGCGGTGCGGCCTGATGCGGCTTGCGGTGCATGCTGCTGCGCGGACGGCGTCGCCTGCGACGACGGGGCCAGCGTCTGACCGAGATACTGCGGGCCGTTCGGCGATGCCTCGGCTGCGACGTCGTATCGCCGATGTATTGCGGTGCGCGCGCGCCGGCTCGCGCCGGCTGCTGCTGCACGCGCGGCGCGGCGGCCTGTGCCGACAGGGCGGGCTGCATCGCGGCGGGTGCCGCGTTCGCGTTGGTGGCGGCGTCCTGCGAGGACGGTCTGGTCGTGCCCGGCGCGCCGATCGGACAGCGCTTTTTTCGCCAGCGCGGTCGTCGTGCCGTTCTGCCAGCCCGCGGCTTGATCACATGTTCGAGCATCGCCTGCGATTCCGTGCTGCTGCCGTCGAGCGCGAGCGCTTCGCCGGCGTTCTGCTGCACGCAGGTCCACGCGGAAGTGCGCTCGCACGCGCGGGCCAGTTGCAGCGGGGCATCGCGTTGTAGCTTGCGGCGCACGAGTTCGTCCTTCAGGGTTTCGTATTCGGGCCGCGCCTGTTGTCCGCGGCGGCTTTCAGTTGCGTGCGCGCGGCCGTCAGGTCGTGCTGATCCAGCGCGAAACGCAGGCCCGCCAGCGGATCGCCGGATGCGAGCGCGCGCCTGCACCTGATGATGCCGATCCGCGAGCGCCGCAGTCTGCGGCGTGGACACCGGCCCATATTTGGAATCGATCGCCCCGGAGACGCTGTGCTCGATCGACGCCGTGGTTTCGTCCTCGGAGCCGCCGTGCTGGAGATAGAAGATGACGCCCGCGAGCAGCACCGCCCTGCACACGCCCGCGATGACGGTCTTGCGCTGCGTCTAGTTCTCGGAGCCGGGCACGGCATCGGGATCGCGATGCGGATCGGCGCAGGCATTGCGCGCTGACTGCTCGACGCGCTCCATGCGCTTATTGCGATGCTCCGCCGCCTTCTGCTCAATGCGTTCGCTCGTGCGTTTCGGATCCCAGGCGGCGCCCCATCTGGACGATTCGCCCACTTCCGCGCCGCCGGCGGCGGCACCGGCATTGGCGGACGCGATCGGCGCCGCAGGTCGGGCAACTGTCCGCGTTCTTGCGCACCGTGCTGCCGCAGCGCTGGCAGACGACGGAGAACATGGATGCGGGGAACGTCAGACGCGTGGTCATGCTAAAAGCCCTCGAAGGACAGGTGCGAAAACGTGGCCGCCAAAACGCGCGAACGACACGGTTCGCGCAAGGACGCTCGAACGCCTGAAACGTCCCGCGGCAGCAATCCTCCGTAGTATTTCCCGTTGCGCAACGAGTTGATCGCGCACGCTTTTTCGGGAAACGATGCTCCGAATATCGGTCACGGACTTTCGGACGTTAATCGCGTTTCGCACCTATCTCGGGCCGCCTTGCATGAAGCGAATACATCGTGCGCCGCCGGGCTGCGGGCGGCGAGTCGTCTCGTATTGCGCCTGTATTACGTGCCGGCGCTGGCCTTCGGTCGGTGTGAATGCGTCTGTCGGGATCGGTGCGATTGCGGGCCATTTCTCAGACAATACGCAAGGCGCCATTTTGGCATCGCTCACTTGTTTCTGACATTTTGGATGCGCAGCGGCGGTTTTGAGCCGCCAATCCTTAGCCGATAACCGACAAGGACGGCGAACCGCCGGATAACCCACTGATACCAAAGCCAAACGGGCATCCGATGGACCCGTTTCGGACGCCGCAAACGCTTGCGCGGCGAGTCGCGCAGGGCGTCGAAAAAACCGTCACGCAAGCCGATTGTTTCGCAATCCGAATCGATTCCGCAAAAGCAAACGGACCGCGACGCCGGGGCATCGCGGTCCGCGTGACGCGGCGGTGCTTACTTCGCCAGTTGCAGCTTGCCGTCGATGCGGCGGTTCAGGCCGAGCGGATTATCCGACTTCAGCGCGTCCGGCAGATCCTGATAGCTGACCGCGCACAGGAAGCGGTCGATCGCGAGATTGCCGACTGACGTCGAGCGGCCATCCGCCGTCGACGGGAACGGGCTGCCGTGAACCATCGTGTGGCCGACTTCGACGCCCGTGCCGAAGCCGTTCACCAGCAGACGGCCGGTGCGGCGCTCGAGCGCGGGGAGAAGGCGCTTCGCGTCGGCATAGTCGGCTTCGTCGATGTGCAGGCCGAGGTCAACTGACCTTCGAGCGATTCGACCAGTTCGAGCATCGCGTCGAGGTTCGGGCAGCGCACGACCAGCGACGACGCGCCGAAGATCTCTTCCTGTAGCTCATGGCTGTTGCGGAAGGCATCGGCGGTGGTGACGAACAGCGCCGACTGGCCCTGGTTGTCGCCCTTGGCGGCGAGACCGCGCGCAGCGCAGGTCACGTCGGCGCGATCGGCGGCCTTCGCGACCGAGCTTTCGTAGGTCTTGAAGATGTCCGGCGTGAGCATCGTCTGCGCGGCGGTTTCCTTCAGCGCGGCCGACGCCGAGGCGATGAACGTGTCCAAATCGGGACCGTCGACGGCGAGCACGAGGCCTGGGTTCGCGCAGAACTGGCCCGCGCTGAGCAGGCGAGCGGGAAGTTGCTCGCACCGAACACCGCGACCGGGCCCAGCCCGATATGGTGCAGACGCAGATCGACGCACGGCAGCGGCTTGCGGTCTGGTTGCGCCGGATCGATGCGCGCGCCGACGAAATCGCCGTTACGCACGACTTCCGCGAACATCCGCAACTGGCCGACGGTGCGGTCGCGTTTGCCTTCGAGGCGCGGACGCGGCAGACCGCCCATATCATGCCGTGCTCGATCAGGTCGTTGCCGATATCGACGATGTTCTGCGCGATCGTTTCCAGGAACTTCGCGCGCGTTTCCGGCGCGGTTTCGCGGTAGACGTCGAATGCGGCCCACGCGAGCGCGCAGGCGCGATCGGATCGAGATCGGCGAGCGTCGTGCCGCCGAAGGCTGGTTCGATGGCCACGCCCGTCAACGCATTGACGGCCTTGATCGTGCCGTTGCTGCCGAAGACCGATTGCTGACCGATGAGTAGGTTGCCAGTGAGTTGCATAGTGTCTCATCCTTGCAAATGAGATTCGAATCGCGCAGTTGTACGATGACTATCGCCTTGCGCGCACCTATACACACTATAGGCTGTGGGCGGGCCGCTGTATAGTGCGCTGTATAGTGAATAGTGAAACCTTTCCATCGCTCGATCGCTTTTTGGAATCACCCGGTTCCGGTGGCCGGGCCGTCGCCGAATGAAGAACACCCTCGACGTGCTGATGTCGCGCCTGCGCATGAAGCAATTGCAATTGCTGATCGCGCTGGACGAGCACAAATCCCTGCACAAGGCCGCCGGCTCCATGGCGATGACTCAGTCTGCCGCGAGCAAGGCGCTCGCCGAACTTGAATCCATGCTCGAAGCGCCGCTTTTCGAGCGGGCTAAGACCGGCCTTATTCCGAATCCTTTCGGACGCTGCGTCGTGCGTTACGCGCGCGTGCTCGCGGCGGACCTGAGCGCGCTGTGTCAGGAAGTCGCGCAGATCCGCTCGGGCACGGGCGGAAGGCTGACGGTCGGCACGATCATGGGCGCGGTGCCGGGCGTGGTCGCGCCGATCGTCAACGAGATGCATGCGCGGCATGCGGNGACGAGCCGCTGTCGGTGGTCGTGGGTCACGATCATCCGCCGCTGAACGAAGCCGGCGAGCAGGCGATCGGTTTCGCCGATCTCGCCAAGCTGCGCTGGATCACCTATCCGACCTACATGCCGATGAGCGCGCTGCTCGAACGCGAACTCGATTTCGCCGGCCTGCCGATGCCCGCCAATCCGATCCTGACGGCGTCGCCGCTCGTCACCGTGATCTTGCTGTAGCAAAGCGCGGAGCTGGTCGCGATTCTGCCCGCCAGCGTCGCGAAGCTGTTCGAAGCGCGCGGCATGCTGCGCATCCTGCCCGTGCCGATGAAGTCGAAATCGCAGACTTACGGCATCGTCACGCGCAAGGGCGGCGCGCTGTCGCCCGCGGCGCGCCAGTTCGTGCAGATGCTGCGCGAACACAACCGCGCGCATTGAACCGGCTTTGCGATTGCGCCGTCAGCGCGTCGCGACGATGAACACACGCGGAAACGGCAGCAGCACGACGTCGCCGTCGAGCACCGTGTACGACGCGCGCAGTCCTTCGCGATAGCGATCGAGAAACGCGGGCTGCTCGTGCGCATCGAGTTTCGCGAGAAAGGGTCGCAATGCGCTGCCCTTGAACCATTCGATGACCGCGTCGATGCCGCCTTCGAGCGGATGGTGATACACCTGCGCCAGACGTCGACCTGCGCGCAATGTGGCCTGAGCAGCGCGTAATAGGCTTCGGGCCGATAGCGCGCCGTGCGCTGCACGCCCTGCAGGCGCGCGCGCCACGGACCGTTGTTGACGGCTTCGGCATGCGCGTGTGCGCGGGTTCGTCGAGATTGTCGGGCATCTGGATGGCGAGGCGTCCGCCGGGCGCGAGCTTGTCGACGAGCTTCGGGAACAGCACGTCATGATCCGCGACCCACTGCATCGACGCGTTCGCGAGAATCAGGTCGAACGGCCCGGGCGCGTCCCATGCCGCGATATCCGCACACTCGAAGCACACCTGCGGCAGCCGCTTGCGCGCGGCATCGAGCATGTCGCGCGAATTGTCCACGCCGATGACGTTCGCCTGCGGTGCGTAATCGAGAAGCGTCTCGGTCGAGTCGCCGGGACCGCAGCCGAGATCGACGGCGTGCGCGACGCGCGTAGCATCGGCGGCATTCAGCAGATCGCGAACCGGCCGCGTGCGCTCTCGTTCGAAGCGTGAATATTGTTTGGCATGCCAATTGCGACCGTTCGACGTCGTGCTCATGGAATCTCCTTCGCTGTCAATAGCGAAATGGTATCCGACGCGGTATCTCATGCGCAGGGACGCGGTAAGAGCTACCACGGACAGCGCCGCAAAGCCCAAGAGAACGGTCCGATTAGTCTTGTGCGATTAAGCATCGTCCTATACTGGCGATGCATCGCGGACGCCTTTTTTACGCGTTATCTCTTGCGCGTGTCGCATGCACTTCATTCGGGCAGTCGGACCAGCAACGCGCACCGTCGAGCCGCGCCTTCGCAACGGGGGACGTGCAGATGGGCGACATTTCGGCTGATGGCCTGGTCGGTCTCGTGGCGGCGCTACGCGCCGAACAGCACGCGCTCACCGAACGGTGGATGAAACTCGTCTTCGGCGATCAGGAAGTCGAGCGTTCCGATCAGTTGACGTACCGGCAACTGGCGGATCATCTGCCCAGCATCTTCGATGAAATCTGCGTCGTGCTGGAGTCGCGCAATCTGCGCGATTCGGAAGGCGCGATCGAACAGGACGCGCGTCAGCACGGTCAATGGCGCTGGCAGCAGGGCTACCGGATCGACGAACTGGTGTGCGAACTCGATCTGTTTCGTCAGGTGCTGCTGTCCGTGATCGGCGACTATGCATCGGCGCATCCGGAACTCGCGCGCGCGGACGAAGAGCACGCGCGCCTGATGACGGATGAAGTCGTCAGCTTCGTCACGCTCGCATCGATTCGCGAAGCGGTCGGCGAGCGCGATCGCAAGATCGACGAGTACACTGGCATGCTGGAGCGCGCGAACTACGAACTGACGCTGCGACAAAAGCTGATCGGCGATCTCTACGAAACGCGCATGTAGGTCACACGGCGCGTCGCGCACGATCTGCGCAACTTCCTCAACGTGTTTTCGACGGCGCTGCAACTCGCGTCGCGATTGCCCGCGAAGCGCGAAACCGCGCTCGGTCTCGCGCAACGGCAGGTTGCCGACATGGCGACGCTCGTGGACGAGATAGTCGAGTATTCGAAGGTGCTCGGCGACGACTCGATCCTTACGGTCGAAGCGTTCGACATCGTCGGCTTGTTCGACGAACTGATGCACGCATGCCGTGCGCAGACCGAAGCGAAAGGGCTGACGTTCATCGGCCAGCTCGATCCGGCGCTGTCGATGGTGACGTCGAACCGGCTGAAGGTGAAGCAGGTTGCGCTGAACCTGCTGTCGAACGCGATCAAGTACACCTCGGCGGGCGAGATCGCGCTGGCGATCAGCGCCGCGCCCGGCGAGCGCTGGAGGTTGCGCGTGACCGACACGGGCGTGGGCATCGGCGAAAAGGANTCGCCATCGTCAAGGAACTGTCGCGCACGCTCGAAGGCGATCTGCGCTTTCAATCGACACAGGGGCGCGGCAGCGTGTTCGAAGTCAACGTTTCCGCTGGTGCTCGTGCCGAAGCCGGCTTCCAACGCGCAAGCAGAAAAAAAGCGAACTTTACTGTCGCCTTGCCACAGGCCGACGATGTCCGCACAATGAGGTAACTGCTTAAACGCCGTTCCACTCTTGAAAGCCGTCATCAGAAACGCCGGAGCGCGATGCTATTCGAGCCGTCGCCCGCGTCTTCCACGAAGCGGCGATACGGCGGACATTCGATGGCAACCTTAGAAGGTAAAGCGCGTTTCCGGATTGACACCGAGACCACGGGCGCCAGCATCGCCATTATGATCGCGACAACGGTGGTGTTCGCTTCGAGCGACTCGACCATCAAGCTGATCTGCACCACCGTCCCTCTTCTCGCGTTGTTATGGGTGCGCTATGTCTTTCAGACCGTCACGCTGGGCGTGTGGCGGGCGCGAAGCAATGCACGCGGCCTCTTTCGTACGCGCAATGTGAAACTTTAAATCGTGCGCGCGCTGCTGCTGCTCGCCAATTCGGCGTGCACGTTCGCGGCACTCAGGCATTTGCCGCTGCCCGTGACGACATCGCTTGCAATGCTCGTGCCGCTCATCTCCACGCTGCTCGCCGCGCTGGTGCTGAAGGACCACGTTCCCCGCAGCAAATGGGCGATGGTCAGGATCGGTTTCATCGGCATGTTGCTGGTCGTGCGGCCCGGCGGCAGTCAGTTCATCTGGACCGTCGTGTATCCGATCGGCTCGGCGATCACCTTCGCATGCTTCCAGGTCGTATCGAGCCATCTGTCGCGTCTCGACGATGCGATCACCACCAACTTCCTCACCGACTTCGTCGCGACCATCGTGTTGAGCGTGCTGGTGTGGATAGATCAGACCGAAACCTTGCCCGCCATCGCGAGCGTTCGCTTCGGAAGCTGGCTGCTCTTCGGGCAAGTGCCGGACATGTGGATGGCAATCGGCATTTGCGTGATTGCGGCAAGCGGCATCGGAACGGTGCTGATGCACGGACGCAGGCCTACGAAAGTGGAAACGATCGTTCAGTTGATCGAATGAAAGGCGCAAAGAGAAAGTCAGGCGATGGCTTGCGCCTGCTGCGGCTGGCCCGTGCACAACCAATGCACGTCGACGTCGAGCGCCTTCGCGATGCGATTGAATGCATGCAGCGGCGGCACCGTAATGCCGCGCCGCCAGAACTGCACGTCATGTTCCGTTACGTCGAGCCAGTCGGCGGCTTTGGCGGAACTGATATTGCCCTTTTGCATCGCCCGGTCCAGTCTTGCGGCGATGGCGCGGCGCAGGGCATTGTCTTCGTGACTGCGTTCAAGGTGTCCGATGGTTTGGGAATGTTGTCCCATGTTCTTCAAGTCTCTCGATTTATATCTGTGCCGTTCAGCGCCGGCTAAAATCGCGCAGGAGTGAATGCTACGGATCCACGGTGACGGGCCGGTGACAGCGAAAAGCCTTCAAAGCACCCCGAAATGACCGGCCACAAGCGCGTTGCTGCAGCGCAATATCTTTCAAGGCTGGCATCGGGGCGTCAAGTCGGGAAACAACGCAGTG
>JAQFVI010000359.1 GCA_029439495.1 Caballeronia sp. BR6202001590007
TGCGCCGAATTGCGATGCGTGCGAATAAATAGATAATCCGAGGTAACGCGTTATTCGAATTAACGTGAGCCTGGTTTTAAGAATTTGGCACATTTGAGTTTATGCCGAGTCCGATCCGCAGCAGCGGTGTTCCGTGGGGCGTCACGGCGACGCGCCGCTGCTCGCGCCCACCGCAGCGGCACACGATGCGGGCAGACCATCGCTGATAGAGCCAAGCGCATAACAGCGCCAAAATTATCTGTCTATTCTGACGCCGCATCTATCGTTATTTTGAAAAGCCTCTGGAGCGCGCTCGTCAAACTAATCGACGTAAATCAGTGAAAACGCTTTTCAGTCGGCACAAATTACTCGCGCCTTGACTCGCGGCGCACAGCAAAGCACGCCCGATCGCTGCGTTAGAATGAGCAACCTTAGAAGCCTCCGTTTTACGTCATCCGCACCATTGCCTTCGTCATGCAACCCGATTCCTCTTCCGATTTCCTGTTTCCCGCTGATCCCATCGTTTTCGTCGATCTCGAAACCACCGGCGGTTCGTTCGGCATCGACTGGATCACGGAATCAGCATCGTCGAGGTCGGGCCGCAAAGCATGTCGCAGTGGACGATGCTGGTCAATCCGGGCAGGCCGATTCCGTCGTTCATCCAGCAGCTCACCGGCATCACCAACGAGATGATCGCCGATGCGCCGAGCTTCGAGTCGCTCGCGGCCGGCTGGCTTGCTCGAACGCATGCACGGACAGCTGTTCATCGCGTATAACGCGCACTTCGATCACAGTTTTCTGAAGGACGAGTTCAGACGCGTCGGCCTGCGTTTCGCGCCCGATGTGCTGTGCACCGTGCAGCTTTCGCGCGCGGTTTATCCCGGCGAGAGCCGGCACGGACTCGATGCGCTCGTCCAGCGTCACGCGCTCGGGCCGTTGGCGCGTCACCGCACGCTCGCGGATGCCGATTTGCTGTGGCAGTTCTGGCAGCACCTGCATCGCGCGGAGCCGGCCGACGCGTATTGCGTGCGCATGTCGAGGGCGTCACGCAGCGTTTTCGCCTGGCTGAGCAGATCGACGAAGACACGATCGAAGCAATGCCCGGCGTCTACGGCGTCTACGGCGTCTACACGTTCTATGGCGAAGCCGATGCACCGCTCTATGTCGGCAAGAGCGTGCCGGCAGCGGGTGCGCGCGCATCTCGCGGGACCGCGCTGCTTCGCGAAGGACATGCGGCTCGCCGCGCTGATCCGGCGCCTCGAATGGACGGCGACGGGTGGGGAACTCGGCGCTGCTCGCGGAGGTGCAAATGGTGGCGACCTTGCGTCCGCCGCACAATCGCGTGCCGAAGTCGCGTCCGGGCGACGCGCGCGGCGCGCCGTGGCCGTTCGCGAGTGCGATCGCAATCGAGGAACGTGACACCGCGAAAGCAGCGCGCACGCGTGGCATGTCGTGGATCGCTGGCGTTATCTCGGGTTATCTCGGCACGGCCGCGAGCCTGTCTGATGCGCGCGCACTTTACGCCGCCGCCGATGTCGCGCCGACCTTCGAAGCCGCCATGCATCGCATCCTCGGCGCGCGCATCGCGCGCGGACTCGCGGTTACGCCGCTCGATGCAGCTGCGGTAGAGAACGCGTTCTGATCAACCGACGGCGCCGACACCGCCCGCCACGCAGATGTGCGACAGCGCGCGCGTGAGCGGCTCGTTCATTGACGCGTCTTAGCGCGTGAGATGCTTCCATCGCGCGATGCTGTCGGCGAAACGCAGCGGACAATCGTCGCCATGGCGAATCGGCTCGACGCGTGCGAGCGCGCTTACGAGCTGCTGCGTCAAACGATCGAGCTTCGGACGCGTGTCCTTCGCGAGATCGGGCGACGCACCGTCGGGCGTCGTCTTCGCTGCGCGCCAGTTCGCGAACAGGGCGTTCTGCACGTCCTTGCGGGCATCGATCTGATCGCGGAAAACTGCCGCGCGAAGTCTGGATCGACCTGCGCCGACTTCGCCTTGCTTTCGACCTGCGCGAGCAGCGCGTTCTCGCGCGGCGTATCGATGATGGTCTCGTGACGCGCCCATTTGTAGCGCGCGACCGGCTCGGCGAGCGCGAGCCGCTGCGAAACCAGCGCGATGAGATTGGTGAATGGCGTGTTGTCGCCGTCGGTGCGAGCCGGCTCTGCGTGCGCGACGGCGATCGTCAATGCGGCGACGGTGAGGAGGCGGGCGGCGCGTTTCGATGAACGGTGCATCGGCGGTCTTTGGGCAAAAGCGCCAGCATAGCGCAGGCCCTTCGGCGGGACGGAAAACGCGGGGAAACGTTGGAAAGAACGTAGAGCGATACACGAGCGGCGGCGCATGACCGCTCGTCGGAGCCGGTCATGCATAGGCGCGCTGCATCCTGATGTGAGCCATGTCGAAGTCTTGCGGCTTGCGCGCGCCGGCCGAGCCAGGCGCACCGGGCATCGTTTTCACGACGACGGCGTGAAGTTTCAGCGTGTCCGCCTTACTTCGCCACGGCCGCCGCGCGCTGTTCGTCGAAGAACGCACGGACGTGCTCGGGCAACTCGGTCGCGAGAAATTCAACCGCGCTCGGTTCCGCATCCGGACATTGCACTTTGTCGGGGGTGGGGATTTTCGTCAGTCAGTTTCGCGTCCATGATTCTCTCCTCTGATAACAACAATTTCGCTTGCTGCGCGACGGGCTTCTGCGCCGCTCGTCGCGCTGTTAATCCAAATACCGTTTCCTGCGGTAGATGCGTATCGGATTGACATCGTGTCGTCTTGAGTCGTTAAGCGCACGAACGGCCATTGCAGATGAACGTTCGTGATCGGGCCGATTATCATTCGGTAATCCATGACCGGCCCTTTTATCGTCTCCCGCAAAAACTACGTGTCCGATTGCGAGGAAGCAATCGCCGCAAAGCCGCGCGGGGCTTGGTTCTGAGGCAGGCTGGCTTCATCCCACACTAATACTGTAGCTTTTCCTCTATGGATATAACGATATCGGTAAACCGCCGTTGACGCCTCATGGTGCGCAGCGGAAAATGACTTGTTGTTGTACGTCAGCGCACATAAGTGACGAAATGGACAAGCGGCTGTCGGAAAATCGAAATTCGTAACCACGAATGGCCGATTCACCGTTTGCGCGAACGTTCGAATGTGCAGGCGCGGCGATCATTCGCCGTCCCGTGCAGAAGCCCGCGATCGCCGGAAGGTGAGCGGGCTTTTTCGTAAGGAGGGCATCGTTGCGAAGATGCCGAAGAAGATGAGGCACCAAAGCAAAAAGCCCAGTCACGATGACTGGGCTTTCGCTTGAATCCTGGTTGGTGCCGGAAAGAGGAATCGAACCCCCGACCTTCGCATTACGAATGCGCTGCTCTACCGTCTGAGCTATTCCGGCGCCTCTGTTGCTTTCGTTTTGTTCATTAGCAATGAAGAAGCGAAATTATGCAGAGTCTTTCTCGCTTTGACAATAGTTCGGATCAGTTTTTCTTGTCGAGGTGGTAGCGCGTCACGCGGTCCACTTCATTTTTCGAGCCGAGGAACACTGCGACACGCTCGTGCAGGCTCTTCGGCTGAATGTCGAGGATGCGCTGCTCGCCGTTGGTCGCCGCGCCGCCCGCCTGTTCGACGATGAACGCCATCGGATTTGCTTCGTACATCAGGCGCAGCTTGCCGGGCTTCGACGGGTCGCGCTTGTCGACTGGATACATGAACACGCCGCCGCGATTCAGGATGCGGTGCACGTCCGCGACCATCGACGCGATCCAGCGCATGTTGAAGTCGGTTTTGCGCACGCCGTCCTTGCCGTCGTTCAGCTCACCGATATAGCGCTGCACCGGCTCGTACCAATGACGCGCATTCGATGCGTTGATCGCGTATTCGCGCGTCTCGACGGGCATCTGCATGTCGCGCTGCGTGAGCACCCACGAGCCGAGTTCACGATCCAGCGTGAAACAGTTCACGCCGTGGCCGGTCGTCAGCACGAGCACGGTTTGCGGGCCGTACACGGCGTAGCCCGCCGCGACCTGCTGCGAGCCGGGCTGCAGGAACGCTTCCTCGCTCGGCTCGACACCGTCCGGGCAGCGCAGCACCGAAAAAATGGTGCCGATCGACACGTTCACGTCGATGTTCGACGATCCGTCGAGCGGGTCGAACGTCAGCAGGTAATTGCCCTTCGGGTAGCGGTTCGGAATCGGGAAGATCTTTTCCATCTCTTCCGATGCCATCGCGGCCAGATTGCCGCCCCATTCGTTGGCTTCCAGCAGGATTTCGTTCGACATCACGTCGAGCTTCTTCTGCACTTCGCCCTGCACGTTCTCGCTGCCGGCCGTGCCGAGCGCGTCGCCGAGCGCGCCCTTGCTGAC
Source organism: Caballeronia sp. BR6202001590007 (assembly GCA_029439495.1). GTDB lineage: Bacteria > Pseudomonadota > Gammaproteobacteria > Burkholderiales > Burkholderiaceae > Caballeronia. The sequence goes on from JAQFVI010000359.1 coordinate 4,342, forward strand.
GTGATAGCTGATCTGCTTGCACGCGCGCGCGACCACTTCGATCAGAAGACGCAAGTCGGCGGGAAGATTCTGGTGTTCGCGCTGCTGCTCGATCAGATACTTGGTGAGCGTGGTGCGGCGACTGGGAAGGGAGGACATGCGAGGCTCCGTGAGCGTTAAACGAATATTCACGATTCTAACCGCTCGCACCCAGTGTCCGATGTGACAGCGTTCGCCATAAGTCAGCACAACCGCCGTGCGATACTTCGCACGGCGGTTGTGTGCCCGAGAACCCGCTGCCGGAACAGCAGGTTACGCCGCTAGCGCTTTTTCCACGACTTCGCGGACGTCGCGCGATTTCGCCTTCGCCGCGACTTCCGACAGCGCCGCGCGCATTTTCTCGCGTAACGGCGGCGTGAAGCGGCGCCACAGCTCGAGCCCGCGCGCGAGGCGGGCGGCGACCTGCGGATTGAGCGCATCGAGCACGATGACCTGTTCCGCCCAGAACACGTAGCCGGAGCCGTCGGTGGCGTGGAACTGCGCGGGATTGCCGCTGCAGAAGCTGAAAATCAACGAGCGCGCGCGGTTCGGGTTCTTGATGTTGAATGCCTGATGCTGCATCAGCTTGCGCACGATCTCGATGACCTTGCGGTTTTCCCCGCCGCGCTGCGTCGCCTGGAGTGCGAACCACTTGTCGATGACGAGCGCTTCCTTCTCGAAGCGGCGATAGAAGTCGTCGAGCGCGGCATCCGCGACGGTCGGGTCCGCGCCCTTGGTCGCGCTCGCGAGCAGCAGCGCGGACAGCGCCGCCGACCGGTCGGTCATGTTGTTCGCGGCATCGTACTGCGCCTGCGCGAGTCTGACCGCTTCGGTCGGATCGTCGGTTTGCGCCAGATAGGCGAGCGCGAGGTTTTTCAGACCGCGCTTGCCGGCGTCTTCCGGCGTCGGCCGATACTCGCCCGGCGTGCGGTTCACTTCGTAGACGGCGAGCCACTTGTCGCGCAGCGTATTGGCGAGCCGCCGGCTCAGGAACACGCGCGCCGCATGGACGGCGGCCGGATCCGAGACGGTCATCTGTTCGGCGAGGTAGTTTTCCGAGGGCAGCATCAGCGCGAGTTCGCGGAAAGCGGGCGTGAGCGTGGTGTTGTCGAGCACGCGGGCGAAGGCGGCGACCACGTCGTCGATGGACAGCGCGCCGCCCGTCGACGTCCGCTGCGCGAGCGCCAGCAGTTCGCGCGTCGCGAGGCGCTGGCCGGCTTCCCAGCGGTTGAACGGATCGCTGTCGTGCGCGAGCAGGAACGCGAGCTGTTCGTTGGTGTAATCGAACTCGACGATCACCGGCGCCGAGAAATTCCGCAGCAGCGAGGGCAGCGGCGCTTCGTTCACGTCGACGAAGGTGAACGACTGTTCGCGCTCGGTGAATTCGAGCACGCGCGTCGTGCCGTTCGGCTCGGCTTCGCCTTCGAGGCGCAGCGGCAAGTCCGCGCCGCTCGCGCCGAGCAGGCCGACCGCGAAGGGGATCAGCAGCGGCCCCTTCTGGGTTTCGCGCGCGGCTTCGGAGGCTTTGCCGTAACCCTGGGCGAGCGTCAGCGTATAGCGCTTGTTGGCGGCGTTGTACTTCGCGCGCACCGAGACGCGCGGCGTGCCGGCCTGGCTGTACCAGCGCTCGAATTGCGATAAGTCGCGCTGGTTCGCATCCGCGAGGGCGTGGCGGAAATCGTCGCAGGTCACCGCCTGGCCGTCGTGACGCTGGAAGTAGAGATCCATGCCGAGCCGGAAGCCATCGCGGCCGAACAGCGTCTGATACATCCGCACGACTTCCGAACCCTTCTCGTAGACGGTCATCGTGTAGAAATTGTTGATCTCGATGTAGCTCTCCGGGCGCACCGGATGCGCCATCGGGCCGGCGTCTTCGGCGAACTGCATCTGACGCAGCACGCGCACGTCCTCGATACGCTTGGTCGCGCGCGACGCCGCGCTCGCCGCGCCTTCGAAGTCGCCGGCGGCCATGTCGGCGGAGAATTCCTGATCGCGGAACACGGTCAGGCCTTCCTTCAGGCTCAACTGGAACCAGTCGCGGCAGGTTACGCGGTTGCCGGTCCAGTTATGGAAATACTCGTGGCCGACCACTGCCTCGATGTTGAAAAAATCGATGTCGGTCGCGGTTTCCGGATTGGCCAGCACGTACTTCGTGTTGAAGATATTGAGGCCCTTGTTTTCCATCGCGCCCATGTTGAAGTCGCTCACCGCGACGATCATGAAGCGGTCGAGATCCAGTTCCAGCCCGAAGCGCTTTTCGTCCCAGCGGATCGAGTGGATCAGCGAGTCCATCGCGTGGCGCGTCTTGTCGAGATCGTGCGGTTCGACCCAGACCTGCAGCAGCTTTTCCTTGCCCGAGCCCGAGCGGATGCGTTCCTCGATGCAAACCAGCTTGCCCGCGACGAGCGCGAACAGGTAGCTCGGCTTCTTGAACGGGTCTTCCCAGCGGGCGAAGTGGCGGCCGTCGGTCAGATCGCCTTCCTCGGTCAGATTGCCGTTGGACAAAAGCACGGGATACGCCGACTTGTCCGCGCGCAGCGTGACCACGTAGGTCGCCATCACGTCGGGGCGGTCGAGGAAATAGGTGATGCGCCGAAAGCCCTCCGCCTCGCACTGCGTAAAGAAGTTGCCGCTCGACACGTAGAGTCCGGACAGCGTCGTGTTGCCGGCGGGATTGCAGATGCTTTCGATCGTCAGTTCGAACGGTCCCGATGGAATAGTGCCGATCGACAGGCCGTTTTCGCTTACACGGACATCCGTGCACGGCGCGCCGTCGATGGTTGCGCCGACGAATTCGAGCTGCTCGCCGATGAGTTCGAGGCGTGCCGCTTCCGATGCGGCATCGGGGTTGCGGCGCAGGCGCATCGTGTTTTTGACGACAGTGCGCGCGGGCACGAGATCGAAGTCGAGCGCGATGGAATCGATCAGAAACGCGGGCGGCGTATAGTCCTGGCGGCGGATCACAACGGATGCGGTTGTATCAGACATGGCAAGATCTTCAGAATGGTTTGAGCGGCGCGCGTATCGACCGGACCCGACCGATCCGAAAGACGAGACGGGCGGCACGAAAGCGCGCACGACTTATCGAGCCATTGTACAAGCGTACAAGCGGTCCGCGGATCATGAATCGGGCGGCGCAAAGCGGTGTGGACCCACGATAACGGACGCTGTCGCGCGCGGCGCGACGGTGCTATTCAAACGAAGCAGGGTGCTGAACGAAGTGAGGATGGCCATGAATTTCCCGACTGATTCGATCGCGCGTCGCGGCAGACTCTACGCGCTCGCCCGCGCCGCGCTGGCGCTCGGCGTCGTCTGGCTCGCGGGCTGCACGACCTATGTCCAGACGCAGGTCACCGCGTTTTCCAACTGGTCCGGCAGCGACGCCATGCGCACCTACGCATTCGCGCCCCAGGGCAAGCAGGGCAACAGCATCGAGCAGCAGACGTACGAGACGCTCGTCGCGATGGAGATGTCGAAGTACAACTTCCGTCAGGTCCCCGATGCGAGCGCGCATTACCAGGTCGCGCTGCAATATTCGGTGCGCGGCGACCTGATGACGGTCCGCCAGCCTGTCTATTACGATCCGTGGCCGATGTACGGCCCGTGGGGCCCGACGGGCTACGTCGATCAGAGCTATCCGGTCTACATTCACGCGCTGCAGATTCGCATGACCGACAAGGCGAGCGGCCGCGAGGTCTACAAGGTGACGGCCGTGAACTCGACCAACGACGCCTCGCTCTATCGCGCGATGTCGTATCTCGCCCGCAGCGCGCTCGCCGATTTCCCGCTCGGCAACGGCACGGTCCGCACGGTGACGATTCCCGTCGACAAGAACGGCGGCATCAGCAACGGGAAGCCGGCGTCGATGTCGAACGAGCGGCCGGTTCCGCCGCCGCCGGGAGCGCCCGCGACCCCGCAGTGAGGCAGCGCCCGAGAGCCCGAAAGCAATCGGAAATTTTTGCCGTCGGCTTTTGGGCGCGAAATCCCGCGTGAGTGTTCACGAATGTTTCAAACAGGTCTGTCAGACCTGACTAAACAGGACTTTATCGACGGTTAGGGCGAGCCGCAATATATGCAGGTTTGTCGGAACGGGCTATATTCACGGTCATGACAAAATCGTGTCCACTCCTTTCCAAAGCCGTTTCGCAGCCCACGACATGGGACGCCCGGCTTGCCCGCCGCCTCATCACACTGCTTCTCGGTACGCCCGTCACGCCGAATCACCTGACGACCCTGCGCCTCGCCATCGGCCTCGCGGGTGCCTACTATCTGTCGCTTGGTCAATTCTGGTTGTGCACGGTCGGCGCGCTGCTGATCGCGCTGTCCAATTTCGTCGATCACACCGACGGCGAACTGGCGCGCATCAGCTGGCAGTCGAGCAAGATCGGCCACTTTTACGACCTCGCGTGCGATGCGCTCGTGACCGTGCTTCTTCGGTATCGGGTTTTACGTGGTCGTGCATCATCCGGGGCTGTTCGTGGCCGCGCAGTGGCTCGGCGGCATCGCAGGCGTAGCGGTTGCGCTGATTTTCTTCCTGCGCATGCGCATCGAGTCGATGGTCGGCAAGTCCGACACGCAGCAGGCGTCGATAGCCGGCTTTGAAACCGAAGACGTGCTGTATCTGATTCCGCTCGTGACGCTCCTGAACGGCATGACGCCGTTCCTGTTCGCCGCGGCGATCGGCGCGCCGCTCTTCGCGGTGTACTCGACCTGCTCGGGCATCCGGTCGGCTGGACCGAAGCCCTGTTGCTCGAAAGTCTCGGCCAGGCGATTCGCGGCGCGGCCTTTGCCATTCCCGGATCGCTCGGCGTGCAGGAAGGCGGTTATCTGCTGCTCGCGCGTCTTGTCGGCCTGCCGCCGGAAACGGCGTTCGCGCTGTCGCTCGCCAAGCGCGCGCGCGAACTGCTGCTCGGCGTGCCGGGCATCGTCTATCTGCATTTCGTTGAAAAAGGCTGGCAGCGCCGTCGTCTCGCGCGTGCCTTATCGACTGAACACCCTCGAAGAGAATCAACCATGCGCGCAATTATCGCAATTATTCTTGCGGCCGGGATGGGCTTGCGTCTCGTGCAGCCCGAAGGCCAGCAGAAGCCCAAGTGTCTGCTTCGTTTCGGCGATGCCTCGCTGCTCGAACGTCATCTGCATTTCCTGAAGGGCGCGGGCGTCGACGAAGTCGTCTTCGTGACGGGCTTCAAGAGCGAACAGATCGAAGCCGAACTCGCGTCAATCGACTGGAAGCCGGCGACTGAAGTCGTCGTCAACGAGGAATTCACGCTCGGCAGCGTGCTTTCCGTGCACACCGTGCGCGACGCGATGACGCGCGGCGGCGACGTGTTCCTGATGGACACCGACGTGCTCTACGACGAGTGCATTTTTGCGCCGCTCGTCGCGGGCGGCAAGCGCGAACCGTTTGTTGATCGACCGCGATTTCGAAGTCGGCGACGAACCGGTGAAGCTGTGCATCGAAAACGGCGTGCCGGTCGAATTGCGCAAGCAGGTCGCGGCCGGGCTCGCCTACGACACCATCGGCGAATCGGTCGGCTTCTTCCGTTTCGATCAGGCGACGGCCACGCGCCTCGCCGAGATCTGCGCCGATTACGTCGCGAGCGGCCGCGCGAAGATGCCGCACGAGGAAGCCGTGTGCGACCTCTTGCTCGAGAACGCCAAAACTCCGTCCCACGTATTCGACATCGCCGATGTGACCGGCGCGCCGTGGATCGAAATCGATTTTCAGAACGACGTGAAGCGCGCCGTGGACGAAGTGCTGCCGCAATTGCACGCGCTGCGTCAGTTTGCAGGAGCCTCAGAATGAACGCACCCAGCACCATCCCCGTCGGCTATTCGCGCACGCTGCGCCTGCGCGAAATGCTCACCAGCAACCGCCTCGAATTCCTGATGGAAGCGCACAATGGCATCTCCGCGCGCATCGCGCGCGAAGCCGGCTTCAAGGCGATCTGGGGTTCGGGCCTATCGATCTCCGCGCAGTTCGGCGTGCGCGACAACAACGAAGCGAGCTGGACGCAGGTCGTCGACAACCTCGAATTCATGGCCGACGCGAGCGATCTGCCGATCCTGCTCGACGGCGACACCGGCTACGGCAACTTCAACAACGTGCGGCGCCTGGTGAAGAAGCTGGAGCAGCACGGCATCGCGGGCGTGTGCATCGAGGACAAGCAGTTTCCGAAGACCAACAGCTTCATCAACGGCGAGGCTCAGCCGCTTGCCGATATCGACGAATTCTGCGGCAAGATCAAGGCGGGTAAGGACTCGCAGAGCGATCCGAACTTCTCGATCGTCGCGCACGTCGAGGCGCTGATCGCCGGCTGGGGCATGGAAGAGGCGCTCAAGCGCGCCGAGGCGTATCGCCAGGCGGGCGCCGATGCGATCCTGATCCACAGCAAGCTTTCGAAGCCCGACGAAATCCTCACGTTCGCGCGCGAATGGGCGGGGCGCGGTTCGCTCGTCATCGTGCCAACCAAGTACTACAGCACACCGACCGACGTGTTCCGTCAGGCGGGCATTTCCTGCGTGATCTGGGCGAATCACCTGATTCACGGTGCGGTCTCCGCCATGCAGGCGATCGCCAAGGAAATCCACGACAGCGAGACGCTAGTCAACGTGGAAGACCGCACATCGCGGCGGTCAACGAAATCTTCCATCTGCAGGACGCGGACGAGTACTCGGCCGCCGAGAACATCTATCTGTCCGCCGCGAACGAAAAGCGCAGCGCGGTCGTGCTGGCCGCGAGCCGTGGCGCGGGCCTGGAAGCCGTCACGGCGGATCGTCCGAAGGTCATGCTGCCGGTCGCGGGCAAGCCGCTGCTGAATCATCTGGTCGAGGCGTTCAAGAAGGAGCGCATCAACGACATCACGGTGGTCGGCGGCTATCGCGCGGATGCCATCGAGAAGGGCGGCATTCGCCTCGTCGTCAACGAGCGGCACGAGACGACCGGCGAACTCGCGTCGCTCGCGTGCGCGGCGCAGCATCTGAACGGCGACACCGTGATTTCCTACGGCGATCTGCTGTTCTGCAGCTATATCCTGCGCGACCTCGTCGAGGTGGACAGCGATTTCACCGTCATCGTCGATTCGTCGCAGGCGCCGCAACCGGCCGCGCCGGCGACCGATTTCGCGTATTGCTCGCAGGCGGACGATCGCGCGCTGTTCGGTCATAAAGTGTGGCTCGAAAGCGTGGTGTCGTCGGGTCAGAGCCTGCCGTCGGAACGCGCGCCGCAAGGCCGCTGGATGGGCCTGCTCAACGTGCGCGCCGGTGCGCGCGACACCTTACTCGCGACGCTTGCCGACCTGCAAAAGCGCGCCGATTTCGACACGCTCAACATGGCCGCGCTGCTGAACGCGCTGATCGCGGCGGGCCGGAAGATCGAAGTGCATTACGTGCACGGCCACTGGCGCGGCGTGAACGACCTCGACGACTTCCGCTGCGCGGGCAACTTCGCGCACGGCCAGACGCCGATCGGTTCCAAAGGCTCGGAGAACGCGCGTGATTGAAGCCGCTCAGTTCGTCGAAGCCGCGCGTGAGCGCGGTTTCGACTGGTACGCGGGCGTGCCGTGCTCGTTCCTGACGTCGTTCATCAACTACGTGCTGCAGGACGATTCGCTGCACTACGTGTCGGCGGCGAACGAGGGCGATGCGGTCGCGCTGATCGCCGGCGTCGCGCTCGGCGGCGCGCGCCTCGGCGCGGCGCTGGGCAGCCAGCCCCGGCGCGGCATCGCGATGATGCAGAACTCGGGTCTCGGCAATGCCGTGAGTCCGCTCACGTCGCTGACCTGGACTTTCAGGCTGCCGCAGTTGCTGATCGTCACCTGGCGCGGCCAGCCCGGCGTGCACGACGAGCTGCAGCACGCGCTGATGGGCCCGATCACGCCGCAGATGCTGGAAACCATGGAGATTCCATGGGAGCTGTTTCCGACCGAAGTCGAGCAGATCGGCCCGGCGCTCGATCGCGCGATCGAGTACATGGACAGCACCGGCCGTCCGTACGCGCTCGTCATGCAGAAGGGCAGCGTCGCGCCCTACGAACTGAAGAAGACGGGATTGTCGGGCGTGCGCGTCAGGGCGCCGGCGGCGCGCGTCGAACGCATCGAAGGCACGCGCGTCACGCGCCGCGATGCGCTCGAGAAAGTCATCGCGCACACGCCGAAGGAGACGACGGTCGTGCTGGCATCCACGGGATTCGGCGGACGCGAACTGTATGCCCTCGACGATCGCGACAATCAGCTTTATCTGGTCGGCTCGATGGGCTGCGTTACGCCGATGGCGCTCGGCCTCGCGCTGTCGCGGCCGGATCTGCACGTGGTCGCGCTCGACGGCGACGACATCGGCGTGATCGATCGCCTGTTCAATGCGCAGGACGTCGACGGTCCGCGTTTCGCCCGTCTGTCGATCGCGACTGGCACGAGCGCCGATCTGCCGCGTCCGAAGATCACGCCGGAAGACGTGTGCGCGCCTGCAACACCACATCGGAGACTGTTGATGCTGCTGCTCAATCCGGGTCCTGTCACGCTGAGCGAGCACGTGCGCAAGAGCCTGCTGCAAACCGACCTGTGCCATCACGAGCCGGAGTTCTTCGACTTGCAGGACGAAGTGCACAGGTGTCTGGTCGCCGCCTACGAACTCGATCCCGCGACGTGGAGCGCCGTGCTGATGACCGGCTCGGGCACCGCCGCCGTTGAGAGCATGATCGCCGGGCTGGTGCCGGAAGGCGGGCGGCTGCTGGTCGTGGAAAACGGCGTGTACGGCGATCGCATCGCGCAGATCGCGGCGCAGTACGGCATCGAGCACGAAGTCCTGAAGTACGAATGGATGCAGGCGCCGGTCGTCGACGACGTCGTCGCGGGGCTCGACGCCGGCGCGTTCACGAACGTCGCGATCATCCATCACGAAACGACGACCGGACGCCTGAACGACATCGCCGCGCTGTCGAAGGCGTGCGCGGCGTTCGTCATCGCGCGGCGCGACTGGCTGGCGAAGGCCGCGAGCCGCACGTACTACCTCGGCATCGCGCGGCTCGCGAAGCTGCAGGATGCGCGCAACACGCCGTTCACGCCGTCGGTGCATGCGTATACGCGCTGGTCGAGGCGCTGCACGAGTTCGAGGAAGAAGGCGGCTGGCGCGTGCGTCACGCCCGTTACGCGGCGCTCGCGGAACAGGTGCGCGCGGGGCTGGTGGCGCTGGGCATCGAAAGCGCGCTGCCGCCGGAGCAGTCGTCGGTCGTGCTGCGGGCGTACCGGCTGCCGGCGGGCGTCACCTATGAAGCGCTGCACGATGCGCTGAAGGCGAAGGGCTTCGTCATCTATGTGGGGCAGGGCGGCTTGTCGAAAGAACTGTTCCGCATCTCGACGATGGGCGCGCTCGACGCCGGCGACATGGATCGCCTGATTTTGGCGGTGCGGGACGTGGTGCGCTGAACGCCGAACGCGGCTTACTGCTTGCAGAAAAATCGCAGTGGTGAAGGGCGCGACGTGGCGCACATCCGCGTCGCTGCCCGCCGCGCGCACTTTCTCCTCCGCCGCGTCGTCGCTGCAGATGACGACCACGCCATAGGCCGAATCCGCGATCGGCTTGTCCTTGCCCGGCCTGAAGATCGGATCGTCCTTCTGATAGCCGACCACCGCACACACCCTGAATCCATACGCCATCAGCGATGCGCCGCTCGTCGGCTTGAAGGCGTTGACGTAGTTCGGCTCGACGCGCATCGGCTTCGTTTCGAGCAGATGCTGCGCCTGCAGCGGCGCGATGAAATCATGCGCGTTCGCGTGGCAGTCGAGTTGTGTTTCGACGGCATGCGCGTGGGCGAGGGAGGCCGCGGCCATCAGGCAAAGCGCGAAAAGGTCTGGAAAACAGGCTTCATGACGACGCGGTGAATCGGGCAGTCAGCACTTTAGCGAGATTGCAGTAAAACCGCACGAGCCGCCGGACGAACTGCCGGCGAAAGGTTCGAAGCCACGAAAAAGCGGCCCGCAGGCCGTTCGTTCCATCGTCCGATCTTCGGTGAAAGCGCGTCAGGCGCCAGTTCCAGCTTCGCCGTCCCGCGCTTGTCGCGCGCATGCACGCGCTTGCCGGCCGCATAGGTCTCGAACACCGCGCGATCGTCGCCGAGCAGCGCGAACGCGAACAGCAGTTCCTCCAGCGATTCCGTGCGCGCCATGCGTCGCGACAGGAGCGGCGTCGCATTCGGATCGAGCACGACGAAGTCCGCTTCGCTGCCCGCCGCGAGCGTGCCGATCTTGTCGTCGAGTTCGAGCACCCGCGCCGCGCCCGTGGTCGCGAGCCAGAACATCTGCGTCGCGGTCAGATGATGCCCGGTCAGCCGCGCGACCTTGTGCGCCTCGTTGATCGTTTGAAGCATCGAGAACGACGTGCCGCCGCCGTCCGTCGCCAGCGCGACCGGCATGTTCGATGCGCTCGCCTTCTCAAAATCGAACAGTCCGCTGCCGAGAAAGAGATTCGACGTCGGGCAGTGCGATGCGACCGCGCCCGTTTCCGCCATGCGTTCGCGATCTCGGTCGTCCAGATAGATACAGTGCCCGTACACTGCGCGACGACTCAGCAAGCCGTAGTGATCGTAAATGTCCAGATAATTGCGATGTCCGGGGAACAGGCTTTCGACCCACTTGATCTCGTCCGTGTTCTCGGCGACATGACTCTGAATGAACACATCGTGATGCTTCTGCGCCAGCGCGCCGCACGCTTCGAGTTGCGCTTCGGTCGAAGTGGGCGCGAAGCGCGGCGTCAGCGCGTAGTGCTGTCTGCCGCGTCCGTGCCAGCGCGCGATCAGTTCGTCGCTGTCGTCATAACCGGATTGCGCCGTGTCGCGCAGGAACTCCGGGCAATTGCGGTCCATCAGCACCTTGCCCGCGACCATGCGCAGGTTGCGCGCTTCGCTTTCGGTGAAGAACGTATCCGCCGATTGCTTGTGCACCGTGCAGTAGACGAGCGTGGTGGTCGTGCCGCAGGCCAGCAGTTCGTCGATGAAAAAGCTCGCCGTATCGCGCGCGACCTGCGGATTCTCGAAGCCGCGTTCGGTCGGAAACGTATTAGGTGTTCAGCCAGGGCAACAGGCCCGGCGCCGGCGACGCGATCATGTCCGTCTGCGGATAGTGAATGTGCGAGTCGATGAAATCCGGCACGATCAGCTTGTTGCGCATCGTGTGGACGGTTGCGTCGGCGGCGAGCGTGTCGCGCAGCGACGCATACGCGCCTGCCGCGACCAAGCCTGCCGCGACCACTTTGCCGTCCTCGACGATCAGAAGGCCGTCGGCCTCGTAGACCTCGCCATCGGCAGCAAGCGCGGGATCTTCCCGGAAGGTCAGCAACTGGGCGCGGTAGGCGGTCTGGGTCATGATGCAACGTCTCCGTTTCTAGGTGAATTACAACTGCGAAAGCAGCAACAGGGCAAAAGCCGCGATGACCCACATCCGCCGGCTTGATCTCCTTCGCGTGACCCGTCGCCGCCTTCAGCACGACGAACGCGAGAAAGCCGTAGGCGACGCCGTCGGTGATCGAGTACGTCAGCGGGATCAGGATCATCGCGAGGAACGCGGGAATGGCCTCGTCGAAGCGATGCCATTCGATCTGCGTGATCGTTTCCATCATGAACACGCCGACCAGTACGAGTGCGGGCGCGGTCGCGATCGCCGGCACGAGCGACAGCAGCGGCGACAGGAACAGGAACGGCAGGAAGCACAGACCCGCCACGACCGCGACCAGCCCGGTGCGTCCGCCCGCCGAGATGCCCGCCGCCGATTCGATATACGTGTTCGCCGGGCTCGTGCCGAGCGGCGCGGACACGAGCGCGGAGAAGGCATCGACCATCATCGACTGGCGGATGTTGCGCGGATTGCCGTGTTCGTCGTAGAGCTTGCCGGCTTCGGAAATCGCCATGAACGTGGACAGCGCGTCGAAGAATAACGTGAACAGCATCACGAAGATGAACGGCCAGTAGATGACCTTCAGCGATCCCATTAGATCGAGCTGCGCGATGGCCGAGAAGTCGGGCGCGGCGAATACGCCGTTCCAGTTCACGAGCGTCTTCGTCGCGATCGCGGTCGGCCAGTACGCGGTGCCGTCGCCCCAGAAGCGGCCAATCGGAATCGCGATGATGGTCGTGAACACGATGCCGAGCATCAGCGCGCCGGTGACCTTGCGCGCGACCAGCACGGTCGTGACGGCCAAGCCGATCAGGAACGTGACGACGACCGGATTGAGCGACGCGGAATGCACGATGGTTACCGGATCGCCGCCGCCGAACTTCGCGTTCACGAGGCCGATCAGGCTGATGAAGAGGCCGATGCCGCACGACACCGCATGCCGCAGATTCGCGGGAATGGCATCGACGGCCAGCTTGCGCGCGTTGAACGCCGCGAGGATCGCGAAAATCACGCCGGACCAGAATACGCAGCCGAGCGCGGTCTGCCACGGCATCTTGCTGCCGTGGACCATCACGAACGTGAAGAGCGCGTTCATGCCCATGCCGGGCGCGACCAGCACGGGATTGCGCGCGTACAGGCCCATTGCGCAACTGCCGAGAAAGCTGACGATGACCGTCGCGGTCAGTGCCGCCGGAAACGGCACGCCGGCCGCCGACAGAATGCCCGGATTGACGACGATGATGTACATCGCCGTCAGAAAGGTCGTGATGCCCGCGACGACTTCGGTCTTGGTGCGGGCGCTGCGCGGATGCCGAAATAGCGTTCCAGCGCGGTCGAGTCCTGCCGGATGGTAGCAGTCGTTTCCATGGGCTTACTGCTTCCAGTAGGCGTCGAGGCGGGCAACCATCGCAGCACGCTCGGCGTCGCCGACGAAGGACGCTTCGAGACTGTTTTTCAGGAGCGTGTAGACCTCGCGATCGTCGAGCTTCAGCGCATCGACGATGGCGAAGTAGTTCGCGTTGACGTAGCCGCCGAAGTAGGCCGGGTCGTCGGAGTTGATCATCACCGCGACGCCCTGATCGAGCAGGTCCTTGAGCGTGTGCTTGGTCATATCGTCGAACACGCAGAGCTTGATGTTCGACAGCGGGCAGACCGTCAGCGCGATGCGCGAATCGGCGAGACGCGCGACCAGCGCCGCATCCTCGATGCTGCGCACGCCGTGATCGACGCGATTCACCTTCAGCAAATCGAGCGCCTCGTAGACATACGGCGGCGGACCTTCCTCGCCCGCATGCGCGACGAGCTTGAGGCCGCGTGCACGCGCCTTCGCGAACACGCGCTCGAACTTCGACGGCGGATGATCGCGCTGCCCGCGCCCACGGTTTCGATTGCCACGCCGCGTTCGGTGTGCGTCTGCGGATCGAAGAAGATTTCCGTGTGCGTGACGTGATCGGCGAGCGCGCGTTCGACATAGGCCATCGTCAGTCGTAGAAATCCTGCTCGGTGAGCAGCACGCTCGCGTCCGTGTAGTAGATGTCGAGGAAGGATTGCAAGTCGCTGAACGCATATGCGGCGCGCAGCGCGTCGATGGAGTCGTAGGCGAGCGTGACGCCGTTGCGCTTCGCCAGCGCGAAGATCAGCTCGGGTTCGAGCGAGCCTTCGATATGGATATGCAGCTCGGCTTTCGGCGCGCGTGCAATCTTGTCGGCGAGTGTGGGATTCGTGGACTTTCTGATATTGGGGCTTCGAACTCCGTCCGGCGTGGGTGCGCTCAGACGGTCTGTTGCGACGACGATGACGACGCGGCGCGCGTGCGCCTGGGCTTCGACAGCCTGCAGCAGTTGGGCGGCCGCTGCGACGGCGATGATCTCCGGCGACTTGTCGACGATGCCGTCGATGCCGATCGGGCACACCATGCGCTCGATGCGCGCCGGATCGATTCCGCGCGCGGCCAGCCGGTGCTCGAACTGCTTTTTCTTCGTGTACGAGCCGATCATGCCGAAGAACGCGAAGTCGCCGCGCGCGAGGATGCGCACTGCGAGTTCGAGATCGAGATCGAGCGCATGGTTGTGCGTCATCACGACGAAATAGCTGTTCGGCGGCGCGCGGTCGATGGCTTCGTTGGGCGCGTCGGTCGGCTCGACGGTCACGTTGTCCGGCACGAACTGCGCGGCCGGAAACGTGGCGTCGCGCTCGTCGATCCAGCTGACGTGGCAGGGCAGCGTCGCCAGCACGCGCACCAGCGCCGCGCCGACATGACTCGCGCCGAACAGCACGACGTGGAAGTCGCGCGGCGCGACGGTTTCGGTCAGCAGCGCGCCGCCTTCCTCGAAACCGGCGCCGTCCCACAGTAGGCAGTCGGCATCGGTCGCGCCCGCTTCGAGCTCGGAGAGTATCACGGCATCGGGATTCGGCGCGAACGAGACGCTGCGCACGGTCGAAAGACCCTGCGCGATGCGCTTCGCCAGCGTCGTCACCCAGTCGAGATCGGCGACGTCGAGCCGCTCGAAGGCGAGCACGACTGCGCCGCCGCAGCACTGACCGAGACTCGGTCCGAGCGCGAAGCGTTCGAGCTGCCGCGAGCGCTTGCTGTGCAGCCTTCGCGCAATACTTGCCGCGCGCTTTCGATGGCCTTCCATTCCAGATGGCCGCCGCCGATGGTGTAGCGGTGTAGCGCGCGTCCTCGCGGGTGACGATCATCTTCGTGCCCGGCTCGCGCGGCGCGGAGCCTTAGACACGCGCGACCGTCACGAGCACGGCGGCGTCGCCGTGCGCGAGCAGGTGTTGCAGGTCGTTCAGCCAAACTTGCATCGAGGGTGCTCCAAAGTCGATCGGGTGCGTGCAAAAGCCGCGTGGCGTTGTTGTATCGTTTGCGTCGTCGCAGACGCTAGTTTACCGGGGCGGCGGAAATCGATTCGGGCCGACACGCGGGCCGGACGCGCGCGAGCGACGGCGCGGCGCGATACGCCGCGCGCAAGGGGACGAAATCCGGGAAATCTGGCTTGGACGAAGCGCCGCGGCGAGCGATCGCGCGCACGAAGACCTGCAACAGAAAGCGGATGGTGTGCGTTGTCATGATGAAGGAGACATTGCGGGTGATCAGGCGTGCGTTACGCGGTGTCCGTTGGCTTTGCCGCTAAGCAAGGAGTCGGGTCGAACCGATGTTCCCGGCCGGCAAGCGCCACGGACTGCGCGCGCTTAGATCGCCATCCAGACGCGACCTTAACATCTCAATAATGCGGAAAGATTCCCCGCGCCATATCAAGGTTATGCGACGGCGCAGATGCGGGAGGAAAAAGTACGACGGAAGCGCACGCGGCCGCTGGAAGCACATCCAGCGGCCTCGCGGCGAAGGGGGAAGGGAAGAGGAAGCGAAACGGGAAGGCGAGTTAGCGGACGGCCGAACGCAGCTTGCGCTTCATGCGCAGGCTGAGCGCGACGAACACGAAGATCAGAGCGAACGCGATCAGCGACCACTGCGGCAGCGAGAGGCCGAGAATCGGCGGATAAGGCGTCTCGCACAGGCCCGCGACCTTGAAGACCTGCGGCAGCCAGCGCGCGGGCGGCAGGCAGTCGACGATCGGCTGCAGCGCGTCGAAGCCGCAACTAAAGCCCGGATGCGACTGCACGTAGACGTGGCGGATCGCCGTGACGAGCCCGCCGAGCGCGGAGATCGCGACGAGCGTCTCCAGGAGCGCGATGCCGCGCCAGTTGTTGAAGCCCGCGCCGAGAAAGGCGAACACGGCGACGAGCACGAAGAAGTAGCGCTGGATGATGCACAGCGGACACGGATCTTCGTTATGGAAGAACTGAAGATAGAGCGCGCCGCCGACCAGCCCGAGCGACACGAAGCCGAGCAGGGTCAACAGCCGGCGTTCGCGGCGCAGGACGCGGTCGTCCTGATGCATCGAAAAGTGATGTAAAGAGTTGTTCATTGTTTCGCAACGATTCGAGAAGGATGTACCTGAGTTGCGTGGCCGAGCGGTGAATTCTAGCGCGAACGCCGGATTCAAAAAATCAGAGCCGTCTGGACGATGCACACGGCCGCCGTCAGCGCGTGGTTTCCAGCACGGCCTCGACCGCGCGTCCGAGCGCGAGCAGCGTGTCGTCGTTGTTCGGCGCGCCGGCGAGCATCAGGCCGACCGGCGCCTCGCCGCGCGGATGACACGGCACCGACAGCGCACAGGCGTCGAGGAAATTGAAGACGCTCGGATTGCGCAGGATCAGCGCGTTGATGCGCGTGAAGGTGTCGTCGTCGCCTTCGAGATCGGCGATGCGCGGCGGCAGCACCGGCACGGTTGGGCACAGCACGGCGTCGAAACGCTGCCACAGCGTCGTGCGCGCTTCCTCGACGATCGCCGCGCGCGTCTCAACGAGTTCGATGTAATCCGCCGCGCTCGCCGATTCCGCGCGCATCAGGCGCACGAGCACGCGCGGATCGTACTGCGCGCCGCGTTCCGCGATCAGCTTGCGATGCCACGCATAGGCTTCCATCGGCACGATGCCGTACTTGTTGATTGCCGGCAGACGATCGATCGGCGCGAAACGCACGTCTTCGACCAGCGCGCCCGCCGCCGCCAGATGATCGATCGCCGCCGAAACCGCCTGCGCGACCGGCGCCTCGACGTCGTCGGTCACGAAGTGCGTCAGCACGCCGAGGCGCACGGCTTCGAGCGGACGCGCGGCGGGCACGACGGGCTCGCGGCCCGCGAGGATGCAGTCGACGAGCGCGCAGCAGGCGACCGACAGGCCGATCGGGCCGAAGGAATCGAAGCTCGTCGAGAGCGGCACGCCGCCTTGCTTCGGGATGCGGCTCGCGGTCGGCTTGAAGCCCGTCAGTCCGCACAGCGCGGACGGAATGCGGATCGAGCCGCCGGTA
>JAQFVI010000360.1 GCA_029439495.1 Caballeronia sp. BR6202001590007
GGTGGAAGGCCCGCTAGATGATTTTCAACTACGACAAGACCACGCTCGCGCGGCTCGTGAAGACTTTCGAGATCGTCGTGATGCTGATCGGCGGCGCGGGCTTCGTGCTGCACAGCGCGCCCTTGCTGTATGCCTGCACCTTTCTGATGGGCGTGCATTCGACCGTCTTCGGGCCGGTGAAGTATGCCTATCTGCCGCAGCATCTCGATGCGCATGAGCTCATCGGCAGCAACGGCCTCGTCGAAATGGGCACCTTCGTCGCGATCCTAATCGGCACGATCGGCGGCGGGCGCGGGCGATGCCGGAGCGATGCTGCTGGCCGGCGCTTGTCTCGCCTTCGCGCTGATCGGCCGCGTGGCTTCGAGCTTCATTCCCAAGTCGGAGGCGTCGCAGCCCGATCTGCGCATCAACTGGAATCCGTTTTCGGAGACCTGGCGCAACTTGAAGCTGGCGAAGTCGGACCGCACGGTGTTTCTGAACCTGCTCGGCATTTCGTGACTGCGGTTCGTCGGCGCGACCTTCCTGACCTCGTTCTTCAACTTCGCGAAAGACGTGCTGTCGGCCAATCCCGACGTCGTCACGATCCTGCTCGCGACGTTTTCGATCGGCATCAGCGTATTCGCGATCGATCTGTTCTTCGCGAGTCATCGCATCGCGCCCGCGGGGTATCTGCTCGGCGTCAGGGAATTCCTGCTCGCGCTGCCGCACTGGCGCATCCTCGCAGACCTCTTTCTGCTCGCGATGTTCGGCGACTTCTACAGCGTGCCGCTCTATGCGCTGATCCAGGCGCGTAGCCAGCCGACGCATCGCGCGCGGATCATCGCGGTGAACAACATCCTGAATTCGTTCTTCATGATCGTGTCGTCGCTGATGGCGCTCGCGCTAACCGCGATGGGCGTCGGCATTCCGGGGCTCTTTCTCGCGGCCGCGCTGTTCAACATAGTCGTCGCGATCTATATCTATTCGCTGGTGCCGGAGTTCTTGCTACGCTTCATCGCGTGGATGCTGGTGCACACATTCTATCGCATTCGCCTGGTCGATGCCGAGCGCATCCCGTCACACGGCGCGGCGGTGCTGGTGTGCAATCACGTCAGCCGGTTGTCATCATGTCCGAAAGCCTGCGGCCGATCCGCTTCGTGATGGATCACCGCATCTTTCGCACACCGCTTTTCGGCCGGCTGTTCCGCCGCGTGAAGGCGATTCCGATCGCGCCCGCGGAGGATCCGGACATGCTGGAGCACGCGTATCGGAGTGCCAAAAGGCGCTGGAAGAGGGCGATCTGGTGTGCATCTTCCCGAAAGGCAAGCTCACGCGCACTGGCGACATCAATCCGTTCCGGCACGGCATCACCGAGATTCTGAAGCGGCATCCGGCGCCGGTCGTGCCGATGGCGCTGCGCGGACTGTGGGGCAGCGTGTTTTCGCGTCACGAGGACGCGCAATGGCCGCGTCCGGTGCATCGCGGCGCGATGACGCGGCTGACGCTCGCGGTCGGCGAGCCGATCGCGCCCGAAGACGCGACGCCGCAGCATCTGCAGGAGGTCGTGACCGCGCTGCGCTGCGCGCGCTGCTAAGGGCCGCGCCGGTAAGGGCGGCTGGCATAATAGCGGTTTCCCGGCACATTTTTTCAGGTCGACGCTCATGTCCGGCAACACCCTTGGCACGCTTTTCACCGTCACGAATTTCGGCGAGTCGCACAGTCCGGCGATCGGCTGCGTGATCGACGGATGCCCGCCGGGCATGGCGCTCACCGAAGCCGACATCCAGATCGAACTCGATCGCCGCCGTCCGGGCACCTCGCGCCATGTGACGCAGCGGCAAGAGCCGGATCAGGTCGAAATCCTTTCCGGCGTCTTCGAAGGCGTGACCACCGGCACGCCGATCGCGCTTCTGATCCGAAACACCGATCAGCGCAGCAAGGACTACGGCAACATCGTGCAGAGCTTCCGTCCCGGTCACGCGGATTACACCTACTGGCAGAAATACGGCGTACGCGACTATCGCGGCGGCGGCCGTTCTTCCGCTCGGCTGACCGCCCTGACGGTCGCGGCGGGCGCGGTCGCGAAGAAGTGGCTGCGCGAGAAGTTCGGTCTCGAGACGCGCGGCTGCATGAGTGCGCTCGACGAAGTGGAGATTCCCTTCGTCGACTGGCAGCATGTGCGCGAGAATCCGTTTTTCTCGCCGAACGCGGAGATTGTTCCGCAGCTCGAGGAATACATGGACAACCTGCGTCGCGACGGCGATTCGGTCGGCGCGCGCATCGAAGTGGTCGCGACGGGCGTGCCGGTCGGACTGGGCGAGCCGCTCTACGACCGGCTCGACGCCGACATCGCCCACGCGATGATGGGCCTGAACGCCGTGAAGGCCGTCGAGATCGGCGCGGGCTTCGCGAGCGTCGCGCAGCGCGGCTCGCAGCACGGTGACGAAATGACGCCCGAAGGCTTCGCGACCAATCATGCGGGCGGCATCCTCGGCGGCATTTCGAGCGGTCAGGACATCACGGTGTCGCTCGCGATCAAGCCGACGTCAAGCATCCGTACGCCGCGCCGGTCGATCGACAAGGACGGCGCGGCCACGACCGTCGAAACCTTCGGCCGTCACGATCCGTGCGTGGGCATTCGCGCGACGCCGATCGCGGAAGCGCTGCTCGCGCTGGTGCTGATGGACCACGCGCTGCGCCATCGCGCGCAATGCGGCGACGTGGTCGTCGGCACGCCGAAGATTGCGGCGCAGGCGCCGTCGGAGTAACGCGCAAGCCATAAAAACGGGCGCCGGTGTTGCAACCGGCGCCCGTTTTCTATTGGAGCGATAAAAATGCGATTGTCGCGCTCACATGTTCGGATAGTTCGGCCCGCCGCCGCCTTCCGGCGTCACCCACACGATGTTCTGCGTCGGGTCCTTGATGTCGCAAGTCTTGCAGTGCACGCAGTTCTGCGCGTTAATCTGCAGACGATCGCTGCCGTCGTTGTTCTTCACGAACTCGTACACGGTCGCCGGGCAGTAGCGGCCTTCCGGACCCGCATAGGTGCGCAGGTTCACGTTGACCGGCACGCTCGGATCCTTGAGCATCAGGTGCGCAGGCTGATTTTCTTCGTGGTTCGTGTTCGAAATGAACACCGACGACAGGCGGTCGAACGTGAGTTTGCCGTCCGGCTTCGGATAGACGATCGGCTTGCTCTGCGACGCGGGCTTCAGCATCTCGTGATCGCGGTGCTGATGATGCAGCGTCCACGGCACGTTGCCGTTCATCAGCTTCTGTTCGAGGCCGACTATGAAGGTGCCCAGGTACAGGCCCTTGCTCATCCACTGCTTGAAATTGCGCGCGCGATACAGCTCGTTCCTGAGCCAGGAATTTTCGAAGGTTTCCGGATAGGCGGTAAGTTCGTCGTTCTGACGGCCGGCCTGCACGGCTTCGAACGCGGCTTCGGCGGCCATCTTGCCGGATTTGATCGCCGCGTGGCTGCCTTTGATGCGCGACGCATTGAGGAAACCGGCGTCGTCGCCCGCGAGCGCGCCGCCGGGGAGGGTCAGCTTCGGCAGCGACATGAGGCCGCCCGCGGTGATCGCGCGCGCGCCGTAGGAGATGCGCTTGCCGCCTTCGAGGAACGGGCGGATCGACGGATGCGTCTTGTAGCGCTGAAATTCTTCGAACGGCGACAGATACGGATTCGAATAGCCCAGGCCGACGACGAAGCCGACGACGACCTGGTTATTGTCCATGTGGTAGAGAAACGAGCCGCCGTAGGTGTCCGGGTCGAGCGGCCAGCCGGCGGTGTGGATGACGAGGCCGGGCTTGTGCCTCACCGGATCGATTTCCCACAGTTCCTTGATGCCGATGTCGTACACCTGCGGATCGGACTTCTGGTTCAGCTTGAATTTGTCCATCAACTGGCGGCCGAGATGCCCGCGCGCGCCTTCGCAGAAGAGCGTGTATTTCGCGTGCAGTTCCATGCCGAGCTGGAAGTTCTCGGTCGACTCGCCGTCCTTGCCGACGCCCATGTTGCCGGTGACGACGCCTTTGACCGAACCGTCTTCGCCGTACAGTACTTCGGTTGCCGGAAAGCCCGGGAAGATCTCGACGCCCAGCGCTTCGGCCTGCTGGCCGAGCCAGCGCGTGACGTTCGCGAGACTGATGACGTAGTTGCCGTGGTTCTTGAAGTTGTCCGGCAGCAGCCAGTTCGGCACTTGCGTCGCGTTGTTCTGCGAGAGGAAGAGGAAGCGGTCTTCGGTCACTTCGACGTCGAGCGGCGCGCCTTTTTCCTTCCAGTCGGGGATCAGTTCGGACAGGCCGCGCGGATCCATGACCGCACCAGAGAGAATGTGCGCGCCGATTTCGGAGCTTTTCTCCAGCACGCAGACGCCGATCTCGACGCCTTTTTCTTCCGCGAGTTGCTTGAGCCGGATCGCGGCCGACAACCCGGCCGGGCCGCCGCCGACGATGACGACGTCGTATTCCATCGATTCGCGGGGACCGTATTGCTCGATGAGGCTGGCCGGGGTCATCAATGCTCCTGTGTACCGTTAGAATGGGCCTTCTTGGGGATCGCGTATTGTCAGCGAACGACACAGCAGGCCGCAACCGATCCCACCTGATTTGGCACAATCGCACTATTCTACGTCACGCAAAGGCATTCGTGCCGATGCCGATGCCGATGCCGATGCCGATGCCGCGTCCGCGAGTCATGCGTCTCGCAGGCTGAACCCACCAAAAAACAAGGAAGCACAATGGGCCGTTCGATCAACCTGGAAGGCAAGGTTGCGCTCATCACGGGCGCATCCAGTGGACTCGGCAAGCGTTTCGCGCAGGTGTTGTCAGAGGCGGGCGCCAAGGTGGTGCTCGCGAGCCGCCGCACCGAGCGGCTCAAGGAGCTGCGCGCCGAAATCGAGGCGTCGGGAGGCGCGGCACATGTCGTCGCGCTCGACGTGATGGACTACCAGAGCGTGAAGGCGGCGATTGCGCATGCCGAGACGGAAGCGGGTACCATCGACATCCTCGTGAACAACTCGGGCGTTTCGACGACGCAAAAGCTCACGGACGTCACGCCGTCGGACTACGAATACGTGTTCGGCACGAACGTGCGCGGCGCCTTCTTCGTCGCGCAGGAAGTGGCCAAGCGCATGATCATGCGCGCCAACGGCCGCTCGAAGCCGGCGTACCGCATCATCAACATCGCGTCGGTGGCGGGCTTGCGGGTGTTTCCACAGATCGGCCTCTGCGCGATGAGCAAAGCCGCCGTCGTGCAGATGACCAAGGCCATGGCGCTCGAATGGGGTCGTCACGGCATCAACGTCAACGCGATTTGCCCGGGTTATATCGACACCGAACTCAACCACCATCACTGGAAGACCGAGCAGGGCCAGAAGCTCGTGTCAATGCTGCCGCGCCACCGCGTCGGTGCGCCCGGCGACCTGGACGGCCTGCTGCTGCTCGCCGCCGACGAATCGCAATTCATGAACGGATCGGTGATTTCGGCGGACGACGGCTTCTCGCTATGAGTTCTCGCTATGAGTTTTCCGTGAAGCCGCGTTAAGTTAAGTTAAGTTAAGTTTGTTCTGAAATATTTGTCCATCGAACGCAAGTCATGACCACCGAATCCGCTTTTCACACCGTCATCGAAATGTCCATGCCAATCCGCTGGGGCGACATGGACGCCTTCGAGCATGTCAACAACACCGTCTATTTCCGCTACATGGAGCAGGTGCGCATCCCCTAGTTCGAGCGGATCGGCATCGCGGGCGGCAACAGCGAAGGGCAGGGACCGGTGATCGTGAACGCGTCGATGGAGTTTCTCAGGCAATTGCACTATCCGGGCGACATCGTCGGCCGCATGTCGGTCGGCAAGCCGGGACGCAGCAGCCTCGAAACGCGCTTCGAACTGGTGCGCGCACTCTGTACGCGCGCGGCACGGCAAAAGTCGTATGGGTCGATTATGCCGCTGGCAAGTCCGTGCCGATGCCCGAACTCTTGCGTCAAACCATCGAGACCAGCACGCTGGTCGGCAGGGCGCCTTCAGTTGCCGAGCAGGCGTTGCAGCAGTTCGGTGGCGTTGCCTGTGTCGTACTTGCGCATGAGCCGCGCGCGATAGATATCCACGGTGCGCGGGCTGATGTCGAACACGCGGCCGATCTGCTTGTTCGTCTTGCCGTTACCAGTTGCGCGGCAATCTCCCGCTCACGCGGCGTCAGTTCGATTGCCACGCGCCGCGTCGCGCTCAGATCCGAAAGTCCAGACGCCGGCCGCATGCGGCGCGTGGCGATCGAGCGCGTGGCCGGTGACGTGGCACCAGAACAGCTCGCTGCTCCTGCATTTCATGATGCGGTCGTCGCTGTACGTTCCTTCTCTCGAGATATGCGTGGCGATGCGCTCGCCGATGCGCGCGAATTTATCCGGGCTCGGATATAACACTTCGAACGAGCGGCCGATCAGCGCCTCGCGCGCGAAGCCGAAGATCGCGCACAGCTGGGCATTGCAATCCTCGATGATGCGCTCGCGGGACAGCACGAGTCCCACGGGCGCGAGATGAAACGTGGTTTGGTAATCCAGTTTGGGCATGATCGACGGGCCGCCGCGGCGCGCGCCGATCCGGACGGACAGCAGCGAAGGAACCAACGCGCACGGGCAAAGACTTATGTATTTTTACGTATTGTGCCGGATCGCCTGCGCACAGTACGCTTTCGACCACATCGGGCCGCGAAGTCTCGAGCAACGGCGCCGCGAGCCGACCGCATTCTCTCGCAGTCTCACGCTTCATATCGGTTCTTATCGGTTCCTACACGGAAGGGACACACAGATCAAGGTCTATCCCAGCGCGAAAGCGGCGCTCGAGGACATCATCAAGGACGGTCAGACGTTCGCGGTCGGTGGCTTCGGCTTGTGCGGCATCCCCGAAGCGCTCATCGCCGCGCTGCGCGACACGGGCGTGAAAAACATCACCTGCATCAGCAACAACGCGGGCGTCGACGGTTTCGGGCTGGGCCTCCTGCTCGAAACCCGCCAGATCAAAAAGATGATCTCGCCCTACGTCGGCGAGAACAAGGAGTTCGAGCGGCAATATCTCGCTGGCGAACTCGAACTCGAATTCACGCCGCAAGGCACGCTCGCCGAAAAACTGCGCGCGTGCGGCGCGGGCATTCCGGCGATCTTCACCAACACGGGCTTCGGCACGGTCATCGCGGAAAGCAAGGAAACGCGCCAGTTCGGCGACAACCACTACGTGCTCGAACATTCGCTGACCGCCGATGTCGGCATCGTCAAGGCGTAGAAAGCCGACAAGTCGGGCAATCTCGTCTATCGCCGCGCGGCGCGCAACTTCAATCCGATGTGCGCGATGGCCGGCAAGATCACCGTCGCGGAAGTGGAAAAGATCGTCGAAGTCGGCGAACTCGATCCGGACGCGATCCACGCGCCCGGCATCTTCGTACAACGCCTGGTCCTGAATGCGCATCCGGAAAAGCGCATCGAACAACGCATCGTCCGCGCGAAAGGAGGGTAATCATGGCTTAGAATCGTGACCAGATGGCCGCGCGCGCGGCGCAGGAACTGCAGGACGGCTTCTATGTGNGTGGCTGCAGTCGGAAAACGGCCTGCTCGGCATCGGGCCGTTGCCTTATGAAGACGAAGTCGACGCCGATCTCATCAACGCAGGCAAGCAGACGGTGACGGCTTTGCCGGACTCGTCGATCTTTTCGTCGGCGGATTCGTTCGCGATGATCCGCGGCGGCCACATCAATCTCGCCATCCTCGGCGCGATGCAGATCAGCAAGACCGGCGGACCTGGCCCACTGGATGATCCCCGGCAAGATGATCAAGGGCATGGGCGGCGCGATGGACCTCGTCGCGGGCGTGAAGAAGGTCGTCGTGCTGATGGAGCACGTCGCCAAGGGCGATCAGCACAAGATCCTCGAGACGTGTTCGCTGCCGCTGACGGGCATGGGCGTCGTGGATCGCATCATCACGGACCTGGGCGTGATCGACGTCACGGAAAACGGCCTCAAGCTCGTCGAACTCGCCGACGACGTGAGCGTCGAGGAAATCCAGCAGAAGACGGGCGCGCCGCTCGACGTGTCGGCCGTGAAGTGAGCGGCAAGTGATCGTCTGACGATCGTTCGACCCTCCGTCGGACGAAGGCGGTCTCTCCGGCGGGCGAAGCTGCATCGGCTTCACCCGCCTTGTTTTTGCCTCGGCCGTTCGGCCAGTGCGCGTCCGGCGGCGCGCGAAGCGCTTTACAATCGTTCGCATTCTCCACGAGGACTTTTCCGTGACCGCAAGCATCGTCGTCGAAGCGCAGCATTCGGATCTCAGCGAACCGCGTCAACGCTTCGTGCAGTGCGCGAGCCCGGCCGGGCTGCATCGCATGGCCTATACCGAATGGTGCGATCCGGCGAATCCGCGCGTGCTCCTCTGTGTGCATGGCCTGACGCGCTCGGGGCGCGATTTTGACAAGGTCGCGCAGGCGCTCGCGGGCGACTATCGCGTGGTGTGTCCGGATGTCGTGGGGCGCGGCCTGTCCGACTGGCTCGCTGATCCGCGTCACTACGGCGTGCCGCAATACGTCGCCGACATGGTGACGCTGATCGCGGCGCCTGAACGTGGAGACGGTCGACTGGTTCGGCACCTCGATGGCGGTCTCATCGGCATGGCGCTCGGCGGCCTGCCGAATACGCCGATCCGCAAGATGCTGCTCAACGACGTGGGGCCGCACATCGAGCCTGTCGCGCTCGAGCGCATTCGCGACTACCTCGGCAAGTCCGCGCGTTTCGCCTCGCTCGACGAAGGCGTGAAGCACGCGGCGAAGCTCGCGTCCTCGTTCGGCCCGCTGACCGAGGAAGAATGGACAAGCATCAATACGCCGCTTCTGATCGAGCGCGAGGGCGCCTGGGGCTTTCGCTACGATCCGGGCATCGCGACGCCGTTCGGCGCGGCCACGGAAGAGCAGAACGCGGTCGGCGAGGCGTACCTGTGGCACGCGCTCGCGTCGATCAGGACCCCAGTGCTGGTCGTGCGCGGCGAGACGTCGGATCTGCTGTTGCGCGAAACCGTCGCGCAGATGGTCGAGCGCGGACAGGCCGTGACGAGCGTCGAAGCGCGCGGCGCGGGGCACGCGCCGGCGTTTCTCAGCGCGGAGCAGATCGCCATCACCACGGGCTTCTTTCTCGGCAAGGACGCGCTCGCGGCATAATGCGAGGTTGTGCGAGCGGGCTTTCGGCCTGATATTGACCAACTCCCTTCCATCAGAGGCAACACACAATGGCAGTCATCCGTCATCACGTCGGCGCGCGGCTTTCGGAAACGGCGATCCACAACGGCACGGTCTATCTCGCGGGCCAGATTGCCGAGGACACCGATCAAGACATCGTCGGCCAGATGCGCGAAGTGCTCGGCCACATCGACTGTCTGCTCGCCGAAGCGAACAGCGACAAGGCGTATCTGCTGTCGGTGCAGATCTACATCTCCGATCTCGCGCACTTCCAGGGCATGAACGACGTGTGGGACGCGTGGGTCGCCGAAGGCAACGCGCCGCCGCGTGCGACCGTCGAAGCGAAGCTCGCCAATCCCGCGTGCCTCGTGGAAGTCGTCGTGGTGGCCGCGCAGCGCAGCTAACGCATCGCCCGATGTAGCAGCACTTCTCGCATGATCGAATCCGCCTTGCTCAACGACACGCATTCCGAGCCGTCCATCGACGACGTGCTCGCATTCGTGCGCGCGTATGCGAAAGACGCGCGCGTCGCGACCGGCGAACTGCTCGCGGATCATGCGGAAGGCACGACGCGCATCGTGCAGACGCTGAACGTCGATCCGCATGCGGTCGCGGCATCCGCACTCTTCGTGCTTGCGCCGCATCTGGACGATCCGGACAAGGTCATCGCGGAACATTTCGGTGCGGAAGTGCAGCGCCTCGTCGGCGACGTGCGCAAGCTTCTGCGCCTGGGTACGCTCAGTTCGCGCGGCACGCTCGCGGAGATGCCTGACAACACGCGCGATGCGCAGGCGGCACGCCGCGCGCAAGTCGAATCGATGCGCAAGATACTGCTCGCCTTCGCGCAGGACATCCGCGTCGTGCGATTCGCCTGGGCTCGCGCCTGCAGACGCTGCGCTATCACGCATCGCAGAAGACCTCGCCGCCGCCGGAGGTGCCGCGCGAGACGCTGGAAATCTATGCGCCGCTCGCCAATCGGCTCGGCATCTGGCAATTGAAGTAGGAACTGGAGGACCTGTCGTTCCGCTTCGAAGATCCGGTGACGTACAAGCGCATCGCGAAGCTGCTCGACGAGAAGCGCGTCGAGCGCGAAACCTACGTGACGGACGCCATCGCGCGGCTGCAGAAGGAACTCGAACCGCGCATCTGAAGACCGAAGTCAACGGCCGGCCGAAGCATATCTACAGCATCTGGAAGAAGATGCGCGGCAAGCATCTCGACTTCTCGCAACTGCACGACGTGCGGGCGTTTCGCGTGATCGTCGGCGACATCAAAGATTGCTACACCGTGCTCGGCATCGTGCACAACCTGTGGCAGCCGGTGCCGCGCGAATTCGACGACTACATTTCGCGGCCTAAGCCGAACGGCTACAAATCGCTGCACACGGTCGTGATCGGCGACGACGGGCGCGCGTTCGAAGTGCAGATCCGCACGCACGAGATGCATCAGTTCGCCGAATACGGCGTGGCCGCGCACTGGCGTTACAAGGAAGCGGGCACGCGCGGCTACGCGGGCGCGGTGACGGCGAGCGAGAAGTACGACGAGAAGATCGCGTGGCTGCGTCAGCTGCTCGCGTGGAAAGACAACGTCGAAGGCGATGGCGACGGCGAGCCGCGCGGCTGGCAGCATCTGCGAGATGCCACGCTCGACGACGACCACATCTACGTGCTGACGCCTCAGGCGCGCGTCATTTCGCTGCCGCACGGCTCGACCGCGATTGATTTCGCGTATCACCTGCTGGGGCATCGTTGCCGGGGCGCACGCATCGACGGCGCGATGGTGTCGCTCAACACGCCGCTGCAGAACGGTCAGACAGTGGAAATCGTCACCGTGAAGGACGGCGGGCCGTCGCGCGACTGGCTCAATCCGCAACTCGGTTATCTGCAGAGCCCGCGCGCGCGGCAGAAGGTGCGCGCGTGGTTCAACGCCGCCGATACGGCCGAGAACATCGCGGCAGGGCGCGCGATCGTCGAAAAGACCTTGCAAAGGGAAGGCAAAACGTCGGTCAGTCTCGATCAGCTTGCCGCGAGGCTCGGCTTCAAGGCGCCCGAGGAGTTGTACGCGGCGGTCGGGAAGGACGAGTTCAGTCTGCGCAATATCGAACAGGCCCTGAGCGATGCGCCGCCGCCCGAGCCGGAACCGAAGGCGCCCGAGCAGTTCGAAAAGCGCAGCAGCGGGTAGAGCGTCGCGCTCGGCGCTTCGTCGGGCGTGCTCGTGGCAAGGGCATGTCGATCCATCGCTCCGATTGCGCGACCTTCAAGCGCATGACGCAGCGCTTGCCCGAACGCGTGCTGCACACGACCTGGTCGGCCGACGTCATGGACGGACGCGGATCGTCGGTCTATCCGGTGGATCTGACGGCCGAAGCGGCGGACCGGCAGGGACTGCTGTGCGATATCTCCGAAGTCTTCGCGCGCGAGAAGATCAACGTGATCGGCGTGAAGAGCCAGAGCCACCGCAATATCGCGTTCATGCAGTTCACCGTCGAGGTGTCGAATTCGGCGCAGATTTTCAGCGCGCGTGCACCTTGCTCGGGGAAGTGGGCGGCGTGATCCGCACATCGCGGCGTGCTTTAGGCCGGGTTCGTCTTGGATGAGCCGCGGATCGGGATTGGCGAAGGATCGGCGAATAATTTTGGATTTTCCGCAGACAAACACTTGCCAAGATCCGAAACGCTCCATATAATTTTGTTTCTTTCAGGCTCGTAGCTCAGCTGGTTAGAGCATCACCTTGACATGGTGGGGGTCGTTGGTTCGAGTCCAATCGAGCCTACCAACGAAAATCGAAATTCAGCGAAGTCATTCGCGGGTTTCAAACCGCAAGAAGCGCTTAGCGCAAAAGGCGAATACAAATGGCACGTCGAACGTTGACCGAAACAGTTTCGGAGCGACGCTAGTCGAGGACCTAATTCGCTTTCTGCCTCGTCTTCTGCCAAAATGTTTCGCGGTATATGTGAAAAGTGAATGCGGCCCCTCGATAGCGGCGGGGCCGCATTTTTTTGTCCCTCGATTTTCCATCCGATATCGCGGAGCAATGCTAAAACGAATTTATCCGGCGCTCGCCGGCGTCTTGGAGAACGATATGGTTTCGGTACGTTTGCCTGATGAGTCGGTCCGTCAATACGACCACCCGGTGACCGTCGCGAAAGTCGCGGCATCGATTGGCGCGGGCCTCGCCAAGGCTGCGCTCGCCGGCAAGCTCAACGGCGAACTCGTCGACACGTCGTTTCTGATCGACAAGGACGCGTCGCTCGCCATCGTCACCGACAAGGACCCGGAAGGCGTTGATGTCGTTCGCCATTCGACCGCCCACCTGCTGGCCTACGCGGTCAAGGATCTGTTTCCGGAGGCGCAGGTGACCATCGGGCCGGTCATCGACAACGGTTTCTACTACGACTTCTCGTATAACCGTCCTTTCACGCCCGAAGACCTCGAAAAGATCGAAAAGCGCATGCGGGAACTCGTCAAGAAGGATGAGCCGGTATCGCGCTGCGTCATCTCGCGCGACGAAGCGGTCAACTACTTCAAGAGCATCGGCGAGAAGTACAAGGCAGAGATCATCGAGTCGATTCCGTCGAGCGACGAAATCAAGCTGTACTCACACGGCAGCTTCACCGATCTGTGCCGCGGGCCCCATGTGCCGTCCACCGGCAAGCTGAAGGTCTTCAAGCTGATGAAGGTCGCCGGCGCGTACTGGCGCGGCGACTCGAAGAATGAGCAGCTTCAGCGCATCTACGGCACCGCGTGGACGAAGAAGGAAGATCAGGATCAGTACCTGCACATGCTCGAGGAAGCCGAGAAGCGCGATCACCGCAAGCTCGGCAAGCAGCTCGACCTGTTCCACCTGCAGGACGAAGCCCCGGGCATGGTGTTCTGGCATCCCAAGGGCTGGTCGCTGTGGCAGCAGGTTGAGCAGTACATGCGCCGCCGCGTAAACGAAGCCGGCTACCTCGAGATCAAGACTCCGATGGTCATGGATCGCTCGCTGTGGGAAGCGTCCGGTCACTGGCAGAACTATTGTGAAAATATGTTCACGACCGAGTCGGAAAAGCGCGACTACGCGATCAAGCCGATGAACTGCCCGGGCCACGTCCAGGTGTTCAACCACGGGCTGCGCTCGTACCGCGATCTGCCGCTGCGCTATGCGGAATTCGGTTCGTGTCACCGAAACGAGCCGTCCGGCGCGCTGCACGGCCTGATGCGCGTGCGCGGCTTCGTTCAGGACGACGCCCACATTTTCTGCACAGAAGATCAATTCATTGCAGAATCCATCGCGTTCAACACGCTGGCGATGAGCGTGTACAAGGATTTCGGATTCGATCACATCGACATCAAGCTGTCGCTGCGCCCTGAACAGCGCGCGGGCACCGACGAAACCTGGGATCGCGCGGAACAAGGTCTACGCGAAGCGCTGACCGCGTGCGGCCTGCAGTGGGAAGAACTCGACGGCGAGGGCGCGTTCTACGGTCCGAAGATCGAGTACCACATCAAGGATGCGCTCGGCCGCTCGTGGCAATGCGGCACCTTGCAGCTCGACATGGTGCTGCCGGAACGCCTCAGCGCGGAATACGTCGCGGAAGACAACGGCCGCCGCCGTCCGATCATGCTTCATCGCGCGATCGTCGGCTCGATGGAGCGTTTCCTCGGCATTCTGATCGAGCACCATGCTGGTGCAATGCCGCCGTGGCTTTCGCCGATCCAGGCTGTCGTGCTGAATATTGCTGAAAGTCAGGCGGATTACGCGCGAAGCCTGGCCCAATCGTTGCAAAAACAAGGGCTTAGAGTGGAGTCCGATTTGCGCAACGAGAAGATTAGCTATAAAATACGCGAGCATACGCTGCAGAAGGTTCCCTATTTGCTGGTCGTGGGGGACAAGGAGCGTGACGCGAATACCGTAGCCGTACGTGCTCGTGGCGGTGTCGATCTCGGTGTCATGATGCCGGTTGACGCATTTCTCGAGCGCCTGCAAGAGGAAGTGCGGGCATTCAAGTAAGTCACTCGCAGCGCGGCTTGTTTTTCATTTTTCGAGGAAACGTAACATCGCTACTGATAAGTCGTCACATCGCATCAACGGTGAAATTACCGCGCCGGAAGTGCGCCTGGTTGGAGTGGACAACGAGCCGCTCGGAATCGTGAAACTGGCCGAGGCTTTCCGTCAGTCGGAACAGCTCGATGTGGATCTCGTCGAAATCGCGCCGCAGGCCTCTCCGCCTGTTTGCCGTTTGATGGATTACGGCAAGTTCAAGTACTCGGAAGCGAAGAAGCAGCACGAGGCAAAACTGAAGCAGAAGATCGTGCAGGTGAAGGAAGTCAAATTCCGCCCCGGCACGGACGACGGCGACTACAACGTCAAGCTTCGCAACCTCACGCGCTTCCTCGAAGACGGCGACAAGACGAAAATCACGTTGCGTTTCCGCGGTCGCGAAATGGCGCACCAGGAAATCGGCATGCGCATGCTCGAACGCCTGAAGTCCGATCTGGACGAATACGGTCAGGTCGAGCAAATGCCGAAGATGGAAGGCCGCCAGATGATCATGGTGCTTGCGCCTAAAAAGAAGGCCAAGTAACCGTCAGGTAGTGAGGCAGTGGATCGCGCGCCGTCGAAAGGCGGATGGTGCGGCACTGCCGGAAGTTTCGGATCGGCGTTGCCTCGGCGGCGTCGGTCACGAAAAGCAACGGTTCTTCACCGAGCCGTATGCAAATAAGTGGAGCATGGGTTTCGAAGGGCGGAAAGGGGTTCGTCGCAGTCGGGCGGATCAGCCGCACACCCATGACCATCTAATAAACTGGAGTTGTTTCATGCCGAAGATGAAGACCAAGAGGAGTGCTGCAAAGCGCTTTGTGGTGCGTCCGGGCGGTACCGTCAAGCGCGTTCAAGCGTTCAAGCGCCACATTCTTACCAAGAAAACCACGAAGAACAAACGCCATCTGCGTGGCGTCACGGCCATTCACGATTCCGATCTGAACTCCGTTCGCGCAATGCTGCCGTTCGCCTAACCTCAACTGACACTCCAAGGAGAGCAAGATGCCTCGAGTAAAACGTGGGGTTACCGCACGGGCCCGTCACAAGAAGATCATCCGCCTGGCCAAGGGTTACCGCGGCCGTCGCAATAACGTCTATCGCATCGCCAAGCAGGCGGTCATGCGCGCAGGCCAGTACGCTTACCGCGATCGCCGCAACAAGAAGCGTGTGTTCCGCGCACTGTGGATCACGTGTATCAACGCGGCGGTGCGTCAGCACGATATGACGTACAGCGTGTTCATCAACGGCTTGACGAAGGCGTCGATCAAACTCGACCGCAAGGTGCTGGCTGACATGGCTGTGTTCGACAAGTCTGCTTTTGCTGCGATTGTCCAGCAGGTGAAAGCCGCCGTTGCAGCCTAATTGCGAAATTAGTACTGCGCTGCGTGGTTCGCCTGAGTTCCGCCGGTCGTACACGGCGGCGCGAAGACAGAAAACGGGGCTCTCACCGAGCCCCGTTTTTGTTGGTCGGACGATTTGCATATCGCATGCGCGGCAGGAAATGGGGCGCGTGGATGAGCAAAACCGAACCTCAGTTGAACATTCGACGTTAGAAGATGGGATCAATGGATCTGGACAAGATTGTCGCGGACGCGAAAAGCGCCTTTGAAAACGCCACCGATGCCAACACGCTCGAAAACGAGAAGGCTCGCTTTCTCGGCAAGTCCGGCGCGCTGACCGAACTGCTCAAAGGTCTGGGCAAGCTCGATCCGGAAACGAAAAAGACCGAAGGCGCGAGCATTAACCAGGCGAAGCAGCAAGTCGAAGCCGCGCTGAACGCGCGTCGCCAGGCGCTCGCCGACGCCTTGCTGAACCAGCGTCTCGCCGCCGAAGCCATCGACGTCACGCTGCCCGGGCGCGGCGCGGGCAAGGGCTCCCTGCATCCGGTGATGCAGACTTGGGAGCGCGTCGAGCAAATCTTCGGCACGATCGGCTTCGACGTCGCCGACGGTCCAGAGATCGAAACCGACTGGTTCAATTTCACGGCACTGAACAGCCCGAAAAACCATCCGGCGCGTTCGATGCAGGACACCTTCTACGTCGACGGCAAGGACGCCGACGGCCGGCCGCTGCTGCTTCGCACGCACACGAGCCCGATGCAAGTGCGCTACGCGCGTATGAACAAGCCGCCGATCAAGGTGATCGTGCCGGGCCGCACCTATCGAGTGGACAGCGACGCGACTCACTCGCCGATGTTCAACCAGGTCGAAGGCCTGTGGATCGAAGAGAACATTAGCTTCGTGGACCTCAAGGGCGTCTACACCGATTTTCTGAAAAAGTTCTTCGAGCGTGACGACATCCTCGTGCGCTTCCGTTCGTCGTATTTCCCGTTTACGGAGCCGTCCGCCGAGATCGACATGATGTTCGAACACGGTAAGAACGCGGGCAAATGGCTGGAAATCTCCGGTTCGGGTCAGGTGCATCCGACCGTCATCCGCAACATGGAGCTCGACCCGGAGCGCTATATCGGCTTCGCGTTCGGCAGTGGCCTCGAGCGTCTGACGATGCTGCGCTACGGCGTGCAGGACCTGCGCCTGTTCTTCGAGAACGATCTGCGCTTCCTGCGTCAGTTCGCCTGACGACGTTCAGCCCGCGGTGATCGGCTGGCAGCAACGCGGCCGATCAAGAGACTCCAAACATTTCGAACGTAGACACACATGCAATTCCCAGAATCCTGGCTCCGCAGTTTCGTCGATCCCAAACTGAGCACGGACGAACTCGCGCACGCGCTGACGATGGCCGGTCTCGAAGTCGAAGACCTGCGTCCGGTCGCGCCGCCGACCTCGAAGATCGTCGTCGGTCAGGTGCTCGAAGTGGCCAAGCATCCGAACGCGGACAAGCTCAATGTCTGTCAGGTCGATGCGGGCACGGGCGAGCAGCTCAACATCGTGTGCGGCGCGCCGAACGTGGCGCCGGGCATCAAGGTGCCGGTCGCGCTGATCGGCGCGGTGCTGCCGCCAGTCGAGGCGGGCGGCGAGCCGTTTGCGATCAAGCCGACCAAGCTGCGCGGCATCGATAGCCAGGGCATGCTGTGCTCGGCGCGCGAACTGAAGCTGTCGGAAAATCACAGCAGACTGCTGATCCTGCCGCCGGAGGCGAAGGTCGGCCAGGATATCTGCGAGGCGCTCAATCTCGACGACACGGTGTTCGAGATCAAGCTTACGCCGAACAAGGTCGACTGTCTGTCGGTGTTCGGCGTCGCGCGCGAAACCGCCGCGATCACCGGCGCGCCGCTGAAGACGCTGGACATGCCCGCCGTCGAAACGAAGCTCGACGAAAAGCTGCCGGTGAAGATCGCCGCGCCGGACCTGTGCGGCCGCTTCTCGGGCCGCGTGATCCGCGGCGTAAACGCGCACGCGAAGCCGCCGCAATGGATGGTCGAACGCCTCGAACGCGCGGGTCAGCGCAGCATTTCGGCGCTCGTCGACATCTCCAATTACGTGATGCTCGAATTCGGCTGTCCGACCCACGTATTCGACCTCGACAAGATCCACGGCGCGGTCGAAGTGCGCTGGGGCAGGAAGGGCGAATCGCTCAAGCTGCTCAACGGCAATACCGTCGAACTCGATGAAACCGTCGGCGTCATCGCGGACGACCGGCAGGTCGAATCGCTCGCGGGCATCATGGGCGGCGACAGCACGGCGGTCACGCTCGACACCACCAACATCTATCTTGAAGCCGCGTTCTGGTGGCCCGACGCGATCCGCGGCCGCGCGCGCAAGTACAACTTCTCGACGGATGCGGCGCATCGCTTCGAGCGCGGCGTCGATTATTCGACCACGGTCGAGCACATCGAGCGCATCTCGCGCCTGATTCTCGATATCTGCGGCGGCGAGACCGGTCCGGTCGACGATCAGATCGTCAACGTGCCCGATCGCAATCCGGTTGCGATGCGCGTGGCGCGTGCGCGGCGCATCATCGGCGTCGAGATCGGCGCGGACGAGATCGCGGACATTTTCACGCGTCTGAATCTGGCCTTCGAGCGCGACGGCGAAACCTTCAAGGTGACGCCGCTGCCGTATCGCTTCGATATCGAGATCGAGGAAGACCTGATCGAGGAAGTCGCGCGCATCTACGGTTTCGAGAAGATTCCGGTGCGCCCTCCGGTCGCGCGCAGCGAAATGCGCCGCACCAACGAAACCAGACGTTCGATCCACGCGCTGCGCCATGCGGTGGCCGCGCGCGATTACGCGGAAACGGTGAACTTCAGCTTCGTCGATGCCGAATGGGAACGCGATTTCGCCGGCAACGACAAGCCGGTGAAACTGCTGAACCCGATCGCGAGCCAGTTGTCGGTCATGCGCACGACGATGTTCGGCAGCCTGATTGAAGTGCTGCGCTACAACCTGAACCGCCGCGCGGATCGCGTGCGCGTGTTCGAGGCAGGGCGCGTGTTCCTCGCCGATGCATCGGTGAAGGCGGGCGAACTCGCGGTCGAGGGCTTCGCGCAGCCGAAGATGATCGGCGGTCTCGCGTATGGCCCGGTGATCGACGAACAGTGGGGCGCGGCGTCGCGCAATGTCGATTTCTTCGACGTGAAGGGCGATGTCGAGGCGCTGTTCGCGCCGGTTGTGCTGCGCTTCGTGAAGGCCGAGCACCCTGCGCTGCATCCGGGACGCTCGGCGCGCATCGAAGTCGGCGGGCGCGCGGTCGGCTGGATCGGCGAACTGCATCCGCGCTGGCTGCAGAAGTACGATCTGCCGCACGCGCCCATCCTGTTCGAAATCGATGCCGAATCGCTGATGGAACGCGCGCTCGCGGCGCCTTCGGATGTGTCGAAATTTCCGCCGGTGCGTCGCGATATCGCGGTCGTCGTCGATCAAAACGTGGCGGTTCAAACGCTGCTCGACGAGCTGGAAAATGCCCGTTCGGAACCCGCCTGCAAGGTCGTCACGAGGGTTGCGCTTTTCGACGAATTTCGTCCAAAATCAAATGCTTACGGAGGCCTGGCGGCACATGAGAAAAGTCTTGCCTTCCGTGTAACGTTGCAAGATACTGGCGGCACGCTACGGGACGAAACGGTCGATACGGCCATTAAAACACTGGTGGATCGCCTGGCTCGAGTACACGGCGCGCGGTTGCGAGGCTAGCCTGCAGTTGGCCCCAGCTTCACATGTCATACGCCGTTTTACCGATATGAACTAAATGAACTCGAGTGATTTCGAAGCCCTTCTTTCGGCGCAGCGTAGCGCCATGACCCGAGATACCGCGACTTCGAACGGCGGCGCTTCTGGCGACACGCCGACGCTGACCAAGGCCGAGCTGGCCGAGATGCTGTTCGACCATGTCGGTCTGAACAAGCGCGAGGCCAAGGACATGGTCGAAGCGTTCTTCGAAGTGATCCGCGATGCGCTGGAAAGCGGCGATAGCGTCAAGCTGTCTGGCTTCGGCAACTTCCAATTGCGCGACAAGCCTCAACGCCCCGGACGCAACCCGAAGACGGGCGAAGCCATCCCGATCGCGGCGCGGCGTGTCGTGACGTTTCATGCAAGCCAGAAGCTGAAGGCGCTGGTCGAAACGGGAGCGGAATCGGGTATTACCCGCTGAAGCCTTGCCCCTGCCGAACGCGCGCTATTGTAGCGCGCGTTTTCGCTGTTTGACCTTCGCGCTTCAATCGACATCAATAATAACCACGATGGTTGATCGACGATGGAAAAAGTCGTCTTGCCTCCGATCCCGGCCAAACGTTATTTCACGATTGGCGAAGTCAGCGAGTTGTGCGGTGTCAAACCGCATGTGCTGCGCTATTGGGAACAGGAGTTCACGCAGTTAAGGCCGGTCAAGCGACGGGGCAATCGCCGCTACTATCAGCATCACGAGGTGCTGCTGATCAGGCGAATCCGCGAGTTGCTCTACGAGCAGGGCTTCACGATCAACGGCGCGCGCAATCGTCTGGACTCCCAGGGCAGAGCGACGAGCGACGAAACCGAGACCGCGGAAGCCGATGCGCCGGAAGCGGCATCCGCCGTCGATGTCGATCAGTTGAGGAAGGATCTGCTGAAGGTGATCGATCTGCTTGGGCATTGAGCGGATCGGCGTGGGAAGAAGAAGCCGCGAGAAGCCGCGAACATATCGCGGCTTCTTTTCGCCTGTCGCTTGCGCGATATTCAGGAGCGCTCGGCGACGACAGCGCGATCGAGCGTCGCGCGTCGCTAATGTGCTCGCCCGCCATGTCGACCGACCAGTAGACGATGCTCGGCCCGACTCTGCGCGGCGGATAGGTACGCCAGTCATCGATGCCGTGATGGAAGAAATACAGCGCGAAGCGCCTGCCGTGCCGGCGCGCGGTGACGCTCACATAGCGGCTGCCGCCCGGATAGATGCGCCCGAACTGGGTGATGCGAACGTGCTCGGCGTCGGCTTCGACGAACCGTCTCGCGATTTGCGAGTGCAGCATGGAGCGTTTGGGATCGGGGCGAGTCCGCGTGTCGCAAGCGGCGTTGGCAATCGAGGGCATCGGTAGCCGTCCTTATATGTCACTTTAAGACTATAGCTTAACTACATGACATACAAGTGGATTTTTCGATATTACCGTCTGACGGTTGATGCCGCAGTGTCGGCAGTCAGTTCGCCTTCGCCTGCGCTGCCGATACCGTCGCACTGAGGAAACTGAACCATCTTTGCACGTTGGTTTGAACGCTCCCGCGATCGTGCCGAGCGCGACCACGGCACAGGTCGCGAGAAGTGCGTATTCCATCGCGCTGATGCCGCGCTCGTCGCGCACGAATATTTTGGTGAAGCTGCGCATGCTGCCGACTCCGTTGGAGCAAGTGGGTTGAAGGACTGCTAGGCGACGGAAGTCGAGTTGCAAGACGTCGCCCGTTCGCTCATTGTGTCTACCGGTTAACGGCAAGGCGCAAACGAAGTTGAGACGGGCGTTGATCTTTCGGAACATCACTTGCTAGGATGTCGAGACTTCCACAACTCGGAGACCGTCATGACCCAAGTCAGCCTGTTTCCGCCTGTCTTGCCTATCCTGTGAAACCCCCACACAGCATACCTTTGCGCCGAATAGCGTGGTTTCGCGTGTTTCATCGAGGTTCACCACATTTCGTCGTTTTGTGGGAGGGTTTAAGCGGGGTGTCTACGCGAGGGAGCGCGACTTGTCAAAAAAGACGGTCCTAGCATTGAAGACGCTTAGGGCCGATGACGCAGGACGAGAGCTTAAAGACCCC
>JAQFVI010000361.1 GCA_029439495.1 Caballeronia sp. BR6202001590007
GTGCGAGCCCGACCGGTCCCGCGCCGACGATGGCGATGTCGTAGTCGAAGGGCGCATCGTCCGCCTGCGGCGTGTGCGGCTGTGCGTGCGTGTGGGCGTGCTCGTTCGGAACGTCGCTCATGATGGGTCTCGCCGGGATTCGCGCATCAATGCTTCGATTTCGTCGGCATCGACGGGCACCTCGCGCGTGATGAGTTCGCAGCCGTTCGCCGTGACGACCGCGTCGTCCTCGATGCGGATGCCGATGTCCCGGTAGCGCTCGGGCACGTCCTCGGCGGCGCGCACGTAGAGGCCTGGTTCGATGGTGAACACGTTGCCTTCGGCGAGCGTGCGCCACGGCCGCGCGCCCTGCTCGTCGAGCGGTCCGTCGGCTTCGCGATAGTCGCCCGCGTCGTGCACGTCCATGCCAAGCCAGTGCCCCGTCCGATGCATGTAGAAGCGCGCGTAGGCACGCTCCGCGATCACGTCGTCGACGCCGCCGAACTTCGTCTTATCGAGGATGCCCGTATCGAGCAGGCCTTGCGACAGCACTTTGACCGCGGCCTGATGTGGCGCGTCGAAGCTCACGCCAGCGCGCGTCGCGTCGACTGCGGCGTACTGCGCGGCGAGCACGATGTCGTACAGCTCGCGCTGCGCCGGCGTGAAGCGGCCGCTCGCCGGATAGGTGCGCGTGATGTCCGATGCGTAGCCATCGAGTTCGCAGGCGGCGTCGATGAGAATCAGGTCGCCGTCGCGCGCGATCGCGTTGCCCGCCGGATAGTGAAGCACGCACGCGTTCGCGCCGGCAGCGACGATCGATCCGTAGGCGGGCGCCTGCGCGCCGTGACGCCGGAATGTATAGAGCAATTCGGCTTCGATTTCGTACTCGCGCATGCCGGGGAGCGTGGTGCGCATCGCGCGCCGGTGCGCTTCGGCGGAGATCGAAGCCGCGCGGCGCATGATCGACAATTCGTGCTCGTCCTTTACCAAGCGCATCTCGTCGATGAGCGGCAGCAGATGGCGCGCCTCGCCCGGCGTGCGCACGCCGGTGCGGCTACGGGACCGGACGTCGTCGAGCCAGCCGCGCACGCGTTCGTCGAGTTCCGCGGAAGTGCCGAGCGCGTAGTGCATCGCGGGTTGATCGGCGATCAGATGCGGCATGTCGGTGTCGAGCGCATCAATGGCGAACGCGGCGTCGAAACCGAACGCGGTGCACGCGGCCTCGGGACCGAAGCGAAACCCTTCCCAGGTTTCCCGCTCGGCGTTCTTTTCGCGGCAGAAGAGGATCGATGCGGCATCGCCGTCTCTGGCGCTCGCGTTCAGCACGAGCGCCGCTTCGGGTTCGTCGAAGCCGGTCAGAAAGTAGAAGTAGCTGTCGTGCCGGTACGGATAGTCGGTGTCGCGATTGCGCATGACTTCCGGTGCGGTCCGGATGAAGGCGATGCCGCCGCCCCGCTTGCGTAATGCCGCGAGGACGCGTGCGCGGCGTTGGCGATAGACGTCGACGGCGATCAGTTGAGCGAGTTCGGAGATTGAGTTCATGGGCCGATTGTAGCGCCGCGTCCAAGGCGGTGCGACCTGGCCGTTCGGCCAGCAGAGATCGGCACGAGCGGCCGCGCGACACAGTATGGAGCGCGCATCCCGCGAGGTGCCAGGATGCAAATCGGCCTATGCCGTTCGGCCGAATCGCCCGTTGCGGGCGTGCGCCGCATACTGCCCGAAAGCCACCCGAAGGAGCCTCTTTCTTATGTGTCATTCCCCGGAAGCGCGGTGCCGCACGCTGCCCACCACCAGATCGAAGCGGAACAGCCGGCATTCGAGCGCGCCGTTGAAAAGCGGCGTCTTGGTCGACTCGCGCAGGCGCATCAAGCCCGGCAGCTTGCGGTCGGACGTCAGCACGGTGAAATCCGCTCGCCATACGGCGGATTCGCAACGAGGATGCCCGGCGCGTCGGTCGGCAGCGTCATGTTGCGCGCGACGAGCTGCTTGAGCGCGAGTTCGGGGATGCCCGCGCGGCTCAGATTCGCGCGCGCGCCTTCTCGAGCATGTCGCCGGAGATGTCGCTGCCGAAGATATCGACGAGGCCGTCCTTCGGACGCGCGGCGCGCTTCGCTTCGAGCGCGCCGGCCTTGAGCTTTTGCCACATCCCCGGATGAAACGGCTTCAGTTTTTCGAAGCCGAAGCGTCGTTCGAGGCCCGGCGTGATGTTCAGCGCGGTCTGCGCGGCTTTCGTGAGGAAGGTGCCGCTGCCGACATCGGATCGAACAACGGCGTGCCGGGCGTCCAGCCGGTCAGGCGCAGAATGCCCGCCGCGAGATTTTCGCGCAGCGGCGCGGCGCCCTTGTCCAGACGCCAGCCGCGCTTGAAGAGCGGTTCGCCGGAGGTATCGAGGTAGAGCGTGCATTCGTTCGCCGTCAGGAAGACGAAGACGCGCATGTCCGGTTGCGCGGTGTCGATGCTCAGACGCGCGTCGCTCAGATCGCGCAGGCGGTCGCACACGGCGTCCTTCACGCGCAGCGTCGTGAATTCGAGGCTCTTGACCGGCGACTTGATGGCCGTGAGATCGACGCGCATCGTCTGGTTCGGCATGAACCACTGCTCTCAGCGCTGGCGATGAGTGAGTTCGTAGATGTCGTGCTCGTTGCGATACGGGCCTTGCGCGATCTTCATCAGCACGCGGCTCGCGATGCGCGAGTGCAGGTTCGCCGCCATGCCCGCGACCCAGCCGCCCCGGAAATGCACGCCGCCGGGAACCTGCGCGCCGACGTTCAGCGAACCCGCGCCCGTGAGTTGCGCGCCGGCGACATGGCGTTCCCGATCTCCGCGAGTTCGGCGGCGAGCGATGCTTCGAGGCCGCGCTGGCAGGGGACAAACCAGTCGAAAAGAGGGGAGGACATATGCAGCAGGGAGGAACGTTAAAGGCGGTATTGTCGGGCCATCCCGTTCGCTTCCCGGCACGCGCCATCCAGACGAAAACGCCGGCGCTTCGTTTCCGAAGGCCGGCGCGCGGATTCACGCCGCATGCGGCGCGTGGATCATTCCACGGCTTTCATCATGTCTTCGACCACTTTCTTTTCGTCGCCGAACACCATCATCGTCTTGTCCATGTAGAACAGCTCGTTGTCGAGACCGGCTTAGCCCGCCGCCATCGAGCGCTTGTTCACGATGATCGTGCGCGCCTTGTACGCCTCGAGAATCGGCATGCCGGCGATCGGCGACTTCGGATCGGTCTTTGCCGCCGGATTCACCACGTCGTTCGCGCCGAGCACCAGCACCACGTCCGTCTGACCGAACTCGCTGTTGATGTCCTCTATCTCCTGCACGAATTCGTAGGGCACTTCGGCTTCGGCGAGCAGCACGTTCATGTGGCCCGGCATGCGCCCGGCGACCGGATGAATCGCGTAGCGCACGTCGATGCCTTTTTCGACCAGCTTGTCCGTCAGTTCCTTCAGCGCATGCTGCGCGCGCGACGGCCAGACCGTAACCCGGCACGATCACCACGGTTTCGGCATTGCCGAGCATGAACGCGGCATCGTCGGCGGAACCGGATTTCACCGGGCACTGTTCCGTCGCGACGCCTGATGCCGCGCCGCCCGCCTCGCCACCCGCCTCGCC
Source organism: Caballeronia sp. BR6202001590007 (assembly GCA_029439495.1). Lineage (GTDB taxonomy): Bacteria > Pseudomonadota > Gammaproteobacteria > Burkholderiales > Burkholderiaceae > Caballeronia. The sequence continues at coordinate 3,595 of JAQFVI010000361.1, forward strand.
GCCGAAGCCACCGAGAATAACGTTGAAGAACGAGCGGTTCATCACCTTGCACATGATGTAGGACAGGATCGCGCCCGAGGAACCGACCAGCGACCCGGCGATGATCAGCATCGGATTGTTCAGCGAGAAGCCGATGCCCGCCGCCGCCCAGCCCGAGTACGAATTGAGCATTGACACCACCACCGGCATGTCTGCGCCGCCGATCGGGATGATGATCAGCACGCCGAGCGCGAACGCGATGAGACCGAACCCGAGAACGTGGTCGCGCCGACGAAGGTGCCGATGAACAGCTCGACGTGGTTGCCGTAGGAAATCGGCTCGCCGGGCGCGACAAGACCGAACGCGGACGGCTCCACGACCACGCCGTACGCGATGCACACCGCCGCGAGACCGATCAGCGAGTGCATGGCCGCGACCAGTTCGGGCATCTTGGTCATCTCGACCTTCGCCGCGATATACGCGCCCGCCGCGCCGCCGATTAGCGCCACGAACAGCAGCGACAGCCCGAGCGCGAGATTGACCTGCAGATACGCGGCCTGTTTCACGATCAGCGCGAGCGTGGTGAGGATGGCGATGGCCATGCCGAAGGTGTTGCCGATGCGCGCGGTCTTCGGATTGGACGAGCCTTTCAGTGCCTGAATGAAGCACACCGAGGCGACGAGATAGAGCAGGGTGACGACGTTCAGGCTCATTTACGCGCCCTCCTTGCCCGGCAGCTTTTTCGGCTCTTTCTTCTTGAACATCTCCAGCATTCGCCGCGTGACGAGAAAGCCCCCGAACACGTTCACCGCCGCGAGCAGCACGGCGAGCGTGCCGAAAAACTTGCCCGCGCCGCCCACGGTCAGGCCGACCGCGAGCATCGCGCCGACGATCACGATGGCCGAGATCGCATTGGTCACCGCCATCAGAGGCGTATGCAGCGCGGGCGTGACGTTCCATACGACGTGGTAGCCGACATAGATGGCCAGCACGAAGATGATGAGGTTGATCACCGTGTGATTGATGACGTCCATGTTCTTCTCCGTGTGGGTTCAGGCGGCGGGCCGCGTGACTTGTCCGTCGCGGTACTGAAGCGTGGCCGCGACGATGTCGTCCGCGAGGTCGATGGCGAGCGTGCCTTCCTGGTGAGGATCAATTTCAGGAAGTCGAGCAGGTTGCGCGCGTAGAGCGCCGAGGCATCGGCGGCGACCATCGACGCGAGGTTGGTGTGACCGACGATATGCACGCCATGCTTCATCACGACCTGATCGACTGCGGTGAGCGGGCAGTTGTCTCCGCGCCGGCCCTCGAACTCGGGGCCGCCTGTGCGTAGGCGTCGTCTATATACGTCGTCTATATAACTTCGTAACTTCGTCGGCAGGCCCGCGCCGCTCTGCACCGACACTCGATGCCCCTGCGTCACCAGCTTTTTGACCGTTTCCGGCGTGGCGGTGACGCGCGCCTCGTTCGCCCGCGTCTCGGCAGGCACTCCGATGTGCATATTGAATCTCCCTGTTTCGGGGCCTCCGTGGTCGAAGGTTCCCTGGCTGAGTTTTATTTCAAATGCTGGAACGGCGAGTATTGCCACTGTAACCGAAGATTTTGCATGTCAGAATTGATCCGGACCGTGTTCGCACTTGTTCGCATCAGCGCTTTCCCTAGGCCGTCGCGTGCGTGTTCGGCGACGGGACGGTAAAATATCGGACCATGAAATCAGACACTTGGGCCTCCCATGTAACGGTGGCTGCGGTCGTGGAGCGAGACGGCCGCTTTCTCGTCATCGAGGAACACACGTCCGCCGGGCTGCGGATCAACTAGCCGGCGGGTCATCTGGAAGCGGGCGAGACGCTCGAAGAGACGGCGCACCGCTTCGAGCCGCAGGCGCTAGTCGGCGCGTATATGACGCATTTCGCGCGGCCGATGGGCGACGTCACGTATCTGCGCTTCACGTTTTGCGGCACGGCGGGCGAGGAAGTCTCCGGGCGCGCGCTGGACGAAGGCATCGTCCGGGCCATGTGGCTCACTCACGAGGAACTGCGCGCGTCGGCGGACCGGCACCACACGCCGATCGTGCTGAAATGCGTCGAGGACTATCTCGCCGGGCGGCGCGTGCCACTCGATTTCATTCATACGCACTCGGTCGCACCGGTCGTGCGGGCCTGAGCGCCCGTCCGGCGAGCGCGACGAACCCAACGAAAGCCGCGGTCGGCGGCATCGGATTCAACGCGCGGTTTCGATCGCGGGATTCTTATGAGCAAGCGAAGAGTAATGGTGGGCATGTCGGGCGGCGTCGATTCGTCGGTGACGGCATGGCTTCTGAAGGAGCAGGGCTACGATGTGGTTGGCCTCTTCATGAAGAACTGGGACGACGACGGCGAATACTGCTCGACGCGGCAGGACTGGATCGACGTCGTTTCCGTCGCGGATCTGATCGGCATCGACGTCGAGGCGGTCAACTTCGCGGCCGAATACAAGGACCGCGTGTTCGCCGAATTCCTGCGCGAATATTCGGCTGGCCGCACGCCGAATCCGGACGTGCTCTGCAACGCCGAGATCAAGTTCAAGGCGTTTCTCGATCACGCGATGTCGCTGGGCGCCGAAACCATCGCGACCGGCCACTACGCGCGGGTCCGCGAACACGACGGCTTGTTCCAGTTGATGAAAGCCACCGACGCCACCAAGGATCAGTCGTACTTTCTGCATCGGCTGAATCAGGCGCAGCTTTCCAAGACGCTCTTTCCCCTCGGCGAGATTCCGAAGACGCAGGTGCGCGAGATCGCTGCGCAGATCGGCTTGCCGAACGCCAAGAAGAAAGACTCGACCGGCATCTGCTTCATCGGCAAGCGGCCGTTTCGCGAGTTTCTGAACCGTTACTTGCCGACAAAGCCCGGTCCGATGAAAACGCCCGACGGCAAGACCGTCGGCGAACATATCGGGCTTACATTCTACACCTTCGGGCAGCGCAAGGGCATCGGCATCGGCGGGGCGAAGGACGGCAGCGGCGAACCGTGGTTCGTCGCGGGCAAGGACATGGCAAGCAACACGCTTTACGTGGTGCAGGGACACGATCATCCATGGCTGCTGTCGCATGCGCTCGTCGCCGGCAATACGAGTNTCGCACGCGCCGACGACGGCCGCTTCGCGCTGCATTTCGACGACGCGCAATGGGCCGTCACGCCGGGCCAGTCCGCCGTGCTTTATCAGGGCGATGTCTGCCTGGGCGGCGGCATCATCGAACAGGCGGCGGTACGGGAAAACGGTATCGAACAGGAAGCGCAGATCGCCGCGCGCTGACGTCACGGCAAACCCCGGCGAGTCCGGGGTTTGCGTTCTGTCCAAATCTCAAAACTCAAAAGCTTTTTTGATACAAGTGCTTGACTGTCTATCCTGTCTATCTAGCGATAGATAAATTCGCTCGACCGTATCCACGAACACGATGCCGATGGACAAGAACACCGTGCGGGAAGCACTGCTGGAGCACGCGCAGTCGCTGATGATGACGCGTGGCTACAACGACTTCAGCTATCGCGATTTGTCTGAATTGGTCGGGGTCAAGACATCGAGCATCCGTTACTACTTTCCGTCGAAGGAAGATCTGGCGCTCGAAGCGGTGAACGCCTACAGCGCCGATGTCATGTCGACGATCTACGCCATCGACAGCTCCGCGCCAGCCGAAAAGAAGCTGGATCGATACGCGCGGCAATTCGGCCGTATCGTCGGCGACGGCCGGCGCGTGTGCCTGTGCGGCATGCTGGCGGCGGAAATCGAGCCGTTGCCGGAGAAGGTGCGCGAAGCCGTGCAATCGTTCTTCAAGGCAAACGAAAACTGGCTGATGAAGGTTCTCGCGGAGGGCGAAGCGCAGGACACGCTCGACGCCCGCGGCAAGCCCGACGCGGCGGCGCGCTCGCTCTACGCCGCGTTCCTTCCAGGGCAGCCTGCTCGCCGCGCGGTTGTTTCAAACCCGCGCGCGTCTGGACGAAGTCGCTGAATCCGTCAGGCGCTAGCCGCGCCGCTGGAGCCTGTGGATGACTCTGTGAAAAACACTGGTATTCGCGTGGGATTATCTACCTTCAGATAAATAAATTTGGGCGGAAAATCAGGCGCTTGGCAAGCGTCGTCGGTAGTTTCCGATGCCACGCCCGCCTTTCTCGCATGCGATGAGACCGGCGTCGGTACAGGCGGTCGACTTTCTGTCCGCGCGTCTATCTAGCGGTAGATTCAATTTGGTGAGCAACGAACGCGCGCGTCGTTTCGCGCGTCAGCCCTTCAGCTAGGCTGAGTGTCGAGGAAAGACTGACGTTGCGACAGCCGCGCGTAGAACTTGTCGAGCGTCGGATGCGCGTCGCGCCAGTTCAGATCGGGGCATGCGAAAATCCAGATAAGCGCGCAGCTGCAGGCGATATCCGCGAGCGTGAAGCGGTTCGCCGAACACCATTGCTTCGAACCGAGGCCGCGCGACATCGCGCGCAGGCCGTCGTCCAGCTTCAGCTGCTGACGCGCGACCCACGCTTCGCTGCGCTGGTTTTCGTCGCGCATCGTGCCTTCGAGGCGAATCAGCACGGCGGCGTCGAGCATGCTGTTGGCCAGCGCTTCCCAGCAGCGCACTTCGGTGCGTTCGCGGCGTTCCTGCGGCAGCAGCTTTCCGACCGGCGTCAGCGTATCGAGGAATTCGCCGATCACACGCGAATCGAAGACCGCTTCGCCATCGTCGAGGATCAGGCATGGCACTTTGCCGAGCGGGTTGTAGTCATGGATTTTGGAATCGGATGCCCAGACGTCCTCGAGCACCAGTTCGCATTCGATCTTCTTTTCCGCCATGACGAGCACCTTGCGGACGAACGGGCTGGTGAGCGAACCGATCAATTTCATCATCGAATCTTCGCGGTTGTTTCGGAATTGCTGGCGACGATGATCTTAACCGGCGCGCACGAACGCCCGGCGAATTTGGGATGGAGGATCACGGCGGTGTCGTCTTGCGACAACATGGCGCGCCGGCGCGATGCCGGACGCGCCGCGCTCACCGAAGACTCGCGTTCGTCACGCCCGCCGAGGCCGGACAGGGCAGGCGCGGCACGCTGCCCTTGGCGGATGCCGGCAGGGCGGTGAGGCTCTGTACGCCGCTCACGATCGCCGACGCGATTTCGTCGACGGCCTTGCGATGCCCGTCCACCAGTGCGTCGTAGCCGGTCGCGACGCGCTCGGTCGCTACCGTGCGGCAGGTCAGCACCGCATCGGCGCCGGCCGCGCGCACGCTCCACACCGCGTCGATGACGGCCTGCGCGCCCGGCCACGACTTGAAGCGCTGCACGTTCACCTTCACGCGATACACCGTCGCCGATTCCGCGCGCGACGTGCCGTACACGTCGATCGAGCCTAGCCGCTGCGTCAGATCGGCCGACAGCGCGCGACGCACTTCGTCGGCGGGCAGTGACGCCCAGCGCTCTTCCTCGAGCACCTTGACCTGCGCCGGGCTCGTCTGCACGACGAGCTGGTTTTTCGCGACCTGCTGCGGCATGTCGACGGGCGCGAGTTCGAAATAGAACGGCACCGTCGCGGCCGCCGTGCTCTGCACGCCCGCGCTCGACGGACCGGATAGCGTATAGAAACGGCTCGTCGGCGACGATGCGCATGCCGCCAGCACGCTTGCGGCGCCCAGAGCCGAGATCAAAGCGCCGAACCTCATGGTTTTTCTCCTTGTTTGCCGCGCAACAGCGATTCCGGATGACGTTCTAGATAGTCCGCCAGCGCGTTGAGCGATTGAAGCGTGCGCGTCAGTTCCTGCATGGCCTGGCGCGTGTCGGATTGGATCGGCGAATCGGATTGCAGCGTCGCCTGCGCTGCGCCGAAAGTCTTCTTCGCTTGGCCGAGCGTGTCGCGCATTTCCGGCAGCACTTCCTTGTCGAGCTTGTCGAAAAGCGCGTTGGTGTTCTTCAGCGAGCCGTTCAGGTTGGTGCCGATCTTGTCGAACGGAATCTTGTCGATCTTGCGGGCGATGTCCGCGATCTGCAGTTGCAGTTCGTCGAGCGTGTTCGGCACGGTCGGCAGTTCGATCTTGTCGCCGTTCATCGTCACTTTGGCCTGGCCCGCCTTCGGGAAGAAGTCGAGGGCGACATACAACTGGCTCGTCAGCAGGTTGCCGGTGCGCAACTGGCCGCGCAGGCCGCGCTTCACGAGCAGATCGAGCGTGTCGCGGCGTTCCTGTTCGGTTTCGTTGCCGACGCCGTCCGCGCCGCAGCGGCCGAGGCGATCCGGATAGAGATCGATGGTCACCGGCATCAGCAGCGCGTGCGAGGACTTGTCGTAACGCACGCCGATTCCCGTGACCTGGCCGAGCACGATGCCACGGAAATCGACCGGCGCGCCGACCGACAAACCGCGCAGCGACTGATTGAAGTTCATCACGACATGCACGGCGGGGCCGTCCGGATCGCGTATCGCATCGGCCTGATCGGACGCGAGCCTGAACGATGCGTTGTCCTTCGCCTGCGGACCGGATTGCTGGTTGAGCGGCGTCTGGAACGCGATGCCGCCGAGCACGACCGTCGCGAGCGACTGCGTGTTGAGCGTGAAGCCGCTCGAATCGAGCCGCAGATCGACGCCGCTCGCATGCCACCAGCGCGAGTTCGAGCCGACGTACTGATCGTAGGGCGCGTTGACGAATACCTGCATCGTCACGCCGGTGCCGTCCTTGTCGAGCGAGAACGCCGTGACCTGGCCGACCTGCACGCGCCGGTAATAGACCGGCGAGCCGATGTCGAGCGAGCCGAGCGAATCGCCGTGCAGCGTGAAGGTGTGGCCCTTCTGGTCGCCGGTGACCGCGGGCGGCGTTTCGAGGCCGACGAAGTGCGTCTGATCCTCGGTCGACTTGCCGGCATCGACGCCGATGTACGCGCCCGACAGAAGCGTCGACAGGCCGGTCACGCCGCTCGCGGCGACGCGCGGACGCACGATCCAGAAGCGCGTGTCCTTGACCGCGAAGTCGGTGGCTTCCTTGGTCAGCTGGACATCGACGAGCACGCGCGCATGATCCTTCGACAGGGTGATGTTCTTCACCGTGCCGATGTCGACATCCTTGAACTTGACCTTGGTCTTGCCCGGCTCGAGTCCTTCGGCGCTGACGAAGCTGATAGTCACCGTCGGACCGCGCCCCGACACCGTCTTGACGACGAGAATCACGCCGATCAGCGCGGCGACGAGCGGAATCAGCCAGACGAGCGAAGGCAGCCAGCGGCTGCGCGGCTCGATCACCGGTTCCGGCAGATCGGGCGGTAGGCCGCCGCCGGTGCCGCCGGGCGGCGCGTCTTTCCTGTCGGGCCCATTCGGACCTTGGGCACTAGTCATGTTTCTTTCCTGACGGTGGATCTATGTTGTCCCAGATGAGGCGCGGGTCGAATTGCATGGAGGCGATCATCGTCAGCACCACGACCGACGCGAACGCGAGCGCACCCGGTCCTGCCGTGATGACGGCGAGCGTGTTGAAGCGCACGAGCGCGACGGTCAGCGTGATGACGAACACGTCGAGCATCGACCAGCGTCCGATGCCCTCGACGATGCGGTACAGCGTCGTGCGCTGGCGCGGCTGCCATTGCGAGTGAAGCTGCACGCTCAGCGTGAGGAACGCGAGCGAAAAGAGCTTGAGCATCGGCACCAGAATGCTGGCGATGAAGATCACCGCCGCGAGCGGGTAATCGCCGTCGTTCCAGAAGAGCGCGACGCCGGTCATGATCGTGTCGTCCTGCGAGCCGAGGATCGATGAGGTGTGCATGATCGGATAGACATTGGCCGGAATATAGAGAATGGCCGCGCTGACGAGCAGCGCCCAGGTGCGCGCGATGCTGTCCGGATGACGCCGGTGCACGACCGCGTCGCAGCGCGTGCAGCGCTGTTTGTCGATGGTTTTCGCGAGCGGCTGCACGAGCCCGCACGAATGACACGCGACCAGTTTCTCGCCCGAGGCGGTTCGAACGCCGCCGCTCATGATTTGTGCCTCACGGTGGCGTGCACGTGCTGGCGCGATCCGCGCGGTGCGAGGCGCACGGCGATTTCCCACAGCGAACGCGGATCGAAGCTGATGACGACCGCGACCATCAGCGTGAGCGCGCCGAAGGCGAACAGCGCGGCCTCGGGCATCACGCGCGCGATGCTGACCATCTTCACCAGCGTGACCAGCACGCCGAGCATGAAGACCTCGATCATGCTCCACAGACGCACGAACTGGATCGCGCGCATCACGCGATTGAAGCCGGGCGGTACGTAGCCCGCGCGCAGCGGGATCAGTACATACAGCAGCGCGACGAGTTCGCACAGCGGAAAGAGGATGGTCGAGCAGAACACGAGTGTCGCGACGATTTCCATCTGCTCGTTCCAAAGCGCCATGATTGCGCCGATCAGCGTGGTCTCGGAAGTGATGCCGTTCGCATCCAGTTCGACGATGGGAAAGGCCTGCGCGATCACGAAGGTGATGAGCGCGGCGAGCGTCATCGCGCTGATGCGGTCGATGCTCGGCGCGATGCTGCGATAGAGCAGCGCGCCGCAGCGCGGGCATTGCGCCTTGCTGTGCTGCGGCAGCATGCGTTTGCGGTAGAGCGCGTCGCATTCGTGACACGCGATCAGTTCTTCCGATTCGTTCACGTTCATGGTCGAGTGGCGAGCCCTCTTGTGCGTATTGATCCGGCGCCGCGAAGATCGGTGGTGCTGATGAGCAAGGAGCGGGCCAGCGCAGCATGGTAGCAGGAAGCTGTCAGACGGCGCATCGCGGCCCGGCCGCACGCGATGACCGCACGTTACGAAGCTGCGCGGAATAGCGGCACGCGCTCGAACGTTATGCTCCGTAGCCGCGACAGTCTTGCCGCGTGAAGCGCTATTTGATTGTTGTACCCGTGGAATAGTTCGTTGCCCAGCTGAACCCAGCGGTGCCGAAAGCGCTTCTCTGCCGGTAAAAAGACGTTTCGAATCAACGATATGCGGCGATCTTCGGCACCAGTGCGATTCGCTCGCCTTTCGGCAGCATTAAGGTAGGATGGCGGCGCGTGACTGACTGTCCGTCGCACGGCAGTCTATCGAACAGAGAAGAGAGGAACGAAGGAACGACATGGAAAGCACTGCACGCATGACGCCGCCGGCGTCCACCGAGCGCTACGGTGCGACAGCGATCGGCCTGCACTGGCTCATCGCGCTCCTGATGATCGGCGGCTTCTATCTCGGCTGGATCATGACGGACATTCCCGGCATTATGCCGACGAAGCTGAAGTACGTTTCCTGGCACAAGTGGATCGGCGTGACGGTGTTGCTGCTCGCGGTACTGCGCCTACTCTGGCGCGCGACGCACAAGGCGCCTTCGATGCCGTCGCACATGCCACGCTGGCAGCAGGGCGCGGCGCATCTCACGCATGTGCTGCTCTACGTGCTGATGTTCGCAATTCCGGTGTCCGGCTATCTGTTCAGTTCGGCAGCCGGCGTGCAAGTGGTTTATCTTGGCGTGCTGCCGCTGCCGACGATCATCGGACCGGACAAGGCGCTCAAGGCCGTGCTGCGGCTCGTGCATATCTGGGGCTGAATTACACGCTGCTCGTGCTCGTCGTGCTGCATGTACTGGCCGCGCTCAAGCATCACTTCGTCGATCGCGACGGCTTGCTCGGCCGTATGCTGCCGTTTCTTCGCTGAGCAGACGGGCGGAATTGTTTCCTCGCCGTTGGGAGGACGTTTCCCGCCGGCTGATTGTTCTCGGGTTCTTTTGATTTCCAATACCGGTTTGCCGTTTTCGACCGATCAGATAAGGCGCACATGAAAGTGAAATTCAACCGTTGGATGCTCGCGGCATCGGCCGCCCTCGCGATGACCTCCGTCGCGCACGCCCAAGTCGACATGAGCAAGAGCATGGTCGTCGCCATGTCCAGGCAGATGAACGTGCCGACCGATGGCAAGTTCGGCAAGTTCGCCACGCAGATTTCGTTCGATCCGGCCAAGCCGACGGCCGGCAGCGCGAACCTCACCATCCAGACTGGCAGCTACGATCTGGGCGACGACGAATACAACAAGCAGGTGCGTGGCGCCGAATGGTTCGACGCCGCGAAGTTCCCGACCGCCACCTTCGTGTCGAGCGCGATCGCGCCGGCCGGCGGCAACAAGTACAACGTGACCGGCAAGCTGACCATCAAGGGCAAGTCGCAGAACGTGACGGTGCCGGTGACGGTCACGCAGTCCGGCGCGACCGAAATCTTCGACGGCGCGCTGCCGATCAAGCGCACGCAATTCGACGTCGGCACGGGCGAATGGAAGGACACCTCCATCGTCGCGGATGAAGTCGTCATCAAGTTCCATATCGTCGCCGCGAAGCAGTGAGCGGCGCGTCAGTCATCGCCTTACGCACATTCGGCATTCGGCACTTCGTGAATCGTTTCCAGCCAGAGGAACAAATGAAAAAACTTTCGATTATCGCCGCGGGCGCGCTCGCATTCGGTCTGTCGGTCAGCGCTTTCGCCGCCGACACCTACAAGCTCGACCCGAGCCACACCTATCCGAGCTTCGAGGCCGATCACTTCGGCGGCGTTTCGACGTGGCGCGGCAAGTTCAACAAGAGCAGCGGCGAAGTCGTGCTCGATCGCGTGGCGAAGACCGGCACGGTGAACGTGACCATCGACATCGCATCGGTGAACACGGGCAACACCAAACTCGACGAACTGCAGAAGGCCGAGTTCTTCGATGCCGTGAAGTATCCGACGGCGGAATACAAGGGCACGTCGATCAAATTCGACGGCGACACGCCGACCGAAGTCGTCGGTTCGCTGACGATGCACGGCGTCACCAAGCCGCTGAACCTGAAGATCGAGCACTTCAAGTGCTTCGTGAACCCGATGATGAAGAAGGAAGTGTGCGGCGTCGAAGCGACGACGACCTTCGATCGCAGCGACTTCGGCATCGATTACGGCAAGTCCTATGGCTTCAGCCTGAAGACGACGCTGCACATCCAGGCCGAAGGCGTGAAGCAGTAAGCCATTCGCGGTCCGTGATCGACGGGCTTGCAAAACAAAACGGCCGGTCTTCGCAGACCAGCCGTTTTTTTATGCGCCGCTCTAGCAGCGGCGAGCGCGACGCTTACACCTGTGCGCCGGCGTTGGGATCGTTCGGATCGAACTTGTCCTTCTTGTCTTTGACGAGATCCTCGCGCTTCACACCGAACCACATCGCGAGCGCGGCGGCGACGAACACCGACGAATAGATGCCGAACAGAATGCCGACCGTCAGCGCCAGCGCGAAGTAGTGCAGCGTCGGGCCGCCGAAGAAGAACATCGACAGCACCATCATTTCCGTACAGCCGTGGGTGATGATCGTGCGCGACATCGTGCTGATGATCGCGTGGTCGATCACTTCCTTGACGCTCATCTTGCATTGCTTGCGGAAGGTCTCGCGAATCCGGTCGAAGATGACGACCGACTCGTTCACCGAATAGCCGAGCACCGCGAGAATCGCCGCCAGCACGGACAGCGAGAATTCCCACTGAAAGAACGCGAAGAAGCCGAGGATGATCACCACGTCGTGCAGGTTCGCGATGATGCCCGCGACCGCGTATTTCCATTCGAAGCGGAACGACAGGTAGATCACGATGCCGATGACCACGCACGCGAGCGCGGCGAGTCCGTTGGTCACCAGTTCCTTGCCGACCTGCGGCCCGACGAACTCAACGCGCTGCAGGCTCACCTGCGGGTTATCGGCCTTCAGCGCGGTCATCACCTGATCGTTCTGCTGCGCGGACGTCAGCCCTTGCTTGAGCGGCAGACGGATCAGCACGTCGCGCGAGGTGCCGAAATTCTGCACCTGGGCGTCGCCGTAACCGAGCTTGCTCATGGTGGCGCGAATCGGCTCGGGCGAGATGGCCTGCGGATACTGCACCTCGACGACCGTACCGCCGGTGAACTCCACCGACAGATGCAGCCCGCGATGCACGAGGAAAAACACGGCCACGAGGAAGGTCACGAGCGAGATCACGTTGAAGATCAACGCGCGCTCCATGAACGGCAGATCGCGGCGAATGCGGAAGAATTCCATTTCTTGTCTCTCCGGACGGCAGCGGGATCAGTGCGACTGGCCCGGTTTCTGTTGATCGACGCCAGGGCCCGAACGGCGGCGCACGGTCGGCTTGCCGGCGCGCGGGGCGGCTTGTTCCTTGTCTTGCGCGCGCGGCGTGGCCGCAGTCTTCTTTTTGCCCTTGGCGGTCTGCACGATTTCATCGACCGGCGAATCGTCGCCGCGTTGCACCGCGAGATAGGCGGCCGTCTCGGCGTCGAGATCGGTGCCGGCGGGGCGCCAGACCTGGCCGATGGCCAGCGTCTTCAGCTTTTTCTTGCCGCCGTACCAGAGATTCACGAGGCCGCGCGAGAAGAACACCGCCGAGAACATCGACATCAGAATGCCGATGCAGTGCACGACCGCGAAGCCGCGCACCGGGCCGGAACCGAACGCGAGCAGCGCGAGACCGACGATCAGCGTGGTGACGTTCGAGTCGAGAATGGTCGCCCAGGCGTGCCTGAAGCCTTCCTGAATGGCCGTCTGCGGTGGCGTGCCGTTGCGCAGTTCCTCGCGGATGCGTTCGTTGATCAGCACGTTCGCGTCGATCGCTATGGCGAGCGCGAGCGCGATTGCCGCGATGCCCGGCAAGGTCAGCGTTGCTTGCAGCATCGACAGCACGGCGACCAGCAGCAGCAGGTTCACCGACAGCGCGAGCATCGAGAACAGGCCGAACAGCAGATAGTACGCGATCGTGAAAATGGCGATCGCGGCGAAACCGTACTGCACCGAATCGAAGCCCTTCTTGATGTTGTCCGCGCCGAGGCTCGGCCCGACCGTGCGTTCCTCGATGATGTCCATCGGCGCGGCAAGCGAACCGGCGCGCAGCAGCAGCGCGAGATCGGTCGCAGCCTGCGGCGTCGGCTGGCCGGTGATCTGGAAGCGGTCGCCCAGTTCCGACTGGATGGTCGCCACCGTCAGCACTTCGCCCTTGTCCTTTTCGAACAGCACCATTGCCATCGGCTTGCCGATGTTGTCGCGCGACACGCTCGACACCGCGCGGCCGCCCGCCGAATCCAGCCAGATGTTGACCGACGGGCGCTGATGCTCGTCGAAGCCCGCCGACGCATCCACGATGCGGTCGCCGGTGAAGATCACTTGCTTGCGCATCAGCACGTTGCGATCGTCCTGCTTGAACGCCTCGTCGCCCGCTGGAACCGGATCGTTCAGGCCGATGTAGGTGTTGACCGGATCGGCGAGACGCGCTTCGAGCGTCGCCGTGCGGCCGATGATGTCCTTCGCCTTGGCCGTATCCTGCACCCCCGGCAGTTCGACGACGATGCGGTCGGAACCCTGTTGCTGGATCACCGGCTCCGCGACGCCGAGTTCGTTGACGCGGTTATGCAGCGTCGTGATATTCTGCTTGAGCGCGCCGTCTTCGACGACCTTTTGCGTCGCCGCCGAGAACGAGCCGACCACCTGATAGCCGTCGCCGCCCTGGCGCGTCGTCCATTGCAATTCGCCGACGCCTTGCGTGAGCAGGCGCTGCGCGTTGTCCGCGACCGCCTGATCCGAGAAATTGACGACCACCGACTGGCCGACGCGATTCACGCCGCCGTCGCGCACGTTCCGATCGCGCAGGTAGGAGCGCGCATCGGCGGCATCGGAGTCGAGCTTCTTGTTGAGCGCGCCGGCCATGTCGACCTGCAGCAGGAAGTGGACGCCGCCGCGCAGGTCGAGACCGAGATATATCGGCAGCGCGTGCAGGGCCGTCAGCCAGCGCGGCGAGGCGCTCTGCAGGTTCAGCGCGACGATGAACTGCGGATCGGTCGGATCGGCGTTCAGCGACTTGGTGAGCAGATCCTTGACGCGCAACTGCGTGTCGGTGTCCGCGAGCCGCACGCGGATGTTCGCGTTGGCCTGCGAGTTGTCGAAGGTGACTTCGTCGGCCTTGACGTGGTTCGCGGCGAGGGTGCTTTCGACGCTCGCGAGGGTCGTCGAGTCGAGCTTGACCGTGGCCTTGCCGCTCGACACCTGGACCGCGGGCGCTTCGCCGAAGAAATTGGGCAGTGTGTACACGAGGCCGGTGACGAGCGCCACCAGCATCACGACATACTTCCAGAGGGGATAACGATTCATGGGGATGGCCGAACGGAAGTTGGCTTCGGGAGGGGAGCGCGTCCGGCGCCGGATGCGATGAGCCGGGGCGAAGACCCGGCGGCTCGAAGCGGGATGGAACGAGGCCGCGCCGGACGCGATAGAACGATGCTGCTTACAGCGACTTGATGGTGTCCTTCGGGAGAATGGTCGTCACGGCCGCCTTCTGGATGGTGATTTCCGTGCCTTCGGCGATTTCCACGCCGACATACGCTTCCGACACCTTGGTGATCTTGCCGACGATGCCGCCGTTGGTCACGACTTCGTCGCCCTTGGCCATGGCCGCGAGCATGTTGCGATGCTCTTTCTGACGCTTCATCTGCGGACGGATCATGATGAAGTACAGCACCGCGAACATCAGGATCAGCGGCAGGAAGCTCATCAGCTGGCTTTCCGCGCCACCCGCGGATGCGCCTTGTGCAAAGGCATTGGAAATGAACGACACGTTGGTCTCTCCGTATTGACGTTTCGATTGACGTTTCGAATTGCGTTCGAAGAACTTGGGCTAAGTTACCCCGACATTCTACCACCCGCGCCGTGCTCGAAAAATGGCTAGAATGCGCTTTGTCATCAAGCCGTTACCGCCGTTACCGCCGGTAACGGCGCAAGTTATAGAAAGCAGATTGTAATACGTGACGCCGCGTCCGCGCGTGTGCCCGGTTCACGCTCAATCCACGCCGCGCGAGCGATGCTCCGCGAAGATCTTGCGGAACGCGTCGAACGTATGGTTTTCGATCGACTCGCGCACTTCGCTCATCAGTTGCAGGTAGTAATGTAGATTGTGGATCGTGTTCAATTGCGCGCCAAGAATTTCGCCGACGCGATGCAGGTGATGCAGATAGCCGCGCGTGAAGTTCCTGCACGTATAGCAGGTGCAGGATTCGTCGAGCGGCTTCATCGAATTCTTGTGCGACGCGTTCTTGATCTTCAGATCGCCGAAGCGCGTGAAGAGCCAGCCGTTGCGCGCGTTGCGCGTCGGCATCACGCAGTCGAACATGTCGACGCCCGCCGCGACACCCGCGACGAGATCCTCCGGCGTGCCCACGCCCATCAGGTAGTGCGGCTTGTCGGCGGGCAGTTTCGGGCCGATGCGATCGAGCACACGCAGCATGTCTTCCTTCGGCTCGCCGACCGACAGTCCGCCGATCGCGAATCCGTGAAAGCCGATCTCGCTTAGACCCGCGAGCGATTCGTTGCGCAGGTCCTCGAACATGCCGCCCTGCACGATGCCGAACAGCGCGTTCGGATTGCCGAGCCGCCCGAATTCGTCGATCGAGCGCTTCGCCCAGCGCATCGACATGCGCATGGAATCGGCGGCGTCCTTGTGCGAGGTCGGCACGCCGTTGGTCGCGTAGGGCGTGCATTCGTCGAACTGCATGACGATGTCGCTGTTCAGCACCTTCTGGATCTGCATCGACACTTCGGGCGACAGGAACAGCTTGTCGCCGTTGATCGGCGACGCGAACGTGACGCCATCTTCGGTAATCTTGCGCAGATCGCCCAGCGAAAAGACCTGGAAGCCGCCGGAGTCGGTGAGGATCGGCCGGTTCCAGCCCATGAAGCGGTGCAGGCCACCATGCGCGTCGATCACTTCCAGCCCCGGCCGCAGCCACAGGTGGAAGGTGTTGCCGAGGATGATCTGCGCGCGAATTTCTTCCAGCTCGCGCGGCTGGATCGCCTTGACGGTGCCGTAGGTGCCCACCGGCATGAAGATCGGCGTTTCGACGACACCGTGATTGAGCGTCAGGCAGCCGCGGCGCGCCTGGCCGTCGGTCGTCAGCAATTCGAACTTGAGCCCGTTGTCGGGCGGGGTGTGACCAGCGGTCATCTTTTTATGCTCCTGCCACCGGAGAACAGTCCGGCGCAAAGGTTGAGAGGAAGTCAGGATTTGCGCGTCAGCAGCATGGCATCGCCATAGCTGAAAAAGCGGTAGCGCGCGTCGATCGCATGGCGGTACGCGTCGCGGATCGTGTCCATGCCGGCGAACGCGGAGACCAGCATCATCAGCGTCGACTTGGGCAGGTGGAAGTTCGTCACGAGCCGGTCGACGACGCGAAACGCGTAGCCCGGCGTGATGAAGATATCGGTTTCCGCTTGCGTCGCGGCAAGCGGACGGCCGGCGTTCGCGGCATCGCGGGCGGCGGCTTCGAGCGCGCGCATTGACGTGGTGCCGACGGCGATCACCTTGTTGCCACGCGCCTTTACCGCCGTGATGCGATCGACGAGCGATTGCGGCAGGTCGTACCACTCGCTGTGCATCTTGTGCTCGGCAATGTTCTCGACGCGCACCGGCTGGAAAGTGCCCGCGCCGACGTGCAGCGTCAGGGTCGCGCGTTCGACGCCACGCGCATCGAGTACGGCGAAGAGCGCGTCGTCAAAGTGCAGGCCGGCGGTCGGCGCGGCCACCGCGCCCGGATTGGCCGCATAGACCGTCTGGTAGCGCGTTTCGTCATAGGCATCGGCGTCGTGCTCGATATAAGGCGGCAGCGGCAGGCGCCCGAACTCTTCGATCAGCGCGAGACAGTCGGACGGGAAGTGCAGCGTGTAGAACGGCTCGACGCGCTCGCCCACGGTGACGTCGAACGCATCCGCGAGGCGGATCGTGCTGCCTTGCGCGGGGCTCTTGCTCGCGCGGATTTGCGCGAGCGCGGAAGTCGAGCCGGTCAGGTGTTCGACGAGCACCTCGACGCGCCCGCCGCTGGCCTTTTGGCCGAAGAACCGCGCCTTGAGAACTTTGGTATCGTTGAAGACGAGCAGGTCGCCGGCATCGACCAGATTGGGCAGTTCGGAAAAGCGCCGGTCGACGAGCGTGCCGCCAGACACGTCCAGCAGGCGGCTCGCGCTGCGCTCGGCGAGCGCGCTTTGCGCGATCAGCTCGGGCGGCAGATTAAAATCGAAATCGGAAGGCGTGAACATGGCGTGAAGTGGCACGAAAGAAGTCACAAAGCGGAGAATCGCGCCGAACAAACCTCAGTATTGTGCTTGCGAAGAGAGTAGATGCCCTTGTCCGAACGCCGCGTGGCCCTGACCGACCCGTCGCCCAGCGAGGAAAGCGACGCGCCGCCCGTCGCCGCGCCCGCGCGCAAGAAGGCCGGCGCGGCCGACAAGCCGAAGCCCGCGGTCAAGACCGCCGACAAGCTCGCGAAGCTCGGCCTGAAATCGGACCTCGATTTGGTGCTGCATCTGCCGATACGCTACGAGGACGAAACGCAGCTCACGCCCATCGGCGAACTGATCCCCGCCGATGTCGCGCAGACCGAAGGCGTCGTGTTCGACAACGAGATCGCGTATCGGCCGCGCCGCCAGCTGCTGGTGAAGATTCGCGACGACGCCGGCGACGAACTCACGCTGCGCTTTCTCAACTTCTACGGCTCGCAGGTCAAGCAAATGGCCATCGGTACGCGGTTGCGCGTGCGCGGCGACGTGCGCGGTGGCTTCTTGGGGCTGGAGATGGTGCATCCGGCCGTGCGTCCCGTCGACGACGACACGCCGCTGCCGCAGGCGCTGACGCCGGTTTATCCGTCGACGGCGGGCATCTCGCAGGCGTATCTGCGCAAGGCGATCGACAACGCCTTGACGCGCGTGCATCTGCCCGAATTGCTGCCGGAAGCGGTCGCGAACGCCTATCTGAAACCGCTCAACGTGCCCGGCCTGCTTGACGCGGTGAAGACGCTGCATCACCCGCGCGCGGATTCGGACGAAACCGCGCTGATCGACGGCACGCATCCGGCGTGGATGCGCATCAAGTTCGAGGAACTGCTCGCGCAGCAACTGTCGCTTAAGCGCGCGCACGAGGAACGTCGCACGCGCGCT
>JAQFVI010000362.1:0-4984 GCA_029439495.1 Caballeronia sp. BR6202001590007
GGTGCTCATGCACAAAAATAAAAGTCTCTGGCGCAACAAATTTTCGCACTGTGCGATCGGTCTGACGCTGGGCCTGGCATCCGCCGCCGCGTATGCCGACCGGTGGGGCGTACAGTTCGCGGGCGGCGTCGCGAATCACGACATCAAGAAGGCCGATCTCGGCATCGTCTGGGATCCGAACCTGACCTGGTGGGAAATCGGCGGTTTTCACTTCACGTTGCTCGGCAAAGGCCATGTGTCCTACTGGCACACGACCGAGTCCAACGTGGTTAACTCGAACATCTGGGAATTCGGCGTGACGCCGGTGCTGTGCTTCGTGAAGAGTTCGGGTTATATCCGTCCGTTCATCGAAGCGGACGTCGGCGTGCGCCTGCTCTCGCACGCGCGCTTGACGCAGGACTTCACCGTGTCGAGCGCGTTTCAGTTCGCCGATATGGTCGGCGTTGGCGCGATTTTCAGCCAGCATCTGAATTATCAGGCGGGCTTTCGCTTTCGGCATCTGTCGAACGCGAGTATCAAAGAGCCCAATCCTGGTATAAATTTCAGCCAGGTTTATCTTGCAATACAACTTCTGACGGGGCGCCGGCGAGACGGTTCCTCGACGCAAGGGGAACCGACAGATGCCGGCTAAAACGATAGATGCTGGCTAAAACCATTGAGGCCATCCGCGGCCTCGAGCGTGACCAGATCGACGTTGCCGGTGCGCTCGTCGTTGCCGAAGAGACAGCCTTCGATGCGGTCCGCGCCTGCGAGCACGGCCATTTCAGCCGCGGCGACGGCCGTGCCGCGATCGTTATGCGGATGCACCGACAGCACGATGCTGTCGCGAAAGCCCATGTTGCGGTCCATCCATTCGATCTGGTCGGCGAACACGTTGGGTATCGCCGCCTCGACGGTGGCCGGGAGATCGACGATCATCTTGTGATCGGGCGTTGGACGCCACACTTGCGCGACCGCGCGTCGCAGACTTCGCGTGCGAACGACAGCTCGGTCATGCTGAACGTCTCGGGCGAATACTGATAGATCCAGTGCGTGTCCGGCCGCGCCGCCGCGCATTCCTTGATTCCTTGATTAGGCGCGTGCCTTCGACGGCGAGCGCCTTGACTTCGTCCTTCGACTGATTGAACACGATCTTGCGGAACGACGGCGCGATCGCGCTATAGAGATGGACGATGACCTTGCTCACGCCCGCGCAGGCTTCGAAGGTCCGGTCGATCAGATCGCGGCGCGATTGCACGAGCACTTCGATGGTGACGTCGTCCGGCACGCGCTGTTCGTCGATCAGCTTGCGGACGAAGTCGAAATCGGTCTGCGATGCCGACGGGAATCCCACTTCGATTTCCTTGAACCCGATTTTCACCAGCATCTCGAAGAATTCGAGCTTCGCTTCGATGCTCATCGGCTCGATGAGCGACTGGTTCCCGTCGCGCAGATCGGTGCTCATCCATATGGGCGTCTGCTCGATCGTGCGGTTCGGCCAACGGCGGCTGTTCAGACGGACTTGCGGAAACGGGCGGGATTTCTCGGCGGGGTTCGGCATCGTGATCGTCGATCTCTCTTCGGACAAGTGGCGTAGCGTCTGCGAGAGAAACCGGATCCGGCGGCATGCACGTAAGACCGGACTTTGCGCGCGCGTCACGAAGTCACCGGCGATGGTGACGCCTGCGACCAACGTGAACGTGCGCAAAGCAGCGTGCATGTGACCCTCGCGTTTCCGTTTCGCGGGATGAGTGAACGAAAAGCTGACGACTACAAGTGGTAGGAAGAACTGCGGGAACTACAGAGACTGCTGGCAGGACCGCGCGCTTCGCAACACGCGGCGCTACGCCTGGCGACTTACGCTAGACGTAGCGATAGGGGCTGCGCTAGGCGGCCCGAAATAATTCGCAGGGAGGGAAGCTGGGTGAGACGCATGTCGAGCACTTTAAACCAGTGCTGAAGAAACTGTCAAATTGAGTGTGATGGATTTTCCGGCGGTTTGCGCACGACTTCCGCGATGACTTCCACCTGCCGCGCGACCGCCGGCGGCACCGGCACGTCGCCGCGCATCACGCTCTCGATCCAGCGCGCGGTGGTCGCCGCATCCAGCGACTCGGGCAGCTCGACTTGCGGTGCATTCGGTTGCGAGTGTTCCGGCGCGATCAGCGTCTCCATCCGGCCGTCGTGAAACCAGTCCACCTGAACCTGACGGCGCGTATCCGCGACCGCTTCGCCCTCGGTGCCGCGTGCGAGCAGCGCGCCGCCGACGCCCGCATCCGGATGCTCGGTGAAGAGGCCGGTCAGGCTCTCCCGATATTCCGGGTGCGTGTAATTCACGAGCCGCAGCCCGGGTTCCGCGAACGGTTGCAGGATCTTGACGAGCGTATGCGTCGAATTGCGCACGCCCATCACGCGGCGAATCTCCAGCAGCCGCGAGAGCTTCGGCGATAGCGACGCGATCGGCGCGAACGCGAGCCTGCGCGACGCGAGGCTGTCTTCCATTTCGTCGCGCGATGCCGCGTGCGGAATGCCTAGTTCCGCGAAGATTTCCGCGCTCGTCACGCGGCCGGGATCCTCGGTGACCCCGTGCACGAGCACCGGCACGCCTTCGCGCGCGAGCAGCATCGCGAGAAGCGGCGTCAGATTCGGCTGCTTGCGCGCGCCGTTGTAACTCGGAATCGACACCGGGCGTGCGTGTTCGCGGCCTTCCTGAACATGCAGCGGTTCGAACGAGCGGTGCGCGGCGGACAGCATCGCCGCGAGTTCGGCGGCCGTCTCGCCCTTCACGCGGTAGGCGAGTAGGATCGCGCCGAGTTCCAGATCGGAGACGCGGCCGTCGAGTATCGCTTCGTAGAGGGCGTAGGTGTCGTCGTGGGACAGCGCACGGGCGCCGTTCGGCCCACGGCCGATTTCCTTGACATAGCGTGCGCAGGCGAAATGTTCGGAAGGTAGGTCGGTCATCGGATGCGTGCGCGACGGGCGCCCGGAGTTTCGTGTGAGCGATGCCGTCGCGGGAAATGAGTACGGGGAAATCCCGGAAGCCCCTTGGTACCGCATTTGAGGCTCGCGTGCAAGGTGCGGCACTGCGTCGAAGCTTGCGGCGAGCTTCCGTTTCGCGCTCCGAAACGCCGCGACGCGCAGGCGCCGAAGGGTCGTCGAAAGCTTGCCGAAGCCTTGCCGGACAGGCTTCGTCACGATTGTCCCATGCACGTTAAACTTCCCGTCTCGCCCGCGTACCGCGATGGCACGCGGGCCAAACGGCAGAACAAACAGGGAGAGCGGGATGAGTTATGTGTTTCCTCCGGCACCGGCAGCAGCGGTGTCCGTCGTCGGTTCGAGCGAGCAGTTTCCAGTGCGCCGCATCTATTGCGTCGGCCGCAACTACGAAGCGCACGCGCGCGAAATGGGCCACGATCCGGATCGCGAGCCGCTGTTCTTCTTCAGCAAGCCCGCCGATGCGGTGCTCTACGTCGCATCGGGTTCGACGGGCGAATTTCCCTATCCGTCGCGCACCGGCAATCTGCACTTCGAAATGGAACTCGTCGCGGCGATCGGCAAGCAGGGCAAGGACATTTCCGCCGACAAAGCGCTCGACTAAGTCTACGTACGATTATGCACTCGGACTCGACATGACGTGCCGCGATCTGCAGGCCGAAGCGAAGAAGATGGGGCCGTCCGTGGGATACGGCGAAGGGCTTCGATCACTCGGCTCCGCTCGGCCCGATTCATCCGGCGTCGACGGTCGGGCATCTCGAGAAGAGCGCGATCTGGCTGACGGTCAACGGCGAGGAAAAGCAGTGCTCGGACATTTCGCAACTGATCTGGTCGGTCGGCGAGACGGTCGCGTATCTGTCGACGCTCTTCGAACTGTTTCCCTGCGATCTGATCTTCACCGGCACACCGGAAGGCGTCGGCGCGGTCGTGAAGGGCGATCTGCTGAAGGGCGGCGTCGACGGCATCGGCGATTTCTCCGTACGCGTCGTCTGAGGACGCGGCCATGAAGCTCTACGGCTATTTCCGTAGTTCGGCGGCATACCGCGTGCGCATTGCGCTCAATCTGAAGGACCTCGACTACGAGTATGTCGGGGTGCACTTGCTGTGCGACGGCGGCGAGCAGTTGAAGCCCGAATACCGCGCGCTGAATCCGGACGACATCGTGCCCGCCTTCGTCGACGGCGACGACGTGCTGCCGCAAAAGCCGCTCGATCGCGCGTTCGTGCGCTCGGTGGCCTTGCAGGTCGCGTGCAAGATTCATCCGCTCGACAATCTACGCGTGCTCAAGTACCTGAAGCATCAGGTGAAGGTGCCCGACGAGACCAAGGACGCGTGGTATTGCCATTGGGTCGAGACTGGCTTCGCTTCGCTGGAGACGCGGCTGTCGGCCGATCCGCGCGTCGGCGAGCTGACCTTCGGCGATACCCCGACCATCGCCGATCTTTGCATCGTGCCGCGGGTGTTCAATGCGCGGCGCTTCGGCATCGACCTGTCGCCGTATCCGACAGTCGAGCGCATCGCGGATCGCGCCGGCCAGCTCGAAGCTTTCGCGAAGTCCGCGCCCGCCGTTCAGCCGGACGCCGAATGACGGTCGATGCAATGGCCGACGCGGGCGCTTTGCCCGCGTTTCTGNGGCATGTGGGCATCACGGTCGCGATCTGCGCGGCCATCGACGTGTTGCTGNACGTGGCGGGCGCCGCGTTCGTGTTTGATTTTCTGGCGGCGTGGCGCGGGCCGGGACATCTCAACGCATCCGAAAGCGATACGCAGACGGCGCTCGGCGCGGCGTCGATGGTGCTCGCGCTGTCGCTGCTCAATCCGCATGTCTATCTGGATGGATACGGTGGTGCTGCTCGGCGGCATCGGCGCGCAATGCGGATGGCCGGGCAACGCGTGGTTCGCGGCGGGCGCGATGTGCGCGTCGGTGATCTGGTTCACGACGCTCGGTTACGGCGCGCGCTTGCTGGAATCGTGGTTCGAGAAAGACGTGTCGTGGCGCGTGCTAGATGTG
>JAQFVI010000362.1:4990-18581 GCA_029439495.1 Caballeronia sp. BR6202001590007
CCGGGTGAACGCGCTCGACGTCGGGCATGCCTTTCGCACACGCTTGCCACAGGTCGTAGGCAGATTGCTGCGCGAGCCACCGCTCGGCGCGTCCGCTGGTTTCCACGCCGAGCCACGCTTCAATTCGAAGCGCCATTTCCGGTGAGGTGCCCGCGTGTTCGTTGAGCACGCGGGACAAAGTCACGCGCGTCACCCCGAGCTGACTGGCAGCCTGAGTCACGGTCAGACCGAATGCCGGAAGGGAATGCCGGAAGGATGTCTTCGCGTAACGTGGCGCCGGGGTGGGGCGGATCGAATAGTTCGGTCATGGCGTGCGGGTCTCAGTGGTAGTCCTGGTAATCGACAAGGACGGCGTGTGTTGCTTCCAATTCGATGAGAGTCCGCCATTCGGTCAATACTGCTGCGTCAGGAGGCCGCATATCGTATCGCCACGCGATACACCTCAGCCCGATTTTGCGAATCTTTGACGCAAAAAAAGCGCCCCTGAGGGCGCTTTCACCATTCGCTCGAAAGACCAGCTCACCCCAGCAACGCGTCCGCGAACTCCTCCGCGCTGAATGGCTGCAAATCCTCGACCTTTTCCCCGACGCCGATGAAATACACCGGGATCGGCCGCTGACGCGCGATCGCCGCGAGGATGCCGCCCTTGGCCGTGCCGTCGAGCTTGGTCACGATGAGACCGGTCAGGCTGAGCGCATCGTCGAACGCCTTCACTTGCGCGAGCGCGTTCTGGCCCGTGTTGCCGTCGATCACCAGCAGTACTTCGTGCGGCGCGTCTGGCATCGCTTTGGCGATCACGCGGCGCACCTTGCACAGTTCTTCCATCAGATGCAACTGCGTCGGCAGGCGCCCGGCGGTGTCGGCCATCATCACGTCGATCTTGCGGGCGCGCGCCGCACCGACCGAGTCGAAGATGACCGCGGCCGCATCGCCGCTTTCCTGTGCGATCACCGTCACGTTGTTGCGCTCGCCCCAGACGATCAGTTGCTCACGTGCCGCCGCCCGGAAAGTGTCGCCCGCCGCCAGCAGCACCGACTGGTTGAACGATTGCAGATGCTTCGCCAGCTTGCCGATGCTCGTCGTCTTGCCGACGCCGTTCACGCCCGTGATCATCGTCACGAGCGGCTGGGCGCGGCCCAGCATCAGCGATTTTTCGAGCGGGCGCAGCAGTTCGATCAGCACCTCGCGCAGCGCCGCCTTCACCTGCGACGCGTCCGTCAGACGCTCCGCGCGCACTTTCTCGCGCAAGGATTCGAGCAGGAACTCGGTCGCATCGACGCCCGCGTCGGACATCAGCAGCGCGGTCTCGAGTTCCTCGTACAGGTCTTCGTCGATCTTCGCGCTGACGAAGATGCCGGTCAGATTCAAACTCGTCTTCGACAAACCGCTTCTAAGACGCGACAGCCACGATTTCTTCGCGACGGGATCGGGTTCGGGCGGCGGAAGAACTTCTTCGCTCGCCTGATCGGTTTCCGGCGCGCGCGTCCATTGCGTCGCGGTGCGGCCTTGCCAGTATTCCTTCGAGGCAGGCGTTTGCGGCTCCTGCGCAGATGCGGGCGTTGGCGCGGCGACAGGCGCCGGCTCGCTCGCTTCCGGCGCGGCGTCGGCCGCGGCCAGCGCCTGCCGTTCGAGTTCGGCGTCGGAGACTTCTTCGTCCTCGGCCGGTTTCTTGAATTTCTTGAAGAAGCTGAACATGGGTGTGACGATGATGCGCGCGTCATCCGATGGCTCCGTGCGCCGGCTGCGGCCGACGCGGCAAAAAGCCCGCGCGAAAGGATGGAAGCCGCGTATTTTATCAGGCGATGCCGCGCGTTTGGTGCGCTGTCCGGCATAAGAAAGCCGCTGTGGTAACGTGGGCGTTCATTGCGCGCGATCTATGTCACACCGCCGCGCCGACCCGATATCCACTTCTTATGCCTCGCTCGTCCGCTTCCCGTTCTTCCCTCACCAGCCACACGCCTTCGCGCAGCGGCAAACCGCACACGATCCGCATCATCGGCGGAGACTGGAAACGCACGCCGCTGCCCGTGCTCGATCTCGACGGTCTGCGCCCGACCCCCGATTGCGTACGCGAAACGCTCTTCAACTGGCTCGGCCAGGATCTCGACGGCCGGCGTTGTTTCGACATGTTCACGGGCAGCGGCGCGCTCGGCTTCGAAGCGGCGTCGCGTGGTGCCCAACGTGTGCTGATGGTCGAGAAGAGTGCGAAAGCCGCTGCTCAGATTCGTGCGAATCAGGCGAAACTCGGCGCGCGCAACATCGGAATCGCGGAAGCGGACGCGATCCGGCTCGCCGCGGGCCTCGCGCCCGGCTCGTTCGACGTCGTCTTTCTCGATCCGCCGTTCGGCGATGCCGCGCTGCTCCTGCGGGCGCTGGAAGTCGCGGTGCCGCTGACTTCGCCCGACGGCGCGATCTACGTCGAATGCGGCGAGCCGCTCGACGTGTCGCAGATCCCCGCGCTCGCCGGCTGGAAGGTCGTGCGCGAAGGCAAGGCGGGTGCGGTTCGCTACCATTTGCTGCGCCGCGAAAATGAGGAATAATGCGCATTCCCCATTTTGGCGCACTGTGTGCTGCGTGGATCGGTAGTGTAATCCGGCTGTTCGGCCGTCGAAGCAAGGTAATTAATAAGAGGAGAAGCCCATGGTTGTCGCCGTGTATCCGGGAACGTTCGATCCGCTCACCCGCGGTCATGAAGACATCGTTCGACGCGCATCGAGCATTTTCGACACGCTGATCGTCGGCGTCGCCGACAGCCGCGCGAAGAAGCCGTTTTTTTCGCTGCAGGAACGGCTCGACATCGCCAACGACGTGCTCGGGCATTATCCGAACGTGCAGGTCAGCAGTTTCACCGGGCTTCTCAAGGATTTCGTGCGCAAGAACAACGCACGCATAATCGTGCGCGGGCTGCGCGCGGTGTCCGATTTCGAATACGAGTTCCAGATGGCCGGGATGAACCGCTATCTGCTTCCCGACGTCGAGACGATGTTCATGACGCCGTCCGACCAGTATCAGTTCATCAGCGGCACCATCGTGCGTGAGATTGCGCAACTCGGGGGCAACGTGAGCAAGTTCGTGTTTCCGTCCGTCGAAAAGCGGCTGACCGACAAGGTTGCCGAGGCGGCGCAAAAGGATTCGGCGGCGCCCTGAAGCGCCGTACCGGCGCACCGGCTCGAGACGCTGCGCGGGTTCAGAGAGAGTGAAGCATGTCTTTGATCATTACCGACGAGTGCATCAACTGCGACGTTTGCGAGCCCGAGTGCCCGAACGACGCCATTTCGATGGGCACGGACATCTACGTCATCGATCCGAATAAATGCACGGAATGCGTCGGCCACTTCGATGAACCGCAGTGCCAGCAGGTGTGTCCGGTAGAGTGCATTCCGCGTGACCCGGCGCACGCCGAATTGCCCGAGCAGCTGCTGGCGAAATATCACGCGCTGATGGCCGCTAAGAATAAGGACGGCCATGAGTCCTAACGCGCGATATCGGCGAGCGCGCGAATCAGCGCGTCGCACTCGTCGGGCGTGCCGATCGAAATGCGCAGATGCTGATCGATGCGCGGCAGCCTGAAGTGCCGCACGAAAATCTCCTGCTTGCGCAACGCGGCGGCGAGCGGCGCGGCATCGTGGGCCGGATGCTTCGCGAACACGAAGTTCGCCGCTGACGGCACCACTTCGAATCCCAGTTTCTCCAGTTGCGCGGTCAGCTTGTCGCGGCTCGCGACGACCTTTGCACAGCTTTCCTCGAACCACGCGCGATCTTCATACGACGCGACCGCCGCCACCTGCGCGAGCCGGTCGAGCGGATACGAATTGAAGCTGTCTTTCACGCGCGTCAGGCCTTCGATCAACGCAGCATCGCCGAATGCGAAACCGACGCGCATGCCCGCGAGCGAACGCGCTTTCGAAGTCGTCTGCACGACCAGCAGGTTCGGATATTCGCCGACCACACTCACCGCCGATTCCGCGCCGAAATCAACATACGCCTCGTCGACGATCACCGGCACGTCGGGATTCTGCTTGAGCAGCACTTCGATTTCCGACAGCGGCAGCGCGCGGCCGGTCGGCGCGTTCGGATTTGGCAACAGAATGCCGCCGTTCGGCGAGCGGTAATCGTCGACGTCGACCGCGAAGTCCGCGTTCAGCGGCACGGTCTCGTGGGCGACGCCGTACAGCTTCGCGTACACCGGATAGAAGCTGTACGTGATGTCGGGAAAGCGAATCGGCTCGCGGCGCTTGAGCAGCGCGGCAAACGCGTGCGCGAGGACTTCGTCGGAACCGTTGCCCGCGAACACCTGTTCGACGCGCAGGCCGTGATGCTTCGCCACCGTTTCGCACAGCGCGCGCGCCGTCGGATCGGGATATTTGCGCAGCGATGCGCCGTCCTCGCCCAGTTCGCGGCGGATCGCGTCCAGCACGCGCGGCGACGGCGGATAGGGGTTTTCGTTGGTGTTCAGCTTGACCGGATGCGTCAGCGCGGGCTGCTCGCCCGGCACATACGGCGTTAGATCATTAACGATGTCGCTCCAGAAACGGCTCACGGCGGGCTCCAGTGATTACGAAGTACGGTGCAGATTCATCATCGCGCGTTCGGTTTCGCCGGCGATGACGTGAGGCATCACGGCAATCGCGCGCTCGATCGACTGATCGATCACGTCCTGCTCCTCGCGGCGCGGCGGCTTCAGCACGAAATTCGCAACGTCGGGTTTCGCGCCGGCGCGCGCGCCTTCGGGAATCAGATCGCGCGGATGCCCGATGCCGATGCGCAGCCGCCAGTACTGCTGCGACGACAGATGCACGGATATGTCCTTCAGCCCGTTGTGGCTGCCGCTGCCGGCGCCGAGCTTCATCTTGACGATGCCGGGCGGCAGATCGAGTTCGTCGTGCGTGACGAGGATTTCATCGGGAAGGATCTTGAAGAACTGCGCGACGGCGACGACCGACTGACCCGAGCGGTTCATGAACGTCTGCGGTTCGAGCAGATGGATCTCATGACCGTTCATGCGGCCCTTGCCGTAAAAGCCGTGGAAGCGGTGTTCGTCGCGCAGCGTCGCGCCGGCGTCGCGCGCAAGCTGGTCGATGAACCAGAAGCCCGCGTTGTGACGCGTCGCGGCGTATTCGGCGCCCGGATTTCCCAGGCCGACGATCAGTTTGATCATGTCGATGCAAGGCGAGTCGGAAACCCGCAGTGTATAGGCGTGTAGAGCGAAAAAACCCGCCGGGCTTGCACTCCGGCGGNGACCAATTACTCGGCCGCCGGCGTGTTGCCTGCAGCGGTTTCGCCTTCAGATTCTTCCGACACGACAGCAGCCGGAACCGTCGCCGAAGCGACCACCGGGTTTTCTGTGTCGAACGCGATCGTCAGGCTCACGCCCTTCGGCAGCGGGATATCCTTCGCGTGCATCGTCTGGCCGGTTTCGATCTTCGCCAGATCGATTTCCAGGAATTCCGGCAGGTCGGCCGGCAGGCACTCGATTTCCAGTTCGGTGATGACGTGCGTGAACACCGCGCCCGACAGCTTGACGGCCGGGTTGCTTTCCTGGTTCATGAAGTGCAGCGGCACCTTGGTGTGCAGCTTCTTCTTCGCGTCGACGCGCTGGAAGTCCACATGCAGCACGAGCTGCTTGAACGGGTGGTATTGCACGTCGCGCAGCAGAACTTGTTGCGTGCTGCCAGCCACTTCCAGGTCGAGAATCGACGAGTGGAAAACTTCTTTCTTCAGGGCGTGCCACAGGGCGTTGTGGTCGATTTCGACCAGTTGAACGTCCGATGCACCACCGTACACGATACCCGGGGTCTTGCCCGAGTTGCGCAGGCGGCGGCTCGCACCCGTACCTTGCTTGCTACGCTCGAAAGCGACGACTTTCATGTTTGACTCCTTGATCTGCCCGCGACCAGGCAGGGGAAACCGGGATCGTCGAAAACTGCGACCCCACAAAAAACGATGCGCACCTTCGTCCGTGCGCACCGATCATGCAAAAACGCGAAGCTCGTCAAAGCTTCGCGTTTTCTGCTCAATACTTTCAGCCTTCGGCGAAGAGCGACATCACCGAGTCGCCGCGCCGGATTCGCGAAAACGTCTCCGCGAGGAGACCCGCGCTCGACAGCGGACGAATCGTCGCGCAGGCTAGCGATTCGGCCGACAGTGGAATGGTGTCGGTGACGACGAGTTCGTCCAGTTCCGATGCCGTGATGCGTGCCGCTGCGCCGCCCGACAGAACCGGGTGCGTCGCGTAGGCGAAAACCTGTTTCGCGCCACGTTCCTTCAGCACTTGCGCGGCCTTGCAGAGCGTACCTGCCGTATCGACCATGTCGTCCATGATGACGCAGGTACGGCCTTCGACTTCACCGATGATGTTCATCACTTCGGCGACATTCGCCTTCGGACGGCGCTTGTCGATGATCGCGAGGTCGGTGTTCAGCTGCTTGGCGAGCGCACGGGCGCGCACCACGCCGCCGACGTCCGGCGACACGACCAGCAGATGGTCGTGGTTCTGCTTGCGCAGATCACCGAGCAGAACGGGCGTGGCGTAGATGTTGTCGACGGGGATGTCGAAGAAGCCTTGAATCTGGTCGGCGTGAAGGTCCATCGTGATGACGCGATCGACGCCGGCGATTTCCAGCATGTTCGCGACGACCTTCGCCGAGATGGCCACGCGCGCCGAACGCGGACGGCGATCCTGACGCGCATAACCGAAGTAGGGGATAGCTGCGGTGATCCGGCCGGCGGATGCGCGCTTGAGCGCATCGACCATGATCATCAGTTCCATCAGGTTGTCGTTCGTGGGAGCGCAGGTAGACTGCAGAACGAATACGTCCTTGCCTCGAACGTTTTCCTGAACCTCGACCATGATCTCGCCGTCCGAGAAGCGGCTGACCATCGCTTTGCCGAGAGGGATTCCAAGGATTTTGACGACTTCCTGTGCAAGCGCGGGATTTGCGTTGCCAGTAAAAACCATCAGGCCGTCACTGCTCATCGTGCACCTGTCTGCGGCTGCGGGCGAGAGGAATAGAACAAGAAAGAATGGCAGGGGAGGAAGGACTCGAACCCTCGCATGCCGGAATCAAAATCCGGTGCCTTGACCAACTTGGCGACTCCCCTACACTTAAAACTCTGCTTAACTCTGAGTCTCGCCGAAAGTGTAGGACATCCGGCAAAACAAAACTTTATGACGCGAAAGCGAAGAGAGGATGCGAATCCAGACTTGCCGTCACCACGCTTTTCCAGCTTGCCGGCAGTTTGGCTTGCGCTATTTCTGCTTCGGCCTGACTAAAAAAAGCGGCGAACACGCTTGCTCCAGATCCGGTCATTCGCGCCGGTGCGAGATTGGAGAACCACTCGATCACCTGTGCAACTTCCGCGTACTTTCCAGCAACCACAGCTTGCATGTCGTTTCGACCGAAGCTGTCAGGCCAGTTAGTGTCTAACCTTTGCTGCGCAAGCAAATCTATTATTTTGGCGACTTTCGTATCCCGCGTCAAGATTTTTTCGGAGAAAATCGCCGCGGTGGGGACGTGTACAGCAGGATTCACCACCAGGAAGAAACGCCGAGGCAGATTCACCGCCTGTAACGCTTCGCCCACTCCTTCTGCGAAAGCATTTTGCCCGAAGACAAAAAACGGCACGTCCGCGCCGAGTTGCAAGCCGAGATTTTGCAGAATCTCACGCGAAAGGTCAACACTCCATAGACGATTTAACGCAAGAAGTGTCGTTGCCGCGTCGGAACTGCCTCCGCCGAGGCCCGCGCCCATCGGCAGACGCTTGTCGATTTCGATGTCGACACCGAAAGTCGTTCCCGTATGCGTCTGAAGCAAGCGCGCGGCCCGCACGACGAGATCGTCCGCTTCGGGCACGCTGGGGACGTCGGTCTTACGCGCGATCACGCCGTCGTCGCGGCGCGTGAAGTGCAGATAATCGCCCCAGTCGAGCAACTGGAAGACGGTCTGCAACGAGTGATAGCCGTCCGGGCGACGGCCCGTGATGTGCAGAAAAAGGTTCAGCTTCGCGGGCGCGAGGCAGTTGCGAAGCAAATCGTCGGTGCGGGTCATGCGATGCAGCCAGAAAGCGTTATTGATCGAGCACGAGCTTGATGTTGAGCGGCGGCTCGGTGCGCGACAGATTCACGAGTTTCACGCCGGTCGCGGGCGCGTCGGCGTAAGCGAGGTAGTCGATGACCCAGTCATCCTGCTTGATCTCCTTCGGGCGGCCGTTGTCCGCCTTCGGATCGAGCGTCGTCTGCGCGCGGGAATTCGGCGCCGCCGACGGCTGCAGCCAGTAGCGCAGACCTTCGACCGGAAGCGCGAAGCCGAGCGTGTTCTGCATCAGTTCCGAGGTGTTTTCCGCGTTCACCGGCTGGCGATTGGGCAATTCGAGCGTCGCCAGCGAAGGCGACGAAGTCACGATGGCCATCGTCGAACCGAGCGGATTGCGCAGTTGCAACGTGACGGTATCGCCGTTTTCCTGCCAGTCGAAATTGCCGTAGGCGTTGCGCTGCGTGCCGTTCTGATCGTTGTACGTAACCGCGAAACGGCCGTGATACGCGCGGCTCGTCTGCGTGGCGAGCGAATTCGAGGAATTGGCCGTGGTCGGCGTCGGCGTGACCGCGCATCCGGACAGGACAATCGCCGCAACGGCCGCGAAGCCGAGCGCGCCGCGCCTGAGCGTTGCGGTCGCGAAAGAATCGAATGCCATCAAAGATCGTTCACCTGAAGTCGTTTGAGCGTTTTGACGAGCGTGTCGTTGTCAGGTTCGAGCTTCTGCGCCTGACGGAAGGTCGCGCGCGCCTGATCCTGCTGACCGGACTTCCACTGCACTTCGCCCAGGTGTGCGCCGATTTCCGCGTTTGGCTGAATGGTGTACGCGTTCTTCAGAATCTTCTCGGCTTCGGCCGCATTGCCCTGACGGAAGCGCGCCCAGCCGAGGCTGTCCATGATGAACGCGTCGTTCGGCGCGAGCGACACGGCCTTTTCGATCAGCTTCACGGCTTCGTCGAGACACTGATTGCGATCGACGAGCGAATAGCCGAGCGCGTTGTACGCCTGCGGATTGGCCGGTTGCAGCTTCATCAGCGTGCGAAGCTGCGTTTCCATCACGTCGTAGTGGCCGTTCTTTTCGGCGGCCATCGCGTAGTCGTAGATGAGATCGGTATCGTCGGGGAACGCGTTGACCGCCTTCGCGAGATTTGCTTCGGCTTCCTGATAGCGATGCGCCTCGAAGAGAATGGCCGAATCCGTGCGCGCGAGCAGCGCGAGATCGCGCGGATCCGAACTTTGCAGGCTGTTGATGAGCACGCGGGCCTCGTCGACCTTGCCTTGCTTCGCGAGAATCTGCGCGCGCGTCACCTGCGCGGGCAGATATTGCTGGCTCGTGCGCGGAATGCGATCGAGCCACTGGCTTGCGACGTCGTCCTGCTTCTGTTCCAGCGCCATCTGCGCAAGATAGATGTACGCCTGACCCGGATCCGTGCCCGGCGTGCTTTCCGCCTGCTTCACGTACTGGTTCAGGTAGTCCTGCGCCTTGTCGAATTGCTTCTTCTGAATGCTAATGAGCGCGAGCGCCATGATCGGCGTCAGATCCTTCGCGTCATTCTTGCGCATGATTTCGAACTGCTTTTGCGCGTCGTCCAGACGATCCGCCGACAGATACAACTGCGCGAGCGCGAAGCGCGCATCGTGCGATTTCGGGTTCTTCTCCAGATACTTCTCAAACGACTGAATGCCTTCCTTGCGCTCTTCCGGTCCCATGCGCGCGAGCGTCAGCGCGGCGAGCAGGAAGTCGGGCTTGAGTTGCAGCGCCTTTTCGAGCGATGCCTTCGCGCCCGGCTGATCGTCCGCGAGCAGTTGCTGACGGGCGAGCGCGAGTTGCGTTTCGGGCAGATTCTGATCGTTCGCGATCAGGTCCTTCAGCACGTTCAAACCGCCGACGCGATTCGGACCGCGCGCGAGCAGCGTCTGCAGCGACAAGATGGCTTCGCCGCGCTGTTCGGGCGCGACCTTCGCGAGTTCACGCTGAAGCGTAGGCCTGGTATCTTCCGGCTTGCCCGCGACGATCAGCAGCGACGCACTCAATTGCGCGGCGCTCTCGGAATGCGGCGCATATTGCTGCCAGAGTTGTGCGGACGTGAGCGCGTCGTTCGGACTTTGCGAGGCAATCGCGATTTCCGTCGCACGCTGCGCGAAGCGCGGATCGTGCGTGTCGCGCGCGAGCGCGAGATACGTCTGGAACGCGGGCGCGGGCTGGCCGCGCTGAAGGGCGGTTTCCGCCGCCAGAACCTGAAACACGATCTGACTGGACATCGCGACATTCGGCAGATCCTGCTTCTCGTCGCCGGCGACCGGCGCGGTCAGCAGATCGACGGCGTTTTGCGCGGCGGCCTGATCGTCGCCCGGTGCGGACGATGAACCGGAATCTTGCGCATACGCGGGCGAGAATACGAACGCCGCCATGGCGACTGCCACTGCACCGGCGATACGCGACAAAGGCATGGCAAAAGAACGCGACGAGCCGGCCTGACGCTTCGTGAAGAGCTTCGAGACGAACGGGTTCATGGAAATCCAGACGATGTTTCGGTCGATTGTAACGCGGTCGCTAAAATACCGGCACAAACGCTCCCAGCAAGACGCTTTCCCGAAAATGCCCGAACTTCCGGAAGTCGAAGTCACCCGCCGCGGCATTGAACCCTATGTCGCTGGACGTCGTGTCGAAGCGGTTCAGGTGCGCACGCCCGTGCTGCGCTGGCCGATTCCCGCGCATCTCGCGAACACGCTCGCGACGCTGAAAGTCGACAAAGTCGAGCGGCGCGGCAAATATCTGCTCTTCGAAACGGCCGAAGGCTGGCTGATCGTCCATCTCGGCATGACCGGCACCTTGCGCGTGCTGCGCCATACGCCGCGTCCGCCGGAGGCCACGAGGCACGATCACGTCGATATCGTGTTCGACGACTTCATCCTGCGCTACCGCGATCCGCGGCGCTTCGGCGCGATGCT
This sequence comes from Caballeronia sp. BR6202001590007, assembly GCA_029439495.1. Lineage (GTDB taxonomy): Bacteria > Pseudomonadota > Gammaproteobacteria > Burkholderiales > Burkholderiaceae > Caballeronia. Next base: position 15,976 of record JAQFVI010000362.1, read on the forward strand.
CTGGCATCCTCGCGCGGACGGCGACGTGCTCGATTATCCGTTGCTCGCCTCGCTCGGCGTCGAACCGTTTTCGCCGGAGTTCTCCGGCGCCACGCTCTTCAGGGCGACGCGCGGACGCAAGGTCTCGGTCAAGCAGGCGCTGCTCGCGGGCGACATCGTCGTCGGCGTCGGCAATATCTACGCGTCCGAAAGCCTGTTTCGCGCCGGCATCCGGCCGACGGCCGCGGCGGGCCGCGTCTCGCCCGTGCGCTACGACCTGCTCGCGGACGCGGTGCGCGTGACGCTCGCGGCAGCCATCGACAAGGGCGGCAGCACGCTGCGCGATTTCGTCGGCAGTATTGGGGAATCCGGATATTTCCAGCTCGACTATTTCGTCTATGATCGCGCCGGCCTGCCGTGTCACGTCTGCGGGACGGCAATCAAGCAAATCGTTCAGGGCCAGCGCTCGACGTATTTTTGTCCGCGTTGCCAAAGATGAATCCCAAATGCTCGCACTCACCGATTTCTCCTCGCGCCTGATCGCATGGCAACGCATTCACGGTCGGCACGACCTGCCGTGGCAAAACACGCGCGACGCGTATCGCATCTGGCTGTCGGAAATCATGCTGCAGCAGACGCAGGTCACGACCGTCATTCCCTATTACGCGCGCTTTCTCGAACGCTTTCCGACCGTGACCGCGCTCGCGGACGCGCCCATCGACGATGTCATGGCGCTGTGGGCCGGTCTCGGCTACTATTCGCGCGCGCGCAATCTGCATCGCTGCGCGCAGGTCGTCGCGTATGAGCAAGGCGGCCGCTTTCCGCGCACCGTCGAGAAGCTGGCGGAGTTGCCGGGCATCGGCCGATCGACGGCGGCGGCGGTTGCCTCGTTCGCGTTCGGCGCGCGCGCGACCATCCTCGACGGCAACGTCAAGCGCGTGCTCGCGCGCGTGTTCGGCATCGCGGGCTTTCCCGGCGAAAAGAAGGTCGAGAACGCGATGTGGGCGCTCGCGGAATCGTTGCTGCCGGATGCCGCAAACAAGGACGAGGTCACGGCCTACACGCAGAGTTTGATGGACCTCGGCGCGACGCTGTGCGTGCGCGGCAAGCCGGATTGCCCGCGCTGCCCGTTCGCGTCGGACTGCGTGGCGAAAGTGGAAGGGCGTCAGCGCGAACTGCCGGCCGCGCGGCCGAAAAAGGCCGTGCCGACGCGCAAGACCTGGATGCTCGTGCTTCGGGACGGCGACTCGATCCTGCTGGAGAAGCGCCCGCCGACCGGCATCTGGGGCGGCCTGTGGAGCCTGCCCGAAGCGGCGGACGAATCGGCGCTCGCGCAGGTCGCGCACGGTTTCGGCGGCGAGGAAACGCTGCAAAAGCTCGCGCTGCTGTCGCACACGTTCACGCATTTCAAGCTGGAAATCGAGCCGCGGCTCGGAGAGGCGCGTCATGCGCCGCGCGAGTTGCGCGAGGCCGAAATCGTGTGGGCGCCGCTTTCGCGCATCGATGCATATGGCGTGCCGGCGCCCGTGCGCAAGCTCATCGACGCGCTATCGGGATCGCTGCTCTGACCAAAGCAGCCGACTACAGCAGCCGACTAAAGCAACTGATGATGCTGCATGTAGTGATGCACCACATCGATGCGCGCGCCGGCGTCCGTCACCTCCATCATCTTCTGACGCGAGCGCATCGGGATCGGCAGGATTTCAGCGAGGCGGTTCGATACCCAGGTCGGATCGTCGAGCAGAAACGGTTCGACAAAGGGTAGGTTCTGCGGCTCGCGCGCCCTAATCGTCTCGATGATGCGCTCGAGCACTTCCGCGCACGCGCCGAACTTGGCGAGCGTTTCCGCGCCTTGCAGCGGCCGGTCCTCGCCGATAAGCCGCACGTCGCCGACCAGCAGATTGCTCGGCTCCACGCGATGATCGATCAGCTTGAAGCGCTGCGTGCCGCGCGCCTGCACGAGCAGCAGGCCGAAGGTATCGACGTCGCATTCGAATATTTCGGCGAGACAGCCGATGCTTTCGGGCACCGACGGATCGCCCGGCGACGCGACTTCATGGCCGCTTTTGAGCAGACAGGCGCCGAACGGCGTGTTCTCGCGCAGGCACGAACGCGCCATGTCGAGATAACGCACCTCGAAGATCTTGAGCGGCAGCAGGCCGCCCGGAAACAGCACGGTGTGAAGCGGAAACAGCGGCAAATCGGATAGTGTGGGAGAGGACATCGCGCGCCTCCAGGATGACCGCAGCAACGGCGATCAGGTTCGCTTGTGAGTGGCGATCTCATCCACGGGGATGGGCGCGTCACGATGCCGCACGATCACGTTTGCATCGTTGGCGAAGCGCGCGGCCAGCGCCTCCGCGATGAACACCGAGCGATGCTGACCGCCCGTGCAGCCGATCGCGACCGTCAGGTAGCTGCGGTAGTCGTCGCGAAAACGCGGCAGCCATTTGTCGACGAACGCACCGATGTCGTCGACCATTTCGCCGACCATCGGCTGTGCGCTCAGAAAATCGATGATGGGTTTGTCGCGCCCCGTGAACGGCCGCAACTGATAATCGTAATACGGATTCGGCAGCGTGCGCACGTCGAACACGAGATCGGCGTCGAGCGGCACGCCGCGCTTG
>JAQFVI010000362.1:18592-21821 GCA_029439495.1 Caballeronia sp. BR6202001590007
TGGTGTCGATCTGATGACCGTACTCCGCGAGGCCTGCAACCAGTTCGCGCTCGTGTTCGATGGCTTCCGCGAGCGAGTTGAGCACGCCGACGTCGGCTTCGTGCATCGGCGAGCCCGACAGCGGATGGCGACGGCGTGTTTCGGAGAAGCGCTGGATCAGCGCTTGCGTGCTCGCGTTGAGAAACAGCACGCGCAGATCGTAGTTTCGGGAGAGCTTGTTGATGATCTCGGGCACTTCGTCGAGCGACAGGCTTGAACGGGCATCGATGGCGACCGCGAGGCGTTGCTGGCCTTCGCCGACGAGATATTCGGCGAGTTCGGGAAGGAAGCGCGGCGGCAGATTATCGACGCAGTAGTAACCGCCGTCTTCGAGCGCGTTGAGCGCAACGGACTTGCCGGAGCCGGAGGTTCCGGTGATCAGAATGATACGCATGGGTCTGAAGGGGTTCGCTTTTCCCTAGCTTAGCACCTGCGCACGATTCGATTCGGCCTGGCCGCCGCTGCGGCGCGTTCGCTCAGATGAGTTTGCCGGGGAACTGGCTGTCCGGATCCTGCATCGCGAGGCGCTGGCGATCCATGAAGTCGCGCAAGGTGTCGATGCCGCGCAGTTGCAGGATGGTATTGCGCACGGCAGCTTCGACCAGCACGGCGAGATTTCGCCCGGCGGCCACCTGAATGGTCACCTTGCTGATCGGCAGGCCGAGCACGTCGACCGTCTGGTTTTCCAGCGGCAGGCGCTGAAATTCGCCGTCCGGACGGCGCACGAGCTGCACGATCAGCTTGAGCTTCATTTTCCGGCGCACCGCGGTTTCGCCGAAGATCGTCTTGATGTCGAGCAGACCCAGACCGCGCACTTCGAGCAGATTCTGCAGCAGCGGCGGACAGCGGCCTTCGATGAAGTCCGGCCCGAGACGCACGAAGTCGACGGCGTCGTCCGCGACGAGACCGTGGCCGCGGCTGATGAGTTCGAGACCGAGTTCGCTCTTGCCGAGACCGGAGTCGCCGGTGAGCAGCACGCCCATGCCGAGGATGTCGATGAACACGCCGTGCAGCATCGCGCGCGGCGCGAGGATGCGCGACATGTACGCGCGCAGGCTGTCGATGACCGCGGCCGCCGACATGCGCGTCGTGAAGAGCGGCGTCGACGAGCGCGTGCAGCGCAGAACGAGTTCGGGCGGCGCGCCGACTTCGCCCGCGACGACGAGAAACGGCGGCTCCAGCGCGATCAGCTCGGCCATGTGGCGCGAGCGGTCTTCGTCGGACTGGCGCCGGTAATAGTTGATCTCGGCGTCGCCGAGCACCTGAATGCGGTTCGGGTGGATCAGGTTCAGGTGGCCGACGAGGTCGGCGCTGGAGGTCGCATTCGCGACAGTTTCGCTCGAAAAACCGCGTTCCCAACCTTCATGCCCGGTGAGCCAGCTGAGCTTCAGAGTGGCGGCGTTGTCGTCGAAAATACTTTGGGCGTTGATGCTGGACGTATCCACGAGTCCGGAACTCCGTTGGAAGCTGGGAGCAGCCTTCGCCGCGTCTCGAAGCGGGTTGCCTCGATTCGCCGCATGGCGCTGCGTTTGACCGATTGTGCCCGAGAAGCATCGCGTAAGCGATGCGCCCCACACCGTGGTATGGAGCGCAGAAGACGCATCTCGCTAGGTTCTGTCAGTCACTGAGCTCGCCATTACGGTTGCCATTGCGTGAGCACCTGATAAAGCGCTTCGCGATTCTCCTCCGTGTGCAGACGCTCGCGTGCTTCGCTGTCGGACAGCAGTTGGGCGATTTCGGAGAGGATTTCGAGGTGTTGCTGCGTCGCCTGCTCCGGCACGAGCAGGAAGATCAGCAACGAAATCGGCTGGCCGTCGGGCGATTCGAACGCGATCGGTTCGGCGAGTCGTACGAACGCCGCGAGCGGCTGCTTGAGCCCCTTGATGCGGCCATGCGGAATGNGGGCGATGCCGTTCTGGTTCTCGAAAATCAGGCCCGCTTGCTCGAATACACGTTTCTTGCTGGTAACGGACAGTTCGAGAACGACGTTCTCGAGGGGAAGAAATTTGGCTAAACGATTCATGTTGGCAGGCTGAGGCGGCCTGTTAGCTTCTCATCGTGGCTGCTATCCAAGCGCGCACACGGCGACGATGAAACGACAAAATGCGCCCGTGGCGCTCCGTGCAACATCCTTGCTGTAAGACCCCGAAATGACCGGACCATTATAGAGAACACGTCAAACCGTGATGGTGTGGCGCGCCATTTCACTTCTTGCAATCGAATGTGCAGCACAAAACGCAGGAAATTAATGGCTTGTGCCGAGGTGTAACGAAAATTGCAACAAAAAAGCCGCCGGGTGGGCGGCTTTGTCCAGTGACGTGTCCGACGCGGCGGTCGATGTTACGGACTGCGAGGCGGACACGCCACTGCAAGGAATTTACTGCGCGGGCATTTGCACTTCCTGCAACTCGCCGCGATACTTCACGGCTTCGTGCGCGCGTCCCTGAATCTTGTCCTTGTGCTTCAGAACCTGCCGATCCAACCTGTCGACCATCAGGTCGATGGCCGCGTACATATCGGCGTCACAACTTTCGATGAAAATGTCCTTGCCCTTCAAGTGCAGATTGATTTCTGCCTTCTGGCGCTTATCCTTTTCCCTATGATTGTCAACCGAGAGGACAACGTTGCCGTCGATTACTTGATCGAAATGACGGAGCACTCTGTCTAGCTTCGTGATCACGTACTCGCGTAACGAAGGCGTCAATTCGAGGTGGTGTCCACTAATCTTCAGATTCATAGTTGCTCTCCAAGCGAATGGCCGCCGGGCCACGAAGCTCGTCCGATACCGGTCGGCTATTCGATCCGTCGCGTCGGCGCGTCGTCTCGACGCACTCGTCAAACGGAGCCGAATCGGCCAGTTCGTCCGCTTCTTCGCGATGCGGCCGGTCAACGTCCATCGCAACATGCGATGGACTACAGAGACGGGTCAAAGAGACTTTCGCAGACTCACTGCCGGGATCTTGAGCGCTTCGCGATACTTGGCGACCGTGCGGCGCGCCACTATGAAGCCCTGTTCCGCCAGCAGTTCGGCGATGCGGCTGTCTGAAAGAGGAGTTTTCAAGTCTTCCGCTCCTATCAGTTGCTTGATGAGGGCGCGTATCGCCGTGGACGATGCCGCACCTCCCGTGTCGGTCGAAACGTGCGATCCGAAGAAGTACTTGAACTCGAGCGTTCCGAACGGAGTGAGCAT
>JAQFVI010000363.1 GCA_029439495.1 Caballeronia sp. BR6202001590007
CCGCCCCAAAGAATACACCGCCCCAAAGAAAGTGATCGTATTTGTCTATCACATTCGCATTATCGATAAGGCAGAATACGCAATTCGGCCGTAGTTTGCATGAACGACGCGCCATTCACGCAAAACCGAAAGTACGCTGTAGTAATTGATTGACAAGGCTCAAGCGTATTTACTTTTCGCTGGCCTATTCGATTCGTTTTCCGCGATTCCGATGTCCGCCATGAACGTTACCAATGAAAGTGGGGGCACTCCATCCGCCGATGAAATTGCGGACCGCGAGCGGCGTTTTGGCGGCATTGCGCGCCTGTACGGCGCGGCGGCGCTGGCGGCGTTCGAGCGCGCGCACGTCGCGGTGATCGGCATCGGCGGAGTGGGATCGTGGGTGGCGGAGGCGCTGGCGCGCAGCGCTGTCGGCAAGCTGACACTCATCGATCTGGATAACGTTGCCGAAAGCAATACCAATCGACAGATTCACGCGCTCGACGGCAATTACGGCAAGGCCAAGGTCACCGCAATGGCGGAGCGGATTCGCCTGATCGATCCGGCTTGCGTGGTCACGCAGGTCGAGGATTTCGTCGAACCCGGCAATTTCGATGCGGTTCTGAGCTCCGGTTTCGATTATGTCGTCGATGCGATCGACAGTGTGCGGACGAAAACGGCCCTTATTGCTTGGTATGTCGAGCGTCGGCAGCGACTTATTACTGTCGGCGGCGCCGGTGGACAGTTAGATCCGACGCGGATTCGGATCGACGATCTTGCACTTACTATTCAGGATCCTTTGCTTTCCAAGGTGCGCGGGCAGTTGCGCAAGATGCACGGGTTTCCCCGTGGGCCCAAGTCGCAGTTCAAAGTGCCAGCGGTTTATTCGGATGAGCCGCTCATTTATCCCGATGTGGCAGTTTGCGATCTGAGTCAGGAAGCGGAGCATCTCGCCACCGGACGTGGGGGACGGGCGGGGCCCGTCGGGCTCAATTGTGCTGGGTTTGGGTCTAGTGTTTGTGTTACCGCTTCTTTTGGGTTTGCTGCTGCTGGGTTTGTTTTGCGAGAGTTGGGGCAGGGGTAGGACTTTGGGGTTTCGTCGTCGTGCAAGGGGCTGCTGTTTTCGCGGTTTTATTGCAGTAGCCGCCTCCCTGGCGGGGGGATCGTCTATGTCGCGCTGCGCGCGATGCGCGGACACGGCTTCAATCAGCGCACGGTCGCCATCGTGGGCGCGAAGGCTTCGCGCGCACGTTGCTCGCGCATCTGTCCAGCACGCCGGAACAGGGCTTCACGCCCGTCTCGTCTGCCTGCTCGATACGACCGGCGACGAAGAATTGCACGCGAGCGGCGCGGGCGCCATCACGACGACCGCGGGCACCGACGGCACGCGTCTGCCGGTGTTCAACGACTTCGACGAACTCGTCGAGAAGGTGCGCGCGGAGAACATCAACGAAGTGTGGCTCGCGCTGCCGCTGTCGCAGGAACATACGATCTACCGCTTCACGCATGCGCTGCGGCACGACTTCGTCAACCTGCGCCTGATTCCGGATACGTGCAGCATCTCGCTCTTCAATCATTCGATGACCGACGTCGCAAGACTCGCGACCATCAATCTAACAACCTCGCCGGTGAGCACGCTGCAGATGTGGCCGAAGATGCTATTCGACCGTCTGTTCGCAGCCACCGCCCTGCTCGCGCTGTCGCCGCTGCTAATCGCGATCGCGATCGCGGTGAAGGCGACCTCGGACGGGCCCGTGTTCTTCACGCAGAAGCGCAAGGGCGCGGACGTCCGGCCGTTCCCGATCTACAAGTTCCGTTCGATGGCGGTGCATCAGGAGACAAGGGGCTCGTCACGCAGGCGACGCGCAACGATCCGCGCGTGACCAAGGTCGCCTCGACGAGTTGCCGCAGTTTCTGAACGTGCTGTTCGGCCACATATTGGTGGTCGGTCCGCGTCCGCATGCGCTGGAGCACGACGATCTCTACAAGGATCTCGTCTACGGCTACATGTTCCGTTACCGGATCAAGCCAGGCATCACCGGCTGGGCGCAGGTGAACGGTTATCGGGGGTGCGACGGAGAAAGTGGAGAAGATGCAGAGCCGCGTGAAGTTAGACCTGTTCTACATCCACAACTGGTCGTTCTGGTTCGACATCAAGATCGTCGCAATGACCATATTCAAGGGATTCATCGGGCGCAACGCGTATTGGTCGAACAAGGCGCAAACAAGGCGAGAGGAGACGAGAACAGGCCCGGCTACGTGTATCGCTGGGCCTGTTCTCGTGGTGGCGGTCAAGCGGGATGCCGGCGCCTCAGTAGTCGATGCGCTCGACGCCGTTTGCCGTGCCGAGCAGACAAAGGTTCGCGCCGCGCGCCGCGNCGCGCGGATCGTCGATGGACAAGCCCTTCACGTCGATGATCTCGTTGCCGTTGTTGGTGGTGAATGGCATGCCGTTTTTGGTCACGCGCAGCACCGGCACGCCGCCGAGCGCGGCGAGCTTGCGGCCGATGGCGGTGCGCGCCATCGGCAGGACTTCGACGGGCAGCGGGAAGGTGCCCATCACCGGCACGCGCTTGCTCGCATCCGCGATGCACACGAACACATCCGCGACCGATGCGACGATCTTCTCGCGCGTGAGCGCGCCGCCGCCGCCCTTGATCATCGCGCCGCTCGCGTCAATTTCATCGGCGCCGTCGACGCAGATCGACAGCGTCTCGACGTCGTTCAGATCGAACACCTTGAAGCCGTGCGATTCGAGCCGCACGGTCGTCGCGAGCGAACTCGACACCGCGCCGCGATAGCGCGCCCTGGACGGCGCGAGGGCGTCGATGAAGCAGTTGGCCGTCGATCCGGTGCCGACGCCGATGATCGAGCCTTCCGACATGTTGGCGTTCACATAGTCGGCGGCGGCCTGGCCGACCAGGCGTTTGAGTTCGTCTTGAGTCATGGGAAGGTGAAGCGCACAGAGGAGAAACCGCGATTTTAGCGGTTTGCGCGGCCCCGCCCGCCCGATTCAGATGACGCGGTGCAGAAAGCCGGCCGGATCGTGCGTGCGCGCGACCGACGCGATGAACGCGAACACGCCGAATACCGCGCGCGCACTTCGTGCGGCCGCGCTTGAGCTTGAGCGCGAACGTGCCGAGCACGATGTAGAGACGAGCCCTGCGATTTTTGCGGACAGCCACGCCGCATTCGCGCCGAAGCCGACGATGGACACCAGCGCGAGCGCGCTCAGCAGCAGCGTATCGACGACGTGCGGCACGATCTTCGTCGCGCGCGCGTGCAAGAGGCGCGATCCGGCGAGCATCCAGATCCATCGCAGGACGAAAGTCCGCGATGCTCAGACCCGCGCAGCTCATGTGAACCGTGCGCAAGGTGAGGAAAGTGTCGTTCATTGCGCGTCCCGTGGAAAGTATTTTTGTCGAGCAGCGCCTGCGCGATGGCGTCGCTTTGCGCATCCCGCGTCGCCTGCATAGTCGGACGGGCGGAAATGCATCTGGAACGCACCGAAGACGCGGCGCGTCTTCTCGTCGAGCATGCCGTCGGTGGCGACGTCGTAGCCGTAGCGCCGGAGTTTCAGTTGCAGCGCGCGGACGTCGACGGGTACTTTCGGATCGCGTCCCGCGAGATGCGCGGCGATGGCGTCATCGTACAGCGTGCGCCACGGGAAAAGCGGTCCCGGATCGATCTTGCGCTGCGGCGCGATGTCGCTATGGCCAACCACGCGCGTCGGCGGAATGCCGTAGCGGTCGATGATATCGCGCGCGAGCGTGACGAGCGCGCGCACCTGCGCGGGCGGATACGGCTGCCATTGGCCGCTACCGGCAGGTCCAATGGGACCGAGGTTCACGTTCTCGATACCGATCGACGATGCATTGAGTTCGGTCGCGCTCTGCCAGGAACTGACGCCCGCATGCCATGCGCGCTTGTCCTCGGGCACGAGCTGGAATACGACGGGCTCGCCCTTTTCCGTGCGCGGCGCGTCGGGCACGACGTAGTGGATGCTGACCTGATCGCCCGTCAGCACTTCGAGGGAACGCGCCTCGTCGATCTCGGTGTAGTGCATCACTAGGAAACGGATGCGGGAATCGGCGTTCTTGGCGTGGTGGCGCGTGTCGGCGATGTAGGTGCCGTGGTCGATTTGCGTCGAGGTGCAGGCGGTCAGGAGCGCGCTCGCGAGCGCGAGCGTCGCTGTGCGCAGGCGCTTACTTCTTGACACTGCGCTGCCGCACCGCCTCGAACAAACAAACCCCCGACGCCACCGACACATTCAAACTCTCTACCGCACCCGCCATCGGAATATTCATGGTCTCGTCGCAGGTCTCGCGCGTGAGCCGGCGCATGCCCTCGCCCTCCGCGCCGACGACGATCGCCACTGGACCGTCGAGCTTCGTCTCGTACAGCAACGCCGTCGCCTTGCCCGCCGTGCCGATCACCCAGACGCCCGCGTCCTTCAGTTCGCGCAGCGCGCATGCCAAATTGGTCACGGTGATGTACGGCACGCTTTCGGCCGCGCCGCTCGCGACTTTCGCCGCCGTCGCGTTCAGGCCCGCCGAACGATCGCGCGGCGCGATCACCGCGTGTGCGCCCGCCGCATCCGCGACACGCAGGCACGCGCCGAGATTGTGCGGGTCGGTGACGCCGTCGAGTATCAGCAGCAAGGGCGTGCCCGAAATGCCGTCGAGCAGTTCGGCCAGATTCTGCGCGCGCGGCAGATCGCTCGCGCGCGCCACCACGCCCTGATGCTGCATGTTGCCCGCAAGTCCCCACAGGCGCTGCTCGTCGGCCGCGATTAGCCGCACGCCGGCGTCCTTCGCGCTGCGCAGAAAATCCTGCATGCGCCGATCCTTGCGTGAAGGGTCGTACAGCACCTCCTCGATCGACGATGCATCCGCGCGCAGCCGCGCGATCACTGCGTGAAAACCGTATAGAACCTTGAGACGTGACATGTCTGTGACCCGAACCTTCGAATGAATCGACTTGGAACCCGAAAAAACATCACGCGGTCCGAAGCGATGAGCATCGGACCGCGTGCTTGATGGATGCGGGCGCGCCGCTTATCGCCTACTGCTTCGTGCTCAACACTTCTTGCGCGCCGCCGACTTCGACGACGCCGTGCCGCGCTTCTTCGCCGCGCCGTTACGTGCCGTCGGCACACTCTTCTTGCTGCCGCTGCGCGCACGCGTCGACGGCATCTCGTCGTCGTTGAACGCGCGAATACGCGGACCGTCTGACGCGCCGCCCGCGGCCGCGGACTCGGTCGTACCGGCGCCGGCCGGGCCGCGGGCCACCGGCGGCTTCACCGGCGCATCGCGCACGAGACGGAAATCGATCTTGCGCGCATCGAGATCGACACGGCTTACCTGCACGCGCACGCGATCGGTCATCCGGTAGCGAATGCCGGTGCGTTCGCCGCGCAGTTCGTTCTTGATCTCGTCGTACTGGAAATAGTCGGAGCCGAGTTCGGTCACATGCACGAGCCCTTCGATGAACAGCGAATCGAGCTGCACGAAGATGCCGAACGACGTCACGCCGTTCACCATGCCGCCGTATTCCTCGCCGAGCTTGTCGCGCATGAAATAGCACTTGAGCCACGCTTCGACGTCGCGCGAGGCTTCGTCCGCGCGGCGCTCGTTCGACGAGCAATGCAGGCCGAGTTCTTCCCAGATCGCGACGCTGTTGCGCGAACGTCCGCGCGCCGTGTCGTCGGCCTTCTGCATTTCGCGCGCGGCCTTGGTGAGGCCCGTGCTCAACGAGACGTCGTGGCCGATGTCGGGCAGATACTTCTTGCCCTGCAAGATGGCGTAGATTGCGCGATGCGTCAGCAGGTCGGGATAGCGGCGGATCGGGCTCGTGAAGTGCGCGTAGGCTTCATACGCAAGACCGAAGTGACCGATGTTGTCCGGACTGTAGACGGCCTGCTGCATCGAGCGCAGGATCATCGACTGCAGTATTTGCGCATCGGGCCGGTCGCGGATCTGCGCGATCAGCGCGGCGTAATCGCTCGCATGCGGCTTGTCGCCGCCGGTCAGCGTGAGTCCGACGCCGCGCAGAAACGCGCGCAGGTTCTCGCGCTTTTCCTCGGTCGGCCCCGCGTGCACGCGATACAAACCGGGATGCTTGTTGCGCTTGAGGAAATCGGCGGCGCAGACGTTGGCGGCCAGCATGCATTCCTCGATCAGCCGGTGCGCATCGTTGCGATGACGCTGCACGATCTGCTCGATCTTGCCTTGCGAATTCACGACGATGTACGTCTCGGTCGTATCGAAGTCGATCGCGCCACGCTTCTGACGCACCACGTGCAAAGCCTTGAAGACGCCGTACAGATGCTGCAGTTGCGGCAGGATATCCGCGCGGCGCGCGGCTTCCGGGCCCTTCGTGTTGGTCAGCACCGCCGCGACTTCGGTGTACGTGAGGCGCGCGGCCGAATGCATGACGCCCGGATAGAACTGATACGCTTTGATCTCGCCGCGCGCGGTGATGACCATGTCGCACACGAGCACGCAGCGATCAACGTCCGGATTCAGCGAGCACAGGCCGTTCGAGAGCTTTTCCGGCAGCATCGGAATCACGCGGCGCGGGAAGTAGACCGAGGTGCTGCGATCGAGCGCATCGACGTCGAGCGCATCGTTCGGACGCACATAATGCGAGACGTCCGCGATCGCGATGAGCAGGCGGAAACCCTGCCCGCGCTCGACCGTGATCGGCTCGCAATAGATGGCGTCGTCGAGGTCGCGGGCAGCTTCGCCGTCGATGGTGACGAGCGGCACGTCGCGCAGATCGACGCGATGACGGATATTGGCGGCGCGGACTTCGTCTGGCAACTTGGCGGCCTGGGCGAGCGCGGCATCGCTGAACTGATGCGGCACGCCGTACTTGCGCACCGCGATTTCGATTTCCATGCCCGGATCGTCGATATTGCCGATCACTTCGGCGACGCGCCCGAGCGGCTGCGAATGACGGCTCGGAAAGTCCGTGAGATCGACCGACACGACCTGCCCGACCTTCGCCTTCTTCGGATTCTGCGTGATGAGGATGTCGTGCCCGATGCGCTTGTCTTCCGGCACCAGCAGCAGCGCGCCGTTCTCGTTGATGAGCCGCCCGATGATGCGCATGTTGGCGCGCTCGGTGACTTCGACGATATGCCCTTCCGGCCGGCCACGCCGGTCGTAGCCGACGATGCGCGCGAGCACGCGGTCGTTGTGCATGACTTTCTGCATCTCGCCGTTGGGCAGGAACAGGTCGTCCTGGCCGTCGTCGCGAATCAGGAAGCCGAAGCCATCGCGATGCCCCTGCACGCGGCCCGCGACGAAATTGGACGGATGAGTGAGTTGATAGTGGCCGCGCTTGTCGAGGCGAATTTGCCCGTCGCGCTCCATGGCCGCCAGTCGCTTGAAAAATCCTTCGCGCTCCTGGCGTTTGATCGACAACGCTTCGGCAATGTCGTTCGCGGTATGCGGAGTCTCGCTCGTGCGCAGCACGCCGAGAATCTTTTCGCGGCTCGGAATCGGATACGGATATTTTCTCAAGGGCTTGTCGATGATTTCTTCTCGTTGGACTGAACGGTGTGCCGTGTTGTGCGGCCCGGGAAGCGGCGATCGTTGATCATTCTAACACCCGAGGTTCAAGCGCCACGGGCCTCCGGGGCTGATCGGCGCTCGCGGCGGCGAGCATCCGGAGCGCGCGAAACGATATGAATCGAAATACTTGACAGCATCGTTTCACCGGCTACTATAATAAATAAATAATTTTTGCTGTTGAGCACACGCAAAAACAGCAAAACGCACACTTAGCCCAGGTGGCGGAATTGGTAGACGCACTAGGTTCAGGTCCTAGCGGTGGCAACACCGTGGAGGTTCGAGTCCTCTCTTGGGCACCAGTTGGAAGAAAACGCCACTTTCGAGCGGCGTTTTCCGTTTTCTATATTCCTCTTTCGCGAGGCGCTTTCCTAGCGGATCGCACATGAAAAACCCCACGTCGAATGCGGGGGTTTTTGTTTTCCGGCTCACCTTTCATCTTTTCATTATCGATTCGCGTCTCTTTCAATATTGATTCCATTTTCTCGAATCGAATGCGCGATGAATTAATCATCGAATATATTTGTCAATTTCACATTCATTCGATGCATTCCGTTTCAGCGCCCGATTAATTCGCGGCGTACATTCGCTCCTGCTTCTTGCCGCTCAAGCCGCGCGCGGTTCGTTTATTGCTGAACCGCATCGCAACAAAAACCAGTCGATTCAATCGATCAAACCGAAACGGAGACCCAGGCGATGAGTTGGACGCGAGAACAAAGAAACGTCACGATTGCCGCGTATTTGGGCTGGACACTCGACGCATTCGATTTCTTTCTGATGGTCTTCATCCTGAAAGACATCGCCGCCGAATTCAACACAAAAATCCCCGAAGTCGCTTTCGCCATTACGCTTACGCTCGCCGCCCGTCCGATCGGCGCGCTGATATTCGGCCGGCTCGCGGATAAATTCGGACGCCGTCCGACGCTGATGGTGAATATCGCGGTCTATTCGCTGCTCGAACTGCTGTCCGGTCTGTCGCCGAATCTGACGACGCTGCTGATTCTGCGCGCGCTCTTCGGCGTCGCGATGGGCGGCGAATGGGGTGTCGGCTCCGCGCTGACGATGGAAACCGTGCCGCCGTCCGCGCGCGGTTTCGTGTCCGGGCTTCTGCAGGCGGGCTATCCGAGCGGCTATCTGCTCGCGTCGATCGTGTTCGGCGTGCTGTATCAGTACGTCGGCTGGCGCGGCATGTTCTTCGTCGGCGTCGCGCCCGCGCTGCTCGTGCTCTACGTGCGCGCGCATGTGCCGGAATCGCCCGCCTGGCGCGCGATGGAAAAGCGTCCGCGCCCCGGCCTGCTCGCGACGCTCAAGCAGAACTGGACGCTCTCGCTCTATGCCATCGTCCTGATGACGGCCTTCAACTTCTTCTCGCACGGCACGCAGGATCTCTATCCGACTTTCCTGCGCGAACAGCATCACTTCGATCCGCATACGGTGTCGCTCATCACCATCGTGCTGAACATCGGCGCGATCGTCGGCGGCCTGTTCTTCGGCTCGCTGTCGGAGAAGATCGGACGGCGCGTCGCCATTTTCATCGCCGCGCTGATCGCGTTGCCGGTGCTGTACCTCTGGGCGTTCTCCACCGGTCCGGTGATGCTCGCCGTCGGCGCTTTCCTGATGCAGATTTCCGTGCAGGGCGCGTGGGGCGTGATCCCCGTGCATCTGAACGAAATCTCGCCCAATGAAATCCGCGCGACCTTTCCCGGTCTCGTCTATCAGCTCGGCAACCTGCTCGCGGCGGTCAATGCGACGCTGCAGGCCGGCATCGCGACGCGTCACGGCGACAACTACGGCATGGCGATGGCGATCGTCGCGGGCACCGTCGCGGTCGTCATTGCCGCGCTGATCTTCTTCAGCCGCGAACGGCGCGGCATCGACATGACGCAATCGGCGCAGAAAGTCGGCGGTGCACACTGAAAATGCAGCGCGTCAGCCCGGTCCGCGCGCCTTGCCCACGCGCGGACTAGAGGCCGGCATCGGTGCGACCGGTACGCGTCGTGCTCCCGATGACACATCGCTCGTCGCCGGAGTTCGTGATGCTCGTCTCCTATGTCATCGCTTTCCTCCCCTCGCCGGCACGCTGACCTTCGTCCAGGCGAGCGCCTACGCGTAGCTCGCCGGCTTCGTCGTGTGGATCGGCGCAGGTTTGCTGGCGAGCGTCGTCGATCCGGCGCTGCACGCGTTCCGCGCGATCCTGCCGCAGATGTCCGCGACCGAGCGCGACGCGATCGAAGCCGGCACAGTCTGGTGGGACGCGGAACTCTTCTCCGGCCGTCCAC
This sequence comes from Caballeronia sp. BR6202001590007, assembly GCA_029439495.1. Lineage (GTDB taxonomy): Bacteria > Pseudomonadota > Gammaproteobacteria > Burkholderiales > Burkholderiaceae > Caballeronia. The sequence goes on from JAQFVI010000363.1 coordinate 9,836, forward strand.
ACTGGGACGCCCTGCTCGCGCACGGGACGCCGAAGCTGACGGCGGAAGAGCAATCCTTCATCGACCGGGAATGCGCACGCCTGTGCGATCTGTCGAACGACTGGGACACAACCGCTATCTGGCAAGACCTGTCGCCCAGGCGTGGGCCTACATCAAGGAGCAGGGCTTTCTCGGCATGATTATCCCGAAGCGCTACGGCGGCCGCGCGTTTTCGGCCTATGCGCATTCGCAGGTCATCATGAAGCTGGCGACGCACTCGTCGGCGGCAGTCTCGGTGATGGTTCCCAACTCGCTTGGCCCGGCCGAACTGCTGCTGCATTACGGCACCGAAGCGCAAAAGGACTACTACCTGCCGCGCCTCGCGCGCGGCGACGAAATCCCCTGCTTCGCGCTGACGAGCCCGTACGCCGGCTCGGACGCCGCCGCGATTCCGGACGTAGGCATCGTCTGCCGCGGCGTGCACGAAGGCCGCAAAACGCTCGCCTTTCGCGCGCTCGATCCCGACCATCTGCTCGGCGACGCCGATGCGCCCGGCATCACTTGCGCGCTGATTCCGGCGAAGCACCCCGGCGTGCACATCGGCCGCCGCCACTGGCCGCTGAACGCCGTAGATGGAATGCCTCGCGGTGGGGCACACGATTTCGCTGCCGTCGTCGAACGTCGGCATGTCGAAGCTCGCGGTGCGCGGCACCGGCGCCTATGCCGCCGCCCGCCGCCAGTTCCGCACCTCAATCGGCAAGTTCGAGGCATTCAGGAAGCGCTCGGGCGCATGGGCGGCAATCTCTACTGTGATGGATGCCGCGCGCCGCCTGTCCGCGCAGGCCGTCGATCTCGGCGAGAAGCCGTCGGTCATTTCCACGATCGCCAAGTATCACCTGACCGAGCGCGCCCGCAAGGTCGTCAACGACGGCATGGACGTGGTTGCGGGCAATGGCATCTGCATGGGACCGTCGAACTTTCTGGCGCGCGTATCAGCAGATGCCGATCTCGATCACGGTCGAAGGCGCGAACATTCTCACGCGCTGCCTGATCATCTTCGGCCAGGGCGTGATCCGTTGCCATCCGTATGTGCTCAAGGAAATGGCGGCGACGCGCGACGCCGCTCACGCGCTGTGCGATTTCGACGCCACCTTCTTCGGCCATGCAAGCTTTTTGGCCGCCAACGCGATGCGCAGGCAGCGCCGTCTACGCACTCAGCGGCAGCGCGCTGATTCCTGCACCCGCGCAGGCCAATGCGCGCCTCGCCCGCTACTATCGCGCGGCGACCAGGCTATCGAGCGCGTTCGCCCTGTTCGCCGATACCTCGATGCTCGCGCTCGGCGGCGAACTCAAGCGCCGCGAGCGCCTGTCCGCGCGCCTGGGCGACATCCTTGCGCAGTTGTATCTGATTTCGGCGACGCTCAAGCGCTTCGAAGATGACGGCCGTCCCGACGACGATCTGCCGCTCGTGCGCCTCGTGGCGTTCCCGTTCGGCGTGCCGCACGCACCCGCCGGCGATGCGCTCTCCAACGACATCGCCGCGATCATGCAGACGCCCGGCGCCGCGCGCGAGCGGCTCGTCGGTGGCTCGCACGTCTCGATGCTGGAAGGCGATCCGATCGGGCGAGGCGAGGCGAGGCGCTGCTCGCGCTCGTGCCGCGCGTCGCGGCGCTCGAAGCGCGCATCCGCGATGCGGTCAGGGCCGGCCAAAGTGCGCCGCTGCCCCAGAGTCCCGACGAAATCGAAGCCTGGGCGCGGGCGGCGGCCGAGCGCGGGCTGATCCGATGTCGACGATGTCGCGCTGCTGTTCGACTTCGCGAAGCCGTGAAAGTCGATGATTTTTCGCCAGACTTCGGTATCCTCGAAGCATTGCAAAAGCACAGCGCGGCTCTGGATCAGCCGATGCACGAGTCCGTCGCGTAAGCGCGCACTTTTTTTAATTGCAGCCGCCATCTTTGCAGCCTTCTTAGATCGACCGACAATCGATGAAAGACCGCTATCTCGACTTCGTCAATTCGCCCTTCGGCACGAGCATAGCCCGCGCGCTCGGTCTGCCGAAACCCAAAGTGCTCCGCCGCCGACGCCCACACGAAGCCGAATACGGCGGCATGGCCGCCATCGGCGCGGGGCCGTCGCCCACTCTCCACCCTCTTCGACGCGATCCTCGGCGTGCTGCTAGCCGTCGGCATAACCGGCGTCGCGCCGTGGCGCCCGGCTGGCTGCCCGCGTGCGCCGCGACGCCGCGCATCGCCACCGCGCAACGCGCGCTCGAAGGCCTCATGCACTCGCTCGGCAAGGAAGCGAAACGGCAGCACCCAATCTCGTCTACGCCGCTCCGAGCGCGGACATCGACTCGACGCTGCGCTTCTTTCTGTCGCCGCGGTCGGCCTATGTGTCCGGGCAGGTCGTGCAGCCGTCACCGCGCCCGAGCGTGCGTCCCTGCCGCTCGCCGGACAGCGCGCGCTGGTGACGGGTGCGGCGCGCGGATATCGCCGCGCCCGAAGCGCCCGCGCAAATCGCGGTGGCGCTGCTCGCGCCGCGCGGCATCACCATCAACGCGGTGGCGCCGGGCTTCATCGAAACGCAGATGACCGCGCGCATGCCGTTCGGCGTGCGCGAGGCGGGCCGGCGCCTGAACTCGATGGGACAAGGCGGCCTGCCCGTCGATGTCGCCGAGACCGTCGCTTGGCTCGCGAGTCCGGCGAGCGCGGGCATCACCGGCAATGTCGTGCGGGTGTGCGGCCAAAGCCTGATCGGCGCGTAAGGAGATCGATCACGATGCACGCTCCCACCCTGCAACGCACCCGCACCGTGGTCGTCGATGCACTGCCGCCGCCGCACAAGCTGTACGGCCGCGCGCTGCCCGCGCTGTTCCGGCGACATCGTTCGACGCAGTTGCCCGCGCTGCGGCTCCTGCGCCCGGACGTGCGGCTCGATGCGGAACACATCGGCCGCTATGCGCACGTCTGCGGCTTCATCCCCGAGCACGGCGTGCCGCTGACTTTTCCGCATGTGCTCGCGTTTCCGCTGCATCTGATGATGCTCACAGATCCGTCGTTTCCCTGGTCCGCGCTCGGCGTCATGCATATGGCCAACAGCGTGCATCTGCGGCGTCCGCTCGCGGCCGGACAGCCTCTGCGCATCGAAGTCGAATGCGGGCCGCTCGTGCCGCATCGCAAGGGCCAGGCGCACGCTGCACACGCGCATCTACCGGCGCGGCGAAGCCGTGTGGGACGGCGACAGCGTCTATTTGAAACGCGGCGTGCGCAGCGACGGCGAAGCGCTCGATACGCTCCAGGCAGCCGAAGCGGAGACCGGCCGGGCCCCGCTGCTCGCCCGCGAAGCGCGCTGGCAACTGCCCGCGCAACTCGGCCGCGATTACGCGAAAGCCTCGGGCGACTTCAATCCGATCCACCTGCATGCGCTGAGTGCGAAGGCGTTCGGCTTTCCGCGCGCGATCGCGCACGGCATGTGGACGCTCGCGCGCACGGCGAGTTCAGGTCGCCGCTCTATCTGCTCGGCGAGGCCACCTTGTTGCTCGGCGAGGCCACCTTGTGGACCGCCGCGCCTTCGTCCGTCGCACGCGATTTCGAAGTGCGCGATCTCGCGGGCGACCGGGCGCATCTGCGCGGCCACTTCGAATGGGAGTTGCCATGAACTACGCACGACCCGCCGTGCGACGCGTGGCGATCGTCGGCAGCAATCGCATTCCGTTCGCGCGCTCGAACACGGCCTACGCGATGGCATCGAATCAGGACATGCTGAGCTTCGTGCTGCAGGGGCTCGTCGATCGCTACGACCTGCACGGTCTCGCGCTCGGCGAAGTCGCGGCGGGCGCGGTGCTCAAGCATTCGCGCGATTTCAATCTGACGCGCGAAGCCGCGCTGTCGACCACGCTCGCGAAGGAAACGCCCGCCTACGACGTGCAGCAGGCATGCAGCACGGGCCTCGAAACCGCGATCCTCGTCGGCAACAAGATCGCGCTCGGACAGATCGAGGCCGGCGCGGGCGGCGTCGATACGGCGTCCGATGTGCCCATCGGCGTCAACGAACGCAGCGCAAGATCCTGCTCGAAGCCAATCGCAGCCGCTCGGCCGGGCAGCGCGTCGGCGCGCTGGCGAAGCTGCGTCCGGGCATGTTCTTCACGCCGACGCTGCCACGCAACGCGGAACCGCGCACGAGTCTGTCGATGGGCGAACATTGCGAACTGATGGCCAAGCGCTGGAAGATTTCGCGCAACGCGCAGGACCTGCTCGCGCAGCAAAGCCATATGCGCGGCTCGCGTCGGCCTACGAGCGCGGCTTCTTCAACGATCTGATGACGCCGTACAAGGGACTCGCGCGCGACAACACGCTGCGTCCCGATGTCTCGCTTGACCAGCTCGCGCAACTCAAACCCGTCTTCGATCGCGATGCCGGCACGCTGACCGCGAGCAACTCGACGCCGCTCACCGACGGCGCGTCGGCGGTGCTGCTTGCATCGGAAGCCTGGGCCGAGGCGCGCGGTCTGCCGGTGCTCGCGTGCCGGTGCTCGCGTATCTGAGCTATTGCGCGAACGCCGCCGTCGATTACGTCGACAAGCGCGAAGGCCTGCTGATGGCGCCTGCCTATGCCGTACCGCCGATGCTCGCGCGCGCTGGGCTCGCGTTGCAGGACTTCGATTTCTACGAGATCCACGAAGCCTTCGCGGCGCAGGTGCTCTGCACGCTCGCCGCCTGGGAAGACGATGAATGCTGCCACGCGACGCTCGGCCTGAACGGCCCGCTCGGTTCGATCGATCGCGCACGGCTGAATGTCAACGGCGGATCGCTGGCGACGGGGCATCCGTTCGCGGCGACGGGCGGACGCATCGTCGGCACCCTCGCGAAGATGCTCGCGCATGCGCCGCCGCGCGCCGACGGCAAGCCCCTGCGCGGACTGATCTCGATCTGCGCGGCGGGCGGCCAGGGCGTGGTCGCGATTCTCGAATCGGCATCCGCGAGAACATGAAAGATAAGCGGTGAGCAGCACCGACCGATGCACGCGCATCGGCGGAAATAAAAGACGACGCCCGAAAAGACGACGCCCGATAACGATTCGACGGGCGCGCCAACGGAGACACTGCCATGGAGCCGGATCACGCAGAGCCGCGCGCACACGCGCATGGTGCGCATGACGCTCACGTCACGACGGCATCTGGCATGCGTCCTACCCGCCGGGCATCGCGCGCGAGATCGATCCGTCGCGTTACCGGTCGCTCGTGCATTTCTTCGATGAAAGCGTCGACCGCTTCGCCGATCGCGTCGCGTTCGCGAGCCTCGGCTCCGAGCTTCGCTACGACGCGCTCGGACGCAAGACGCATGCGTTCGCGTCCTATCTGCAACAGATCGGCGTGCGTCACGGCGAACGCGTCGCGCTGATGATGCCTAACACGCTCGCCTATCCGGTCGCGCTGTTCGGCGCGTTTGCGGCGGGCGCGATCGTCGTCAACGTGAATCCGCTCTACACCGTGCGCGAACTGACGCATCAACTGAAGGATTGCGGTGCGCAGACCATCGTCGTGTTTGACGCGTTCGCGAAGACCTTGCAGGACGCGCTGCCGAACACGCGCGTGTGCAACGTGATCGTGACGAGTCTCGGCGACTTGTTCGGCGAGGGCGTCAATCTGAAAGGCCGCGCGGTCGATTTCGTGCTGCGCCATGTGCGCCGGCAGGTGCCGGCCTATGCGCTGCCCAATGCGGTCGCGTTGCGCAACGCGCTTGCGCAAGGCCGAGCCGGTGCGGATCGGGCACAGCGACATCGCGTTCATTCAGTACACCGGCGGCACCACCGGCGTGCCGAAGGGCGCGATGCTCACGCATCGCAACGTCAGCGAGCGTGCTTCAGGCGCTTGCGTGGGCCGGCGACAATCTTGCCGAAGGCCGCAAGATCGTCGTGACGCTGCTGCCGCTTATCACATCTATTCGCTGACGGTGAACGCGCTGGTGTTTCTCGGCATCGGCGCGCGCAACGTGCTGATCGTGAATCCGCGCGATATTCGCGGCGTCGTGCGCGCGCTGCGCCACGAGCCGTTCACGACGATTACCGCGCTCAATGCCGCGCTGCTCGATCACGAGGAATTCCGCGCGCGCGATTTCTCGACGCTCAAGCTCGCGATGGCGGGCGGCATGGCGACGCACCGCGCCGTCGCCGAACGCTTCGCGCAGGTCACGGGGCAGACCATCATCGAAGGCTACGGTCTCACCGAATGCTCGCCGCTTGTTTGCGCGACGCCGCTCGCCGCGCCGTCGTTCGAAGGCAGCATCGGCCTGCCGGTGCCGTCGACGCTCGTGAGGCTGCGCCGCGAAGACGGCGCGTGGGCCGGCATCGGCGAGACGGGCGAACTCTGCGTGCGCGGCCCCCAAGTAATAATGAAAAGCTGCTGGAACCGGCCCGCCGAGACGGCGGAAGCGATCGATGCGAACGGCTGGTTCGCCACCGGCGACATCGGCACGATGAATGCGCAAGGCTTCGTGCGGCTCGTCGATCGCAAGAAGGACATGATGATCGTCTCGGGCTTCAACGTGTACCCGAACGAGATTGAGGACGTGCTCGCCGCGCATCCGAAAGTGCGCGCGGTGGCGGCCATCGGCATGCCCGATGCGGTGACGGGCGAACGCGTGGAAGTCTTCGTCTTGCCGCGCGATATTTCCCTGACGGCGGAAGAGTTGCTCGTCTTCGCCCGTTTACATCTGACCAGCTACAAAGTGCCTGCCGCCGTCGAATTCCGGGAATCGCTGCCGCTGACATCGATCGGAAAGGTTCTGCGACGATCATTGCGCGACGGCGAAACCTAGGAGGAACCGGATGCTGCGGCGCGCCGCTTTCGCGCTTTGCCTGTGCGTATGGCTGTTTCTGTGCCTGTGCTCGGTCCCGACGTACGTTCGTTCGCGCGCAGAAACCGATGCCGCGCTATCTTCAGGAAGGCCAGCGCGATTACGCGTCCTACACTTTCAAGATGCGCCGCCGCGAACGCATCAAGGGTGCATGTGGCCCAAGCGCGCCGATCACATGTTGGTACGCGTCGCGCGCGATCCGCTGCGCATCTTACGCGAAATGGCTGCCCGACGGCGCGCAGCGGGGCAGGAAATCCTCTACGACAAATCCAAACGCCCCAACCAACTGTATGGCCATCTCGGTGTGGCCATCTCGGTGGCCTCTTCGGCGTCGTGCCGATATGGACGTCGATACACGGCGCGCTCGCCCGCGCGCAGTCGAATCGAATCATTTCATCCGCAAACTCGGCATCGATGCCATTACGCAGCGTTTCATCGACGAAGGCCGCAAATTCGCCGAAGCGGGCATCGTGCGTCCGTCGGCGATCGATGTCAGGACGATCGGCGACGGACGCGTATCGCCTTCACCTACGATGCGCCCGACGGCCAGCCGGGCTTCTATGCGAAGTGCTCGGCCTCGACCTCGCGCTGCCGCTGATCCGCACGATCGAATCCTTCGACGCGATGGCGACATCTTCGAGAGCATGGTGTTCGAAAGCATCGAGAAAACCCGCCTCGACGATACCGCTTTCGATCCGCACAACCCAGCTTACCACTTCTAAAATGCAGTGTAACACCTGCATCGATGCGCCCGTCCGTTTTTTAAGTTTCGCCTAAGACTGCGCCGATAACCTGCCCCTCACTTCATCGACATCAAAGCGGCCGCGCCGCACGGCACGCGCCGGAAGCGCACTGCACATCGTCATGTAAATCCAAGGGCTCGACCATGAATCTTCGTCCGGCGTCCGCTCCCGTGTGGGCCATCAAGCGACCGCTCAGCCATCACGAAATCGCCACGCTGCTTTTCTGCTGCACGCACCCATCGACGCCATCGCGGCCACTCCCGATGTCGCCTCGCTGCAGGAATACGGCTATGTCGAAATCGTGTCGCCGAACGCAAGCGGCCCCAAAGTCCGCCTGACCGAGGACGGCAATGCCTTGCTGCGCGGCCTCGGCGTGAAGTAAGCCCCGCGGAGGCGGCACGCGAAGTCTGTAATAATCGATTAGTTGTCTTTCCCAACCGACCGAGGAGTGATTTGCGATGTCCGCCATCGAACCCATCGTTCAACGTGTGCTACTGACCAACGACGACGGCATCGACGCGCCCGGCCTCGCCGTGCTCGAAGCCGTCGCCGCCGAACTGGCGTACGAAGTCTGGGTCGTCGCGCCCGAGCACGATCAGAGCGGCACGTCGCATTCCATCAGCCTGCATTCGCCGCTGCGCGTATCGCGTCAGGGCGAACGGCGTTTCGGCGTGCAAGGCACGCCCGGCGACTGCGTGGTCATGGCCGCGCGCCATCTGATGAAGGATGCGCCGCCGACACTGGTGCTCTCCGGCATCAACCGCGGCACGAATCTCGGCGTCGAAACCATGTTTTCCGGCACGGTCGGCGCGGCGATGACGGGCCTCCTGCTCGGCCTGCCGTCCATTGCGCTGTCGCAGACGTTTTCGGATCGTGACAATGTCCGCTGGGATACGGCGCGCTCGCTCGCGCCGGGCGTAATCCGCCGGCTGCTCGCGATCTCCCACGACGCGCCGCTGTACATGACCCAGAGCACGCCATTGAGCACCGAGCGCGTGTTGGCGAGCGGCCGGCCGCGCAGTTCCGCACGCGGCCGCAGTTCCGGCAACAGCGGCGCCACCATCTGCCATTCTTCGTCGGTCAAATCGCGATAAGGCTTCACGGCATGTTCTCCCATTGGCTGAATCCGAATGGGGATGAACGATACCGATGCCCTCGAAAACCGAACATCAGAGACGTCCGAATCTTGAAATTGCCGTCGAAGCCTTATGCCGATTGGCGATACGGCGAATTTTGATTCTCGTATTTACGCGTCAATCAGGTCAGCGAGATATCGGCGGCACGGCGCGGCGCTTCAAGATACTCCTTCGACTGCATCTCGACGATACGCGACACGGTGCGCGCGAATTCGTTGGCCATCGGGCCTTCGACGTACAGTTCCTCCGCCGGCACCGCCGCCGACATCAGCAGCTTGACCTTGTGATCGTAGAACACGTCGATGAGCCAGGTGAAGCGGCGCGCTTCGGACACCATGCGCAGCGTCATCTGCGGGACATCGGAGAGGATCACCGCATGGAAGCGGCTCGATATTTCGAGGTAGTCGTTCTGCGAGCGCGGACCGCCACACAAGGTCGCGAAGTCTAACCACACGACGCCGTCCGCGCGGCGCAGCGCCTTGATCTCGCGCTTCTCGATATGCAGGATCGGACTCTCGTCCGGCACGGCGGCGAGCTTCGCGAAGTCCGCGCGCAGTGCTTCGTTGGCGGCCTGGCCGAGCGGCGTGTGATAGGCCTTCACCGTCGACAGCGTCTGCCGCCGATAGTCGGTGCCCGCATCGACGTTGATCACGTCGAGATTCTTCTGCAGCAGTTCGATTGCCGGCAGCAGCCGGGCGCGATGCAGGCCGTCCGGATACAGCGTCGTCGGCTCGTAGTTGGACGTCGTCACGAACTGCACGCCGTTCTTGAACAAGCGGTCGAGCAGGCGATAGAGAATCATCGCGTCGGCGATATCCGAGACGTGGAATTCGTCGAAGCAGATCAGCCTGAAACGCTTCACGATGCGCTTCGCGAGTTCGTCGAGCGGATCGGACTGCCCTTTCAGCTCTTCCAGTTCGCGATGCACTTCGCGCATGAATTCGTGGAAATGCAGACGCGTCTTGCGCTTCACCGGCACGACGGCGTAGAAGCTGTCCATCAGAAAGCTCTTACCGCGTCCGACGCCGCCCCATATGTAGACGCCGCGTGGCAAATCCGGACGCACCAGAAACTTCTTGAACGCGTTCGAGCGGCACGACTTGTACTCGACCCACTCTTCGTAGCAGCGCTGCAGGCGCGCGACCGCCGCGAGCTGGGCCTCGTCTGATTGATAACCCCGCGTCCGCAGTTCGTTTTCGTAGTATTCGGTGACGTTCATGTTCTGCCGTTCGAAGTGACGAAGGCGAGCGGTTGAATCCGCTCGCCTTCGTATGCGATGCCTTGCGTGCCCGAACCGAGCGTCTTACATGTTCAACGCGCGCTTGTTGACGGCGAGCGCCGCTTCACGCATCATTTCCGACAGCGACGGATGCGGATGGCAAATGCGACCGATGTCTTCCGACGCCGCCTTGAATTCCATCGCGACGACGGCTTCCGCGATCAGATCCGACGCGTCGGCGGCAATGNGGCCATTGGCCATCATCGGGNAACCCACGCGATTTCCGGTTCCGTGTAGATGACCCACGGCACGCAGTTGTAGTCGATATACGGCTTCTGGCCGTCGATGATTTCCGCCACCGCCACGCCTTCGTCTTCCGCCTTATGCGCGAGCATCGGTCCGCGCACCACGTCGCCGATCGCGTACACGCCCGGCACGCTCGTCGCGCAGTGATCGTCCACGTCGATGAAGCCACGCTCGTTGGCCTTAAGGCCGATCGATTCGAGACCGAGGTTGTCGGTGTTCGGCACGCGGCCGATCGACACGATCAAGCGATCCGCTTCGAGCGTCTGCACGTTGCCCGCGTTGTCGGTGTAAGCGATCGACACGCCGTTGTCCGAGGTCTTCACTTCGCCGATCTTCACGCCGAGGTGGATGTCGAGACCCTGCTTCTTGAACTGCTTCGCGGCTTCCTTGGCGAGCGCTTCGTCGGCGGCACCGAGGAATTGCGGCAGCGCTTCGAGCACGGTCACGTCAGCGCCCAGACGACGCCAGACCGAACCGAGTTCCAGACCGATCACGCCCGCGCCGATCACGGCGAGCTTCTTCGGCACCGAGTCGAACGACAGCGCGCCTTCGTTGTCGGCGACGATCTTGTTTTCGACCGGAATGTTCGGCAGATGACGCGCCTTCGAACCCGTCGCGATGATCACGTTCTTCGCGGTGACGACTTCAGTCTTGCCTTCGCCCGACACTTCGATCTGCACGCCGGCGTCGTTCTTGCCGGTGAACTTGCCATGACCCTTGAGCCAGGTGATCTTGTTCTTGCGGAACAGAAACTCGATGCCCTTGGTCATCTTTTCGACGATGCCATCCTTGCGTGCCAGCATCTTCGACACGTCGAGCTTGACGTCCGACACGCTGATGCCGTGATCGGCCAGATGCTTCGACACGTTTTCGAATTCTTCCGACGACGCGAGCAGCGCCTTCGACGGAATGCAGCCCACGTTGAGACAGGTGCCGCCGAGCTTCAGCGCGCCCGCCGGGTTCTTCCACTTCTCGATACACGCAACCGTCTTGCCGAGTTGCGCTGCGCGAATCGCCGCGATATAGCCGCCAGGGCCCGCGCCGATCACGACGACATCAAATTCCTTGGACATGTCTTTCCTTGTTCGTGACTCCGCTCTTGCGGAGACGCCTTCTCGACAGTGCGCGCGAGCCTATCGCGCGCACCAAAGGCACTGATGTTTCTTTACAGGTCCAACAGCAGACGAGCCGGATTTTCCAGCGTGTCCTTCATCGCGACCAGCGACAGCACGGCTTCGCGGCCGTCGATGATGCGGTGGTCATACGACAGCGCGAGGTAGTTCATCGGACGGATCACAATCTGGCCGTTTTCGACGACCGCGCGTTCCTTCGTCGCGTGCACGCCGAGAATCGCGGACTGCGGCGGGTTGATGATCGGCGTCGACAACATCGAGCCGAACACGCCGCCGTTGGAGATCGAGAACGTGCCGCCGGTCATTTCTTCGATTGACAGCTTGCCGTCCTTGGCCTTCTGGCCGAATTCGGCGATCTTCTTCTCGATGTCGGCGAGGCTCATCTGATCCGCGTTGCGCAGGATCGGCACCACCAGGCCGCGCGGCGAACCGACCGCGATACCGATGTCGAAGTAGCCATGGTAGACGATATCGTTGCCGTCGACCGACGCGTTCACGAGCGGGAACTTCTTCAGCGCGTGGACGGCCGCCTTCACGAAGAACGATATGAAGCCGAGCTTCACGCCGTGTTCCTTCTCGAAGCGGTCCTTGTACTTGTTGCGCAGATCCATGACCGGCGCCATGTTGACTTCGTTGAACGTCGTCAAGATGGCGTTGGTCTGCTGCGACTCGAGCAGACGCTCGGCGATACGCGTGCGCAGACGCGACATCGGCAGGCGTTGCTCCGGGCGATCCTTGAGCCATGCATCGGCCGATGCCGGTGCGTTGACTTGCGGCAGCGACGGCTTGGCGGCCTTCGCAGGTGC
>JAQFVI010000364.1 GCA_029439495.1 Caballeronia sp. BR6202001590007
AACCATGTCCCCGACAATGGGTCAACCATGTCCAGGAAGAAAACACAAGCACCTCCGTGCCCTCCGAGCACAAACAATTGGGCTATGATCAACCCCTACCCGCAGGAGCGAAAAAGCCATGTCCCAAACCGCTGAAACCGAGCACCGAGTGTCCGAAGTCAAACCCGAATCCCTGGCGTGGGTCGAACGCCTGGTCTCCATCGACACGATCAGCCGCAACCCCAATCTGGGCCTGATCGAAACCGTCCGCGACGAACTGAAGAAAGCCGGCATCGAAGCCACCATCACGACCGACCCGCGCGGCGGCGAATGGGCGAACCTCTTCGCGACGGTCCCCGCGCACAACGGCGATACGCACGGCGGCATCGTGCTGTCCGGCCATACGGACGTCGTCCCCGTCGACGGGCAAGACTGGAAAAGCGACCCCTTCAAGCCCGAAATCCGCGATGACCTACTCTACGGCCGCGGCACCTGCGACATGAAAGGGTTCATCGGCGCAACCCTCACGATGCTGCCGCAGATGCAATCGATGCGACTAGCCAAACCCATCTACTTCGCGCTTTCGTATGACGAAGAAGTCAGCTGCGCAGGCGCGCCGCTGATGATCGCCGATCTGCAAAAGCGCGGCCTCAAGCCCGACGGCTGCATCGTCGGTGAACCGACGTCGATGCGCCCCGTCATCGCGCACAAGGGGCATCAACACGTATCGATGCTGCGTGCGCGGCTTCGCGGCGCATTCGTCGCTGACGCCCAAAGGCCTCAACGCCATCGAGTACGCGGCACGGCTGATCTGCCACATCCGCGATCTGGTCGACGAGTTCCGCGCGCAAGGCCCCTTTGACGAACTGTACGACGTGCCCTTCACCACCGGCCAGACGAGCCTCATCAAAGGCGGCAACGCGATCAACACGGTGCCCGCCGAATGCACCTTCGACTTCGAGTTCCGCAATCTGCCGACGATCGATCCGGACCAGATCTTCGGACGCATCCAATCCTATGCGCGCGACACGCTGCTGCCGAAGATGCTCAAGGAGCACAACAACGCCGCGATCGAATTCACGAGGCTCGCCTCCGCGCCCGGTCTCGACGCCGAAGAACAGGCCGCGATCACGCAACTCGTGCGCTCGCTGACCGAGAACCAGGACAAGCGCAAGGTCTCCTATGGCACCGAAGCCGGCCTGTTCGCGAACGTGGGCGTGCCGAGCATCGTGTGCGGACCGGGCAACATCGAGCAGGCGCACAAGGCCAACGAATACGTCTCGCTCGAACAACTCGCCCAGTGCGAAGCATTCCTCGCAAAGCTCATCCACGGCATGTCCGTCGATACACAAGCCCGCTGATCTCACCCTCCACGCCATGTCCACCGATTCGCCGCACTCCGACAACACGATCGACGGCACGCCGACTTTCGAGAAACACGACTTCCCGACGCTCGAAGACACGCCGGTCACGTTCAAGTTCGAACTGCTGAAGGCAAGCGGCGCGTTCTCGAACCTGCTCGCACTGACGGACAACGAACGCGCGGCGAGCGTCACCTGCGTATCGGCGGGCAATCACGCGGTCGCGGTCGCGGTCGCGTATGCGGCGCACCGGATGAACGTCGGCGCGAGAAAGTGGTGATCATCAGAGCGCGAGCCCCGCACGCGTCGCGCTGTGCCAGCGCTATGGCGCGGAGATCGTGTTCGCCGAAAACGTCGCGGAGGCGTTCGAGGTCGTGCGCGCGTCGAAGCGGAAGAAGGACGCGTGTTCATCCATCCGTTTACGGCTATCGCACCGTGCTCGGCATGGCGACGCTCGGCTACGAATGGACCTCACAGGCGCCCGATCTCGACGCGGTCATCGTGCCCATCGGCGGCGGCGGACTGGCCACGGGTGTGTCGACGGCCATGCGGCTCGCCAATCCGTCGCTGCACATCTACGGCGTCGAGCCGGAAGGCTCGGATGCGATGTGTCGCAGTTTCGTCGCCAATCACACGATCAAGATGGGCGCGATGCACAGCATCGCCGATTCGCTGATGGCGCCGCATACGGAGCGGAGCAGTACAGCTACGAGCTATGCCGCCGGCATATCGACGAAATCGTCACGGTGTCGGACGGCGAGTTGCGTCACGACATGCAGCAACTGTTCGCGGAAATGAAGCTGGCCGTCGAACCGGCGTGCGCGGCGGCCACGGCCGCCCTGCTCGGCCCGCTGCGCGAACGTCTGCAAGGCAAGCGCGGCGGCGTGCTGTTATGCGACACCAACACCGATCCGGCGACTTTCTCGCGGCATATGGCGGAATGACAGTAAAAAGCCCCGCACGTTGATCAATGCGGGGCTTTTCTTCAAAGCACTTCCGCGAGCCTGCGCCGCTCGCTGCGTTGCATGAAGTAGTTCGCCGTGATCACCCCCGCCGTCACGAGCGCGATGAAGATCGTCGCAAGCGCGTTCATCTCGGGGTTCAGGCCGAGCCGCACGCGGGAGAACACTACAAGCAGCAGCGTCGTCGAGCCCGGGCCGGACAGAAACGCGGACAGCACGAGATTCGTCGATCGACAGAGTGAAGGACAGCAGCCAGCCCGCCACCAGCGCCTGCGAGATCAGCGGCAGCGTGATCGTGAAGAACACGCGCAGCGGCGGCGCGCCGAGATCGAGCGCAGCTTCTTCCAGCGACGGATTCAGCTCGCGCACGCGCGACTCCACGATGATCGCGACATGCGAGATGCACAGCATCACATGGCCGATGAAGATCGTGAAGAAGCCGCGGCCCGGCCAGCCGATCAGCTTGGCCATCTCCACGAACAGCAGCAGCGAAATGCCCTGGATGACTTCCGGTATCACGAGCGGCGCGTTGATCATGCCCGCGTACAGCGTGAAGTCCTTGAAGCGTCCCATGCGCGCGAGCACGAAGCCCGCCCAGGTGCCGATCACGACCGACGCGCACGCGGTCAGAAACGCGATGCGCAGCAACAGCCACGCGGCGTTGATCAGCTCGTCGTCGTTGACGAGCGCGCGATACCACTTGAGCGACGGCTCGGTCCAGACCGTGACGAGCGGCGAATCGTTGAACGAGTAGACGATCAGGCTCAGGATCGGGATATACAGAAACGCAAACCCGATGCCGAGCGCGGTAATCTGAAGCCCGCGGCTCGGCTTGATCATCGCTTGTCCTCCAGTTGTTTCGCCTGGAAGTGCTGGAAGATCGCCATCGGCACGAGCAACGGCGAGACCATCGCACAGGTGACGGCGGAGGCCATCGGCCAGTCGGCGTTGGAAGAACTCGTTCCACATGACGCGGCCGATCATCAGCGTATCCGCGCCGCCGAGCAGTTCGGGAATCACGTACTCGCCGACCGCCGGAATGAACACCAGCAGACAGCCCGCGATGATGCCGTTTTTCGACAAGGGCAAGGTGATCTGCACGAAGGCCTTCCACGGTTTCACGCCGAGATCGTAGGCGGCTTCGAGCAGCGTCAGGTCCATCTTCACGAGATGCGCATAGAGCGGCATCACGAGAAACGGCAGGTACGAATACACCATGCCGATATAGACCGCGATGTTGGTGTGATACAGCTCGACCGGCGAATGCACGAGGCCGATCGACATCAGGAAGTTGTTGAGCAAGCCGTTGTTCTTGAAAATGCCGATCCACGCATACACGCGGATCAGAAACGACGTCCAGAACGGCAGTATCACGGCCATCATCAGGATGTTGCGCGAGGCCGGGTTCGAACGCGCGATGTAATACGCCATCGGATAGCCGATCAGCAGGCACAGCAGCGTCGATACCGCCGCGACCAGCAGCGAATTCAGATAGGTCGCGAAGTACAGGCTGTCCTGCACGAGAAACGCGTAGTGCGCGAAGTCGAGCGCGATATGCATCACGCCGGCTTCCAGCGACACGAGATCGGTGTACGGTGGAATGCCGAGCTGGCTGTCCGAGAAACTGATCTTCACGACCAGCAGGAACGGCACGAAAAAGAGCAGCAGCAGCCAGGTGTACGGGCCGGCGATCACGGCCGTGCGGCCCGACAGCCCGAGGCGTCTGAGAAGATTCGTCATGACGTCAGCACCACGCCGGCCGAGGCGCTCCAGCGCACGTAGACTTCGTCGTCGAAGGTCGGCGAATCGATCTCGCCGATCGCGAGACTCGACAGGTTCGCGACCACGACCTTGCCGCTGTCGAGCGTGACGTGATAGAGCGTGTAGCCGCCCATGTACGCGATGTTGGTCACCCGGCCGCGTCCCCAGTTGTACGCGCCCTCGGGCGGCTTGCGCATCAGCGCGATGCGCTCCTCCGGCCGCACGGAAATGGTCACCGGCATGCCAAGCGGTCCAGTGATGCCGTGATTCACATACATGCGCACCGGCAGTTCGGCGGTTTCCACGAAAACGTGATCCGGCTCGTCTTCGACGACGTGGCCATCAAACAGATTGGTCGAGCCGATGAACGACGCCGAGAAGCGCGAGTTCGGATACTCGTACACCTGATGCGGCGTGCCGAGCTGCACGATCTGCCCTTCGCTCATGACCGCAAGACGATTGGCCATGGTCATCGCCTCTTCCTGATCGTGCGTGACCATGATGCAGGTCACGCCGACCTGATCGAGGATGTTGACGAGTTCGATCTGCGTGCGCTGGCGAATCTGCTTGTCGAGCGCGGACATCGGCTCGTCGAGCAGCAGCAGCTTGGGGCGCTTGACGAGGCTGCGCGCAAGCGCGACGCGTTGCTGCTGGCCGCCCGACAACTGATGCGGCTTGCGCTTCGCGTACTTCAATCTGCACGAGTTCGAGCGCATTGGCGACGCGATCCTTCAGTTCGCTGCCCTTCACACCTTCCTGCTTCAGCCCGAACGCGACGTTCGATTCCACGCTCATGTGCGAAAAGAGCGCGTAGGACTGGAACATCATGTTGACTGGCCGGTGATACGGCGGCATCTGCGCGAGGTCTTCGTCGTCGAACTGGATGCTCGAGCATCCGGACTGGAGCCAGGCACTGCGCGGCTTCATCCCGACGCATGCCCTGATGCGCGATGCCGGCATGCTTTGGCTCGCGGCCGGCATTCTCGGCGCGATCGTGATGCCGCACAACCTCTATCTGCATTCGGCGCTGGTGAAGAACCACGTTGCGGTGCGCGACGACGACACCATCGGCGAAGCACTGCGCGGCGTGAATATCGATACTTTCGCGTCGCTCGGGCTTGCTTTCATCGTCAATGCGTCGCTGCTGGTGGTCGCGGCGGCGGTGTTCCATGCGAGCGGCAACGTCGATGTCGACGATCTCGCCGATGCCCACCGCCTGATCGCGCCGCTGACGCTCGCGCGCGATCCGAAGGTGCCGGACCGTCTGCGTCTCGCGCCGGGCCAGTATCGGCGCGTGCGCTACACGGCGGCGTGGCCCGATTCGGCGCGCGGCACGATCAAGATCGATCCGGTCGGCTTCGATGCGTCGCCGATGCTCGTGACGCTCAATCGCAACGATACGCAGACGCAGGTCGTCGCCGCCGAGCATCGCGAAGCACAGGCCGCGACGCCCGCGCAACTGGCAAGCGCGAGCGCCGCCGCGAATACCGCCGCGGTACCGACCACGCCGCAGGACACGATGCTCTCGGGCCGTTTCTCGACTTTCGAGCCGAGCTACTTCACCGATGGCAAGAATGGCGACCAGCTCGCCAAGTTTCAGTTCAGCTTCAAGTACCAGCTGCATCTGCCGGACGATCCGCGTTCGCGCAGCTTCCTCGACAACCTGTACTTCGGCTACATGCAGACTGCGATCTGGAATCTGTCCGCCGATTCCGTGCCGTTTCGCGACATCAGCTTCCAGCCGCAGGTGTTCTATTACGTCGAGGACACCGGCTGGAAAAGCCCGCTCTTCACGCGCATGGGCGTGGCGGCGGGTATCGGCCACGAATCGAACGGCAAGGGCGGCGACGATTCGCGCGCGATCAACATCGCGTTCGTGCAGCCGACCTGGGAGTTCGGCAATCTCAGCGACAACCACATGACGCTGTCGCCGAAGTTCTACGACTACCTGTCGAAGAGCGGGAATCACGACATCGCGGACTACCGCGGCTATGTCGACTTCTGGTCAAGTACGGCAGCCCCGACGACCTGCAACTCGCGACGACGCTGCGCAAGGGCTCGAAGCACTGGTACGGCAGCGTCGAATCGCAGCTCACCTACCCGCTCGCCAAACTGATCGGCAGCGCGTGGGCGGCTATCTCTTCGCCAGCTACTTCAACGGCTACGGCGAAGACATCCTCGATTACAACCAGCACCGCCACTGAATCGCGCGGATAGGCTATAGTATTGCCCGCTGAGCTTTTTTACCAATTCGACCGCCGCGTCGGCGCCCCTTTTCGGACGCGCTGACGCGACCACGAGCCTGCCTTATGTCTTCGAATCTTCACGATCTTCCGGATAGTCCCTGCATCGGCGTGTGCTCCACGCTTTTCGACGATGTCTGCAAAGGCTGCGGCCGCACGGCGGTCGAGGTATCGAACTGGATGTTCCTATCCGACGAGGAAAAGCGCGCGATCTGGGAGCGGATCACGAAGGAAGGCACGGCGATGCGCTTCAAATACGACAAAATCTGAAGCTTCGCCGTCGGTCGACCGACGATGAGCCGAAAAGCGAAAAAGCCGCTCGCGCGGCTTTTTTCGTGTTCGGACGACGCTTTACTGAATGCCCTGGCTCGACAGGAAATCTTCGTAGTTGCCGCCGAAATCGCGCAGGGTGCCGTCCGTGCGCACTTCGATGATGCGATTGGCGAGACCGCTCACGAACTCGCGATCGTGCGACACGAAGATCAGCGTGCCTTCGAACTTCTCCAGCGCGATCTGCAGCGACTCGATCGACTCCATGTCCATGTGGTTGGTCGGCTCGTCCATCAGCAACACGTTGTGACGGCCGAGCATCAGCTTGCCCCAGATCATGCGGCCCTTTTCGCCGCCCGACAGCACCTTCACGTTCTTCTTGATGTCGTCGGCATTGAACAACAGCCGGCCGAGCGTGCCGCGCACCATCTGCTCGTCGTCGCCTTCCTTGCGGTACTGGTCGATCCAGTCGGTCAGCGTCTCGTCCTTCGGAAACTCTTCGTACATGTCCTGCGGCATGTAGCCGACGTTCGCGTTTTCCGCCCACTTCACCGTGCCGTGCTCGAGCCCGAGCGCGCCGCCCTTGAGCGCCTTGAGCAACGTCGACTTGCCCGCGCCGTTTTCGCCGATGATCGCGATGCGCTCGCCCGGCTGCACGCTCAGATTGAAATTCTGGAAGATGGTGCGGTCGTACTTCTTCGTGATCTCTTCCGCGACCACGGCGATGTTGTGCAGTTTCTTCTCGTACTCGAAGCGGATGAACGGATTCTGCCGCGACGACGGCTTGAATTCCTCGATCTCGATCTTGATCTTGTCGATCATCTTGAGACGGCTGGTCGCCTGACGCGCCTTCGACTTGTTGGCCGAGAAGCGGCGCACGAAGTCCTGCAGGTCGGCCACGCGCTCCTTCGCCTTCTGGTTGGCGGCCTGCTGGCGCNTCAGCGTGCCGTAGTCCATGTCCGCCATGTGCGTGCAGACCTGGTTCAGGAAGTGGCGATCGTGGGAGATGATGATCATCGTCGAGTTGTACTGGTTGAGCACATCTTCCAGCCAACGGATCGAGTTGATGTCGAGGTTGTTGGTCGGCTCGTCCAGCAGCAGCACGTCGGGCTTCGAGAACAGCGCCTGCGCGAGCAGCACGCGCAGCTTCCAGCCCGGCGCGATATTGCTCATCGGACCGCTGTGATCCGCGATGTTGATGCCGATGCCGAGCAGCAGCTCGCCCGCGCGTGCCTCGGCCGTGTAGCCGTTGTATTCGGCGAACTTGGCTTCGAGATCGGCGGCGCGCATGTAGTCGTCGTCGGTGGCGTCGGGGTTCGCGTAGATCGCGTCGCGCTCGGTCATCGCGGCCCACATTTCGGTGTGGCCCATCATGACGACGTCGAGCACGCGCATGTCTTCGTAGGCGAACTGATCCTGACGCAGTTTGCCCAGGCGCACGTTCGGTTCGAGCGCGACGTTGCCCGACGAGGGTTCCAGGTCGCCACCGAGGATCTTCATGAAGGTCGACTTACCGCAGCCGTTGGCGCCGATCAGGCCATAGCGATTGCCTTCGCCGAACTTGACCGAGATGTTCTCGAAGAGGGGCTTGGGCCCGAATTGCATGGTGATATTGGCGGTAGACAGCACAGCGCGTCCTTTTGAATGGGGTACGACGAAAAATTTGAGATTTTAGCAGTTTTTAGCGGATATCCGACCGGAAGCGGTGCGGTAGCGAGCCAGACGCACGAGCCGAACGGGCGAGCAAGAAACGACCGGGCGCGGCCTGTGCAGCCGCGCCCGGTCGTTTCCGGCATGTCCGCATGCTTCAGCGCATGCGGCCGCTTACGTTTGCCGGATCAGGTCCGCTCGGCGATGAACGCCTTCACGACGTTCGCATCCGCCGACACGATATCGAACCTTTGTGGCAGTTTTTCAAGGCCCGCGAACGCCGCCGGACGTTCCGGCTCGCGATTGAGCGCCTCGCGGATCGTCTCGCCGAACTTGATCGGCTGCGCGGTTTCCAGCACGATCATCGGCACGCCGGGCTTCAGGTTCTCGCGCGCGACCTTGACGCCATCGGCCGTATGCGTGTCGATCATCGTGTCGTAGCGCTCGAACACGTCGCGGATGGTCTTCACGCGATCGTCGTGGCCGCTCTTGCCCGACACGAAGCCGAATTCCTTCACGCGCGCGAAATCGCCGCTTACCGCGAGATCGAAACCGCCCTTCTCCTCGACGTCGCGGAACAGTTGCAGCACGCGCGCCGGATCGCGCCCGAGCAGATCGTAGACGAAGCGCTCGAAGTTCGACGCCTTCGAAATATCCATGCTCGGCGAAGTCGTGTGATACGTCTCTGCCGCCCCGCGCACGCGATACACGCCCGTGCGGAAAAACTCGTCGAGCACGTCGTTCTCGTTGGTCGCGACCACGAGCTGGTCGATCGGCAGGCCCATCATGCGCGCGATGTGTCCCGCGCACACATTGCCGAAATTACCCGACGGCACCGTGAAGGACACGCGCTCGTCGTTGCCCTTCGTGGCCGCGAAATAACCCTTAAAGTAGTACACGACCTGCGCGACGACGCGCGCCCAGTTGATCGAATTGACCGTGCCGATCTTGTGCTTCGCCTTGAAGGCGTGATCGTTGGACACGGCCTTGACGATGTCCTGGCAGTGATCGAAATTGCCTTCGACCGCGAGATTGAAGATGTTGGGGTCCTGCAGCGAGAACATCTGCGCGGTCTGGAACGCGCTCATCTTCTTGTGCGGCGACAGCATGAACACGCGCACGCCGGTCTTGCCGCGCATCGCGTATTCGGCGGCGCTGCCGGTGTCGCCCGAGGTCGCGCCGAGAATGTTGAGTGTCTCGCCGTGCCTGGCCAGCGCGTACTCGACGAGATTGCCGAGCAGTTGCATTGCCATGTCCTTGAAGGCGAGCGTCGGGCCGTTCGACAGTTCGAGCAGCGACAGCGGCGCGCCGTTCTCGACGCCGAGCGTCTTGAGCGGCGTGATCTGCGACGCGCTCTCTTCGTGGCGCACGTTGCTGTACACCTGCGCGGTGTAGGTCTTGCGCGTCAGCGAACGCAGGTCGTCGGCGGGAATGTCGTCGCTGAACTTCGACAGCACTTCGAACGCGAGGTCCGCGTAGGACAGTGTGCGCCAGCACGCGAATTCGTCGGCGGATACGCGCGGATACGTGTCCGGCAGATACAGCCCGCCGTCCTTCGCGAGGCCGCCCAGCAAGATGTCAGAAAACGTGTGGCGCTCGTCGGAGCCTGCGCCGCGCGTCGAGATGTAATTCATGTCGCGTCCGATCCTGATTAGTTCAGTGAAGCCATGCGCAGCTTCGTCACCTTCGAGACCACCGTGGCGAGCGCTTCGATATCGGCGATTGCCGCGTTCGCGTTCTTTTCCACGGTCTCGTGCGTGATGAGGATGATGTCCGTCTCGCCCTTGTTCTCGCCGTCGACCTGCTCCGATTCCTTCTGCAGAAGCGCATCGATGGAAATGCCCTTCTCCGCCAGGATGCGCGTGATGTCGGCGAGCACGCCGGTCACGTCCGCGACACGCAAGCGCAAGTAATAGCCGCTCGTCACTTCCTCGATGGGGAGAATCGGCGTGCTCGACAGGCTGTCCGGCTGGAAGGCCAGATGTGGCACGCGATGTTCCGGGTCGGCCGTATGCAGGCGCGTCACGTCGACGAGATCGGCGACCACCGCCGATGCCGTCGGCTCCGCGCCCGCGCCCTTGCCGTAATAGAGCGTCGTGCCGACCGCGTCGCCGTGGACGACGACCGCGTTCATCGCGCCCTCGACGTTGGCGAGCAGGCGCTTTTCCGGCACGAGCGTCGGATGCGTGCGTAATTCGATGCCGTGCTCCGTGCGCCGCGCGATGCCGAGCAGCTTGATGCGATAGCCGAGGTCTTCCGCGTATTTGATGTCGATGGCCGCGAGCTTGCTGATGCCTTCGACATACGCGCGGTCGAACTGCACCGGCACGCCGAACGCGATCGCGCTCATGATCGTGACCTTGTGCGCGGCGTCCACGCCTTCGATGTCGAAGGTCGGATCCGCTTCAGCGTAGCCCAGCTCCTGCGCGGCTTTCAGTGCGATCGCGAAGTCGAGGCCGCGATCGCGCATCTCCGAGAGGATGTAGTTGGTTGTGCCGTTGATGATGCCCGCGATGTATTCGATGCGGTTCGCCGTCAGCCCTTCGCGCAGCGCCTTGATGATTGGGATGCCGCCCGCGACCGCCGCCTCGAACGCGACCATCACGCCCTTGGCGCGCGCGGCTTCGAAGATCTCCGTGCCGTGCACGGCGAGCAGTGCCTTGTTGGCCGTCACCACATGCTTGTCGTTGGCGATCGCGCGCAGCACGAGATCGCGCGCGAAGCCGGTGCCACCGATCATTTCGCACACGATGGAAATCGACGGATCGTCGACGACGGCGGTGAAGTCGTCCGTCACCGCGATGCCTTCGTCCTTCGCGGCCTGAGCCTTCGACGGCATGCGCACCGCAACGCGCGCGATTTCGATGCCGCGTCCCGCGCGTCGTTTGATTTCTTCCTGGTTACGGCGCAGCACCGTGAAGGTGCCGCTGCCGACCGTGCCGAAGCCCAAGAGTCCTACTTTGATCGGTTCCATGCAGCGCGAGTCTTTTAGAGAAAAATTAAGCGAAGTGGCGTTTGCGATAGCCGTCGAGGAAGCGCGCGATGCGATTGATCGAATCCGCGAGGTCGTCGACGTTCGGCAAGAACACGACGCGAAAGTGATCCGGCGTCGGCCAGTTGAAGCCCGTTCCCTGCACCAGCAGCACGCGCTCTTCGAGCAGCAGGTCGGTGATGAATTGCTGATCGTCCTGAATCGGGTACATCTTCGGATCGAGCTTCGGGAACATGTAGAGCGCGGCCTGCGGCTTCACACAGCTCACGCTGGGAATGGCGGTGAGCATCTCGTAGGCGAGTTCGCGTTGCTTGAAGAGCCGCCCGCCCGGCACGATCAGATCGTTGATGCTCTGATAGCCGTCGAGCGCCGTCTGAATGGCGTACTGGCCCGGCACGTTCGGGCACAGGCGCATCGAGGCGAGAATGCCGAGGCCTTCGAGATAGTCTTTCGCGCGGCGGCGATTTTCTTCGATCAGCCCGGAGATCGCCATCCAGCCTGCGCGATAGCCGCACGAACGATAGCTCTTCGACAGGCTGTTGAAGGTGACGGTGACGACGTCTTCCGACAGCGCGGCCATCGACGTATGCGCCCGACCGTCGTAGACAATCTTGTCGTACACCTCGTCCGCGAAGATGATGAGGCCGTGCTCGCGCGCGATGCCGATCAGTTCGAGCAGCAGTTCGTCAGAATACAGCGCGCCGGTCGGGTTGTTCGGGTTGATGACGACGAGTGCCTTGGTGTTCGGCGTGATCTTCGCGCGGATGTCGTCGAGGTCGGGCATCCAGCCGTTGGACTCGTCGCACATGTAGTGGCGCGGCTTACCCGCCGATAGGCTGACCGCCGCCGTCCAGAGCGGATAATCCGGCGCGGGCAGCAGCACTTCATCGCCGTCGTTGAGCAGCGCCTGCATCGCCATGACGATCAATTCCGACGCGCCGTTGCCGATGAAGATATCGTCCAGACCGACGCCCTCGACGCCCTTTTGCTGCGTGTAATGCATGATCGCCTTGCGCGCGGCGAACACGCCCTTCGAATCCGAGTAGCCCGACGAGCCGGGCAAATTGCGGATCATGTCCTGGATGATCTCGTCCGGCGCGTCGAAACCGAACGGCGCCAGATTGCCGATATTCAGCTTGATGATGCGATGGCCTTCGTCCTCGAGGCGCTTCGCGTGTTCGAGCACGGGCCCGCGAATGTCGTAGCAGACGTTTTGCAGCTTGTTGGATTTGAGAATTGGTTTCACGGCTGGCTCTAGATAGGACGGTTTTCGATGCTGATCGGGGCGTTGCGTGATGCTGCGAGTGAAGCGGGCGAAGCGAGACGACCGGACGGGATGGATCGCGATGGATCCGACGGATCGTCGAGCGCGCCGCGCGAAGAACGGCGCCGCGCTGCCGAAAAGGACGTCTCGCCGGATAGGGAAGAGACAATGCCCGCCGGATGGCGTGTCGATGGCGGCTTGTGGCGGCACGCGAGCACTTCGGGCAGCGATTCTGGCGCGGCGGACGCTCGCTGGCGCGGCAAGCGGGCCCGTCGGCCAAAAAGTTATAATTTACTAATTATGTGTCGGTTCCGCAATGCACCAAAAGACGGCGCGCAGAGCGCCGATCCGTCGCGCGCGGCCGGCGCCGACTTTTCCGCACATCCTTTCGAATCCCATCCGGGCCACTCGTTTTGGAACTTCACCAGGAATCCAACCAGGCACTCAACACGATCACGAGTTACGGCGACGGCTTCGTCGCGGTGAATCTGGAACGGCACGAAGGCAGCGTGATCGTGATGCCGGAATCGCTCAAACCGTGGCCCGTCGCCTCGTTCGACGCGCTCTCTCCCGAACATTTCGACGCGCTCGTCCAGGCGGCGCCGGAAGTGGTCATCTTCGGCAGCGGCGCGAAACTGCGCTTTCCTCATCCGCGCCTGACGGCCGCGCTGGCGAAACAGCGCATCGGCGTGGAGACGATGGACTTCGGCGCGGCCTGCCGGACCTATAATATCCTGATGTCCGAAGGCCGCCGCGTCGCCGCGGCGCTGCTCATCGAGGCGTAGCACGGGGCTAAGCAAAGCCTAAGGAAAGACGGGGCACAATCGCGCTCCGGCTGACCTTGGGACGGCTCGGGCACGGTCCAGGCACGAAGATCGGACGCCTCGGCACGCGACCGCCCTTCTCGCGCGTTCCAAATTTGACGGTTTCGGACGGCCCGTGCGATACACTCTCGCGCGGCATGCGGTTCGGGACAGCACCGGCGAGGCAACCTCTTCCTGCCCGAACAAGCACACATGGCCCACACGAGCTCGTCGAATTCACTAGCGCCGCGTCGCGGCATCGAACAGGTCGATTTCATGAACGATACGCCTTTGCGGCTACCGCTCACTCGTCTTTCCCTCCTCCTTCTGGTTCTCGCGCTCGCGATCGTCTGGTTCGGGCCGCTCGGACTGCGCCATCTCGTGCCGAGCGACGAAGGCCGCTACGCGGAAATGGCGCACGAGATGTTCGTCACCGGCGACTGGATCACGCCGCGCTACAACGGCTACAAGTATTTCGAAAAGCCGCCGCTGCAAACCTGGGCGAACGTGCTGACTTTCGCGTGGTTCGGCATCGGCGAATGGCAGGCGCGGCTCTATACGGCGCTCACCGGCTTCGCGGGCGTGCTGCTGGTCGGCTACGCCGGCACGCGCGTCTTCAACGCGATGACCGGTTTCGCGGCGGCGGTGATACTCGCCACCTGCCCGTACTGGAACCTGATGGGCCACTTCAACACGCTCGACACCGGCCTGTCGTTCTGGATGGAGGTGACGCTCTGCGCGCTACTGCTCGCCCAGCGTCCCGGCCTGCCGACCCGCGAGGTGCGCCTGTGGATGTGGCTCTGCTGGGCCGGTATGGGCGCGGCGGTACTGTCCAAGGGGCTCGTCGGGCTGATCCTGCCGGGCGTGGTGCTGGTGCTGTATTCGCTGATCGCGCGCGACTGGGCGCTGTGGAAGCGGCTCTATATCGGCAGCGGGCTGATCGTGTTTGCGATCGTCGTCGGCCCGTGGTTCGCGCTCGTGCAGATGAAGAACCCGGAGTTCTTCAACTTCTTCTTCATCGTTCAGCAGTTCCGGCGTTATCTGACGCCGGAGCAAAATCGTCCCGGCGCGTTCTATTATTTCGTGCCTATCCTAATCGTCGGCTTTCTGCCGTGGCTGTCGGTGTCCGCGCAGAGCATGTGGCACGCCGTGAAGACGCCACGCCAGCCCAACGGCTTTGCGCCGGTCACGCTGCTGCTGATCTGGTCCGCGTTCATCTTCCTGTTCTTCAGCGCGTCGCATTCGAAGCTGCTGTCCTACATCCTGCCGATCGCGCCGGCGCTCGCGCTCGTCATCGGCCTGTATCTGCCGTCGCTGGCGCGGCCGCAATATCGCCGGCATCTGATCGGCTACGCGGTGTTCCTGATCGCGGCGGCGCTCGGCGCGATCTTCATCGGCCGCGCCGGTAGCGCGAACACGCCGAACGCGCTGTATCGCGAGTTTCAGACGTGGGTGTGGGCGGCCATCGCGGTGGCGTTCATCGTGACGCTGGTCGCGCTCTGGCTGAATCGCCGCAGCGTGCTGGCAGGCGCGACGGGACTCGGCGCCGCGTGGCTGCTGCTCGGCACCATCGCGGAAACCGGGCACAATGTGTTCGGCACGGAAAGCTCGGGCGTGAATCTCGTACCCGCGGTGAAGGCGGCGATGGCAAAACTGCCGCCCGACGCGCCGTTCTATTCCATCGCCAAGCTCGATCACACAATGCCCTTTTACCTCGGCCATACGATGATCATGGTGCAGGAAGCCGACGAACTGACCTTCGGCGTGCAGACCAAGCCGCAAAAGTGGGTGCCGAGCATCGACGAATGGATCAAACGTTGGAACGCCGACCACTATGCTCTTGCGCTGATGCCGCCGGGACGGTATCAGGAACTGTTCGCGTGGCATGTGCCGATGCAGGTCATCGCGCGCGATGCGCGGCGCGTCATCGTCGAGAAGCCGCAGCCGTGAGCGCCGGCCTTCCCGTCCGGCGGCACGACCGTTCGGCATTTGCCGGCGAACCGGGTATCCTTGAACATTATTCGAAAGACGCGCGATGAACCTGATTTCCTTCACATGCATCGTCATCGGCGTATTGTTGAACGCGTGCGCACAACTCCTGCTCAAAGCGGGCGTCAACGCGGTCGGGCACTTCGACCTCACGCCGGCGAACATCGTCCCGGTCGGCTTCAAGATCGCGACGCAGTTGCCGATCATCGGCGGACTGACCTGCTACGTGTTCAGCGTGGTCGTGTGGATCGTCGGCCTGTCGCGCGTGGACGTGTCCATCGCCTATCCGATGCTCTCGCTCGGCTACGTCGTCAACGCTTTTGCGGCATGGTATCTGTTCGGCGAAGTCATGTCGGTGCAGCGCCTCGTGGGCATCGGCATCATTCTCGTCGGCGTGGTCGNATCGCGGCCGTTCTTGCCCTTCGTCAGGCCCGAAATCGACGAAGAGACCATTCAGGGCGTCGTCGACGTGCTGCGTTCCGGCTGGATCACCACCGGCCCGCAGAATCAGCAGTTCGAAGCGAAATTGTCGGCGTATTTCGGCGGACGGCCGGTGCGCGCGTTCAATTCCGGCACCTGCACGATGGAAATCGCGCTGCGCATTGCGGGCGTAGAGGCCGGCGACGAAGTCATCACCACGCCGATGACCTGGGTCTCCACGGCGAACGTGATCCTCGAAATCGGCGCGACGCCGGTGTTCGTCGACATCGATCCTGTCACGCGCAACATGGACCTGAACCTGCTGGAAAAGGCCATCACGCCGAGCACGCGGGCCATCATGCCGGTTTATCTGGCGGGCCTGCCGGTCAACATGGACCGCCTCTACGAGATCGCGCGCACGCACGAGCTGCGCGTGATTGAAGACGCCGCACAGGCGTTCGGTTCGAGCTGGAACGGTAGGCGCATCGGCTCGTTCGGCGATCTGGTGTCGTTCAGCTTCCACGCCAACAAGAACATGACGTCGATCGAAGGCGGCGCGCTCGTCATGAACGACGAAGCCGAAGCCGAACTGGCGCGCAAGTATCGCCTGCAGGGCATCACGCGCACGGGCTTCGACGACATGGACTGCGACGTCCTCGGCGGCAAATACAACCTCACCGACGTCGCGGCGAGTGTCGGCCTCGGACAGTTGCGCCAGGTCGACCGCTTCACAGAGAAGCGCCGCGAACTCGCGCGCGCGTACTTCAAGGCATTCGCGGGCGGTGCGGCGGTGAAGCTCGGCGCGGGTCTGCCGCCGGAGAATTTCACGGACAACAACTGGCACATGTTCCAGATCGCGCTACCGCTCGAACGCCTTGCGCTCACACGCGCCGCCTTCATGGAACAACTGAAGGAACGCGGCGTCGGCTCGGGCGTGCACTATCCGGCGCTGCATCTGTTCACGCTGTATCGCGAACGCGGATTCACGGAAGGCATGTTCCCGCATACGGAAAAGCTCGGCGCGACCACGCTCACGCTGCCGCTCTTCACGACGATGACCACGGACGACATCGAGCACGTCGTGCAGTCGATCGACGATATCTGCGCACGATTCGGCAACAACGCATAACCCAAGGACACCCAGCGCAACATGAGTCAAGTGGATTTTCCGGCGCCGAATGCCCCCGAGGTTTCGGTCATCATTCCAGTCTACAACGAGGAAGACGGGCTCGCAGCCTTGTTCTCGCACCTCTATCCGGCCCTCGATGCGCTCGGCACATCGTATGAGGTGATCTTCATCAACGACGGCAGCCGCGACAAATCGGCCGCGCTGCTCGCGCAGCAGTTCCACGTGCGCTCGGACACCACGCGCGTAATCCTGCTCAACGGCAATTACGGCCAGCACATGGCGATTCTCGCGGGCTTTGAGCAGTCGCGCGGCGACATCGTCGTCACGCTCGACGCCGACCTGCAGAACCCACCGGAGGAAATCGGCAAGCTCGTCGCGAAGATGCGCGAAGGCTACGACTACGTCGGCACGATCCGTCAGCAGCGTCAGGACAGCTTGTGGCGCAAGAAGGCATCGCGCGCGATGAACCGTCTGCGCGAGCGCATCACGAAGATCCGCATGACGGATCAGGGCTGCATGCTGCGCGCCTACAGCCGCCACATCATCGACACGATTAACCGTTGCGGCGAGATCAACACCTTCATTCCGGCGCTCGCCTACACCTTCGCGCAAAACCCGATCGAGGTCGATGTCGCGCACGAAGAACGTTTCGCCGGCGAATCGAAGTATTCCCTCTACAGCCTGATCCGCCTGAACTTCGACCTCGTCACGGGCTTTTCCGTGGTGCCGCTGCAGTGGCTGTCGTTCATCGGCGTGATCCTGTCGGTCGGCTCGGCGGCGCTGTTTCTGCTGCTACTGATTCGCCGCTTCATGTTCGGCGCGGAAGTGCAAGGCGTGTTCACCCTCTTCGCCATCACCTTCTTCATGCTCGGCGTGATCATCTTCGCGCTCGGCCTGCTCGGCGAATACACCGGCCGCATCTATCAGCAGGTGCGCGCGCGTCCGCGCTATCTCGTGCAGACGATCCTCGAACAGCGGGACGGCCTGCCGACCGCGAGCCAGCCGCGTCAGGAAGCCGTGCAGCAGATCGCCGTCGTCACCCGCGAGGACGAAGGCCGATGAAACCGCGCGTCGTCGTCTTTGCGTATCACAACGTCGGGGTGCGCTGCCTGCAGGTGCTGCTCGCGCGCGGCGTCGATGTCGCTCTCGTCGTCACTCACGAGGACAGCGCGAGCGAGAACATCTGGTTCGGCAGCGTCGCGCAGGTCGCGGCCGAGCACGGTATCGAGACCATCGCACCCACCGATCCGAAGGCGCCGGAAGTCGCCGCCGCGGTCGCCAAAGCCGCGCCGGACTTCATCTTCTCGTTCTATTACCGCCACATGCTGCCGGTGTCGCTGCTCTCGCTCGCGAGGCGCGGCGCGTACAACATGCACGGCTCGCTGCTGCCGAAATATCGCGGACGCATGCCGACCAACTGGGCAGTGCTCAACGGCGAGACCGAAACCGGCGCGACGCTGCACGAGATGGCCGCCAGGCCGGACGCGGGTGCGATCCTCGTGCAGACGCCCGTGCCGATCCTGCCCGACGATACGGCCGCACAGGTTTTCGACAAAACGGTCGTCGCCGCCGAACAGATGCTCTGGCGCGTGCTGCCCGCGCTGCTGGCGGGCGAGGCGCCACATCTGCCGAACGATCTGTCGGCGGGCAGCTACTACAGCGGGCGCAAGCCGGAGGACGGCCGCATCGACTGGTCGCAGCCGGCTGTGCGTATCTACAACCTGATTCGGGCCGTCGCGCCGCCGTATCCGGGCGCGTTCACGGACGTGGACCGGCATCGCCTGATCGTCGCGCGCGCGCGGCTCGTGCCCGAAACAGGCGCGCCCGGCGCGAGTCCGGAAATGCTCGGTGAGCTGCGAAGTTTGCCGCCGGGCCTGACGGTGACGGATAATGCGATGTTTGGCGTGTGCGGCGACGGCCGCGTCGTCGCCATCCACGAATTACGTCATCGTCCGC
This sequence comes from Caballeronia sp. BR6202001590007, assembly GCA_029439495.1. GTDB lineage: Bacteria > Pseudomonadota > Gammaproteobacteria > Burkholderiales > Burkholderiaceae > Caballeronia. The sequence continues at coordinate 18,780 of JAQFVI010000364.1, forward strand.
TGAACGCCGATGCGCAGCCGTCGGGCGAGGAGCGCGTCATCGATCTCGCCGAAGCCGGCCGAATCATTCAATCCTCTCGTCATTCGTGAAAAAAGTTCTGATCCTGGGCGTCAACGGCTTCATCGGCCACCACCTATCCAAGCGCATCCTCGAAACGACCGACTGGGAAGTCTTCGGGATGGACATGCAAACCGAGCGCCTGGGCGACCTCGCGAATCACGAGCGGATGCATTTCTTCGAAGGCGACATCACGATCAACAAGGAGTGGGTCGAGTATCACATCAAGAAGTGCGACGTGATCCTGCCGCTCGTCGCGATCGCCACGCCCGCGACCTACGTGAAGCAGCCGCTGCGCGTCTTCGAACTCGACTTCGAGGCGAACCTGCCGATCGTGCGTTCGGCGGTAAAGTACGGCAAGCATCTGGTGTTTCCGTCGACCTCCGAAGTGTACGGCATGTGCACCGACGAGCAGTTCGACCCGGAAAATTCCCTGCTCTCCTACGGCCCCATCAATAAGCCGCGCTGGATCTACGCCTGCTCGAAGCAACTGATGGATCGCATGATCTGGGGTTACGGCATGGAAGGCCTCAACTTCACGCTATTCCGACCGTTCAACTGGATCGGCCCGGGCCTCGACTCCATCTACACGCCGAAGGAAGGTTCGTCGCGCGTGGTGACGCAGTTCCTCGGTCATATCGTGCGCGGCGAGCACATCAGTCTCGTCGACGGCGGCGCGCAAAAGCGCGCGTTCACGGATATCGACGACGGCATCGGCGCGCTGATGAAGATCATCGAAAACAAGGACGGCGTCGCGTCGGGCAAGATCTACAACATCGGCAATCCGAAGAATAATTTCTCGGTGCGCAAACTCGCGAACAAAATGCTCGCGCTCGCCGGCGAATACGCCGAATACGCCGACAGCGCGAAGAAGGTGCAACTGGTCGAAACCTCGTCGAGCGCGTACTACGGCACCGGCTATCAGGACGTGCAGAATCGCGTGCCGAAGATCGACAACACGATGCAGGATCTGGCGTGGGCGCCGCAAGCCACGATGGACGACGCGCTGCACAAGATCTTCGAAGCGTACCGCTCGCACGTCGGCGAAGCGCGCAAGCTGGTCGAGCAGGCCTGAGACGCGCGCGTGGCCCGCATCGTCCTCAAGATCGACGTCGATACGCTGCGCGGCACGCGCGAAGGCGTGCCGAATCTCGCGCGCATCTTCGACAAGTTCAATGCGCGCGCGACCTTCCTTTTCAGCCTCGGGCCGGATCACACCGGCTGGGCGCTACGGCGCGTGTTCCGGCCGGGTTTCCTCAAGAAGGTGTCGCGCCCGTCGGTGGTCGAGCATTACGGCCTGAAGACGCTGATGTACGGCGTGCTGCTGCCGGGGCCGGACATCGGCCGCGAGGGAAAGTCCGAAATGCGCGCGATCCACGAGGCCGGCTTCGAGTGCGGCATCCACACCTGGGATCACGTCTACTGGCAGGACAACGTGCGCACGCGCAACCGCGACTGGACGGTCGCGCAGATGCAGCAAAGCCATGCGCGCTTCGTCGAGATCTTCGGCGCGCCGCCCGTCACGCACGGCGCGGCCGGTTGGCAGATGAACGGCCACGCGTTCGAACAGATCGACGCCTGGGGCATGCGCTACGCGTCCGACGGCCGCGGGCACACGCCCTACGTACCCGTGCTCGACGGCCGCACGCTCGGTCACATCCAGATGCCGACCACGCTGCCGACGCTCGACGAGATCCTCGGCGTGGATGGCATCGACGAAGGCAACGTGGCCGCGCATCTGCTCAGGCGCACGGCCGACAATCCGCACGATCAGGTCTTCACGCTCCACGCCGAACTTGAAGGTCAGAAGCTCGCGCCCATCTTCGAACAGTTGCTCGCGGGCTGGCGCGCGCAGGGACACAGCTTCGCCACGATGGGCGACTATCATGCGACGCTGGACCGATCCACGCTGCCCACGTACCCTGTGACGTGGGGCGAGATTCCGGGCCGCGCGGGCGAACTGATCGTCCAGCCCGGCTGAAATCCGCGCTTCATGGACCTGCGGGCGTCGCGTGGGCGCCGCCGGTCCGATCCGATCAGCCCAACGAAAAACAGGAGAAAACTCCGTGCCAGTCGCAGTCGACCAGCCCGTTCCCGACTTCACCGCGCCCGCAACGGGTGGCGAATTCACGTTTTCCAGCCTGCGCGGCAAAAAGATCGTGCTGTTTTTCTACCCGAAGGACAACACGCCCGGCTGCACCCAGGAAAGTCTGCAATTTCGCGACCACTACGAGCAGTTCACCGCCATCGGCGCGGAAGTGGTCGGCATTTCCCGCGACAGCGTGCGCTCGCACGACCACTTCAAGGCCAAGCTCGAACTGCCCTACACACTCGTGTCGGATGCCGACGAGGCCATCTGCTCGCTGTTCGACGTCGTCAAGATGAAGAAGATGTACGGCAAGGAAGTGCGCGGCATCGAGCGCTCGACCTTCCTCATCGACGCGAATGGCGTGCTGCGGCGCGAATTCCGCGGCATCAAGGTGCCAGGCCACGTTGAGGCCATCGTCGAGGCTGTACAAGCCATTTGAGGCACGTTATATTGAATCGCAATGAGCGCCTGCCCTCCTCACCACTCTTTTCCGCGTCCGCCGCGCACCCTGCGGTGCGGTCGGCATGGATCCCGGCTATGTGGAACGGGCTTGCAGCGGGCGCCTCGAGATTGAAGTCAGCCGCCGGTTCCGATAGTCGGAACGGCGGCTTTTTTGTTGGCGTCGCGTTCGGGCCATGCGGTTTCGGCTCGTCGCGGTTTGGAAGACGCAATCTCAAGGAGCAGATCGAAACCTAGGCGAACCGGCGTTTTCGACCATGAGCGCGCCACCGGGCGCAAACTGCACACCACGTCTCGCTTCGAGGACGGACGCGCAGGATGCGACAGGCGGCGCACGATACACGACCCGATTTCTTTCGAGGGAATATCATGCCTTTGCCTACCGCCCCGGCCAAGCTCGGCCATCTCCTGCCCGCTGAAGAGTACAAGGCCAAAGCCCGGCCGTCGAAGCAGTCGAAGAAGCAGACTGCGGCCACCGACGACGCCGAGCGTCCCGCGAACGCGGCGCATACGCTGCGCTCGATCGCAAGCGAAGTCCTCACCCAGACTCCCGCCGAATCGCCCAGCGAGGCGGTCGTGCCGCCGCCCGCTTCCGGCACCGTGCCGGCGCGTGGCCGGAAATCGAAACAGACCGCGGCGC
>JAQFVI010000365.1 GCA_029439495.1 Caballeronia sp. BR6202001590007
CGCGTCGATATCGGCGAGACCGCGCGTGAGCGTGCCGTACAGCGCGCGTCTGAGGTGCGGCTCATGCGGCGTGCTCCGACAAGGTCGCGTCGAGCGTATCGCGCGTGCGCGTCGCGAGCAGCGCGATCTCGTCGTCGGACAGGATGTACGGCGGCATCGCGTAGACCGTCGTGCCGATGGGCCGCATCAGCAGTTCGCGCGCGAGCGCGTTCGCGAAGAAGCGGCGCGAGAACGTGCGGTCGTCGATATCGACGTCGAACGCGAGAATGGTGCTGCGCTGACGCAGATTCTTCACACTCACATGCTGCGCGAGCGGCTCGAAGGCTTCGCGCAGCAGCGCCGCCTTGTGCGCCTTGTGCGCCTTGTGCGCCTTGTGCGCCTTGTGCGCGTTGTGCGCGTTGTGCGCGAGCACGTCGGCGCGCTCGAACAGATCGAGCGTCGCGAGCGCGGCGCGGCACGCGAGCGGATTGCCCGTGTACGAATGCGAATGCAGAAAGCCGCGCGCGACGTCGTCGTCTTAGAACGCGGCGTAGATCTCGTCGCGCGCGAGCACGATCGACAGCGGCAGATAGCCGCCGCTGATGCCTTTGGACAGGCAGATGAAATCTGGCCAGACTGACGCCTGTTCGCATGCGAAGAAGGTGCCGGTGCGGCCGCAGCCGACCGCGATTTCATCGGCGATCAGATGCACGCCGAACTCGTCGCATAGCGCGCGCAGGCGCGTCAGGTACGACGCGTCGTACATCGCCATGCCGGCCGCGCATTGCACGAGCGGCTCGACGATCACCGCGGCCAACCGTGCCGCGCGTTGTTCGAAGAGCGCGCGCATCGCGCCGATCGCTTCGTCGACGCCGACCGCGGCCGGCGATGCGACCACATGCGCGTGGCGGATCAGCGGATCGTAAGCGTCCTTGAAGAGCGCGACGTCGGTGACGCCGATCGCGCCGATCGTCTCGCCGTGATAGCTGTTCGCGAGGCACGCGAATTCGCGCTTGTCGACCTCTCTACGATTGCGCCAGCTATGAAAGCTCATCTTCAGCGCGATCTCGACCGCCGACGTGCCGTCCGACGCGAAGAACGCATGACCGAGCGTGTGCTGCGTGAGCGCCGACAGACGCTCCGCGAGTTCGACGGCGGACGCGTGCGTGCAGTCCGCGAGCATCGCGTGTTCGAGCGTATCGAGTTGATCCTTCAGCGCGCGATTGATGTCGTCGTTCGCGTGACCGAAGAGGTTGACCCACCACGAACTGATCGCATCGAGATAGCGACGGCCTTCGTGATCGAACAGCCACGCGCCCTTGCCGCGCGCGATGGGCACGAGCGGCACGCGCTCGTGGTGTTTCATCTGGGTGCACGGATGCCACACGGCGGCGAGCGAGCGCGCGCCCCAGTCTTGATTGGCTTCTATGTTCAAAACGGCTCCCAGGCCCGTGCGCGCGGACGGGCCGGATACATCGTGCGAGCGCATGAGGCTCGCGTTGCTGAGGAAAACTGCGCCGGTCGATTATCGCTAAAAGAGGTGAGGGCTTCGCATTTCGCCCGTGTTTGGCAGCGGACACGGGCGCGTATCGGATGAGCGGAAAAACGCTATGGCGCGTAACTTCGCCGAAACCGAAGCGATCGGACCAGAAGATGCGAAAACGCCGGCGCGAGGCCGGCGTAGCGAAATTTTGGGAAAGGGAGGCGTCTAGCGCGAGGCGGTCTGCGTTTCGGCCGCCGAATCCTTCCAGACGACGTGATCGTCGACCGCGTAGAGCTTGCACGGATCGCTGCTTTGCTTCTGGCAGTTGTTGATGGCGACGGACATCGGATCGTCGCCGCCTTCGGCCCACGACCAGGCGCCCGAGTCCGAGACCGCGAACGCGAACGCGCGGCTCGAATACTGGCTCAGAAAATTACGATAACCTTCGTTACGATAACCTTCGCGCCCGGAGTCGTCGACGTAAGGTACGGCGCGAATCGCATCGAGGCTCGCGAAGTCGGTTGCCTTCGGCGAGTGGGGTTCTTCGACCTGATACTGCACGGTGGTCGGCATGCCGATCTGTGCAAGGAAAGCCTTGACGCGCGGCCACCACACCTGCATACTGTCGCGGTCGCCGATGAGGCGATGCGCATCGTTCTTGTAGTTGCCGAAATCGACCATGCTCGCGCGCGCCGTGCGCGGTGTACGCGGCATACATTTGCGTGTGGAGATCGCCTTGCCACACCGAGTCGTTATCGCCGTAGAACCACAGCGACGGCAGGCGCACGTTCTGGCCGTAATCGCCGAATGCGCCGACGAGATTCTTCTGCCAGCCTTCGCATTCGTCCTGACGCAGGCTGCCCGAGAAATTGATGAGGCCTTGCACGCCCGGCGCCGCCACCGCATCGCGCGCGCCGTAGGCGATGGTCGTGAGCCCGCCGTGCGACGTGCCCGCGACGACGATATGCATCTTGTCGATATACGACTGCGCGCTCATGTAGTCCACGGTCGCGGCGACGTCCTTGGCCTGCGCGTAACCGTTGGCTTCGACGTTGCAGCCGTGGCCCGCGTACTGGCCGCCCGATCCCGCGAAGCCGCGGCGGTTCGGCACGACGACCACATAGCCATGACGCACGAGCTTGCGCGCGAGCGCGACCGGGCGATTGCGCGGCTGCGCGTGCGAGTCGCTGGGCAGCTTGCCGTGATTGAAGACGATCATCGGAAACGGGCCCGCGCCGTCCGGTTTGAACACCGTGGTTTCGAGCGCGATATCGCCTTCGGGAATGTCGATGACGGCTTCATTCAGACCGTTGCCGACGAGCGGCAGCGCCTGATCGAGCGAATCGGCAATGGTCTGGCCGAAGGCGGGTGCCTGCAGTCCCTCAGAAGGACGCACCCCGCCGATCGGTTCGGCATTCGCGGTCGACGTGAACGACGATGTCGCGAGCGAAATCGCCATGCTGTTTCCGACTAACCAGGTTTTGATCGCCATCCGTGGATTCCGACTGCGCTCGATTCATATGTTGATTCGGCGTCACCCCAAAACGATCGCATTTCGAAGTCACAAACCTATCGCGCTGCTGCTGATCAGCAGTATCGAGTGCAGGGTTCAGGAGTCATGCCTGGAAAAGGCAAGACAATTGGCTTCAAAACGGGGCTTCGCTGCGTTGCCGTGGCGCGGTGCTGACAGCACTCTGGCATGGAGCACAGATTAACTGTCCAAAATTGCGCTGCACAATCAGAGTAACCCGTAACTGCTTAATCTGGAAGGACAAATTCAGGAAATTAATACTTGACCAAGCCACTTTTTATTTTAAAGACCAGTTTACTTATTTTTGATTTCTCCGTCGATATAGATCCAATGCCGATTCATATCGCGCGTAAATCGGCTCGCTTCGTGAAGCCGGTGCGCGTGGCCGTCCACTTTATAGCGCGCGACGAACTCGACTTCTTCGCGGTCGTCGTCGATCACCGTGTGACGCTTGATGTCGAGACCGAGCCAGCGCGTGTCGGCATCGGCGGAGGCGTCGAGATCGAGCGGACAGGTTTGCTTCGCCCACGTCGCGCACAGATACGGCATGTCGCCGATCACGTAGGCGGTGTAGCGCGAGCACATCAGTTCCATCGCGTTGGACGGATAGGCACGCCCTTCGATGAAGCGTGCGCAACAGTCGTCGTAGCGCGGCGGCTTGTCGCTGGCGCGCCGCTTCGGCGACGCGCCGCCGCACGGGCAATCGACCGGCTTCATCGATTGACGCCCGGCATGACGACGTGACTCGCTTACTCGCTCACGCGCGCGAGCCACGCGCGGATGAACGGATAACACGTGAGATCGACGCCGCCGTCGCCCGCGACGTGCGTGTACGCGTAGAGCGTGATATCAGCGACGGTGTGACGCTCGCCGACGAAGAACGTGCGCGTCGCCAGATGCTGCTCCATCACGTCGAGCGCGCGATACGAACCGGCGACTTTCTCGGGCAGGCAGGCGCGGATCGTCCGGCTGCTTTAGGAACTGGCAGATGAAACGAAACGCGCGACCGCGACATACGGCTCGTGGCTGTACTGCTCGAAGAACATCCACTGCAGCACCTGCGCGCGTTCCAGCCGGTCCGACGGAAAGAGCGGCGTGCCTTCGGCGAGATAGCAGAGGATCGCGTCGGACTCCGACAGCGTGGTGTCGTCGTCGATGATGAGCACCGGCACTTTCGCGTTCGGATTGAGCTTGCGGAACGCGTCGGTGCGCGTCGCGCCGTTCATGAAATCGACTTCCGTCCATTCGTAAGGCAGATTCAACTGCTCCAGCACGAGGCGAACCTTGTAGCAGTTGCCCGAGGACGACACGCCATGCAACTCGATACGTCACGTCGACTCCGTTGTTGGTGTGATGAGAGGAGAAAGTACGCAAAAAGGCAGCCGAAGCGCTTACCACGCGATCCTGGTGCCGTCGTACTGCACAAAGGTGCCGTTGAATTCGTCGCGCATCGCACCGGCCTGAGCGATGACCGCGCGCATGCCGGATACGCTGTGCGCGACGTCGATGGCCGCCGACGGTCCGTCCATTTCCTTGCGCACCCAGCCCGGATGCAGCGAGATGCACGCCGTATGACGCGATTCGATCGACGCCGACTTGAGCGCGCTGTTGAGCGCTGCCTTGTTCGCGCGATACAGCCAGCCGGTCGTGCCGTTCTGCTCCGCGATGCTGCCCATCTTGCTCGACAGCACGGCGAGCACGCCGTGCGCGGCGTCGGTGAGCGGCAGCAGCACGCAGCAATTGCATCGGGCCGCGCACGTTCGCGTGTATCACCTGATCGAAATCTTCGTTGTCGACGGTGACGACGCCTTCGTCGTGCGGGACGTAGACGCCCGACACGACGATCGCGACATCGAGCTTCTCTTCGTCGAGCTGCCAGGCAAGCGAGGCGATCTGTTCGGGCTTCGTGACGTCGAGCGAGAAGGTTTGCGCGCCCATTGCATCGAGTGCGGAAAGGGAGGTCTTGTCGCGCGTGGTGGCCAGCATGCGCCAGCCGTCGCGCGCATATTCCCGGGCGAATTCGTGGCCGATGCTGCGCGATGCACCGACGATCAATACCGTTTTCATGTGCGGCCTGTCTTTTGGGAGGGAAAAGGAAGTTCGACTATAGCGCGACCCGCTGTCGTGCTTCGTGAACGGACGGTTGCCGGAGCTTGGCGATCGCTGCCTGCTCTTATAGGTTTTGGTGGATTGCTGTGGCTCGGCGAGCAACCGGCGCCGCGCAAACGCGCGATCGCCAGGGCGCGGAAGGAAAAGTGAAGGACCGCGTCGAATAGGCTGTTCGGATGACTAGGCATCCTGATCGAATCGGATAAAAATACGCCGGTCGGTTTATTCGTGGAGGTGCTGGATGGAATTCAAGGTGATCAAGGGGACGTTGCCCGCGCATATCGATGTGGAACGGTTGAGCGGTGTGCAGGAGCGGGCGCGCTAGATACGAAGCGCAACTGGCGGCACGGCGGCTGGCCGGCGAGAATATCGAGGAAACCAATCGGGAGCAGATTCGCGCCTTGCTCAGCGGGCCGAAGCTCGACTTCGACTTCGACGAACTGCTTCGCGAATCCGCCAGGGAGAACCCGGATGTATATCGCTGACACGAACGTCATCAGCGAGACGAAGAAGAAACGGATCAACGCGGGCGTCGATGCGTTTTTTCGCCAGGCGGAAACGGACGGCAAGCGGATTCATTTTTCGGTCGTGACGATCGGCGAGCTGCGGCGCGGCGTCGACGTCGTCAGGCATCGCGGCGACGGCTGTGGTGCGCGGACTGACCGTCGTCACGCGCAACGTGAAAGACTTCAGGGAACTGGGCGTCGAAGTCATGAATCTCTTCGACGCGTGACCGGCAAGCGGCCCGCACCGGGCCGCGTTCCCGTCAAAGCAGTNGCGCAAACCTCGTCGCGCCTTCAACGCGCCGATCAACGTCACGAGGATCCGCGCGCCCGATGCGCCGATCGGATGCTCGAGCGCGCAAGCGCCGCCGTTTACATTGACCTTGTCGTGCGGCAGATCGTGTTCGCGCATCGCCGCCATCGTGACGACGGTGAAGGCTTCGTTGATCTCGTAGAGATCGACATCGCCCGCGCGCCAGCCGTTTTTCTCGAAGAGCTTCGCGATCGCGCCGACCGGCGCCGTCGTGAAAAGCGCGGGCTGCTGCGCGAAAGTGCTGTGCCCGACGATGCGCGCGATTGGCGTCGCGCCGAGGCACTTCGCGGTGGACGCGCGCATCATCACGAGCGCGGCGGCGCCATCGGAGATCGACGACGCATTCGCCGCCGTCACCGTGCCGTCTTTCGCGAACGCGGGCTTGAGCGTCGGAATCTTGTCGATGTTGGCCTTGAACAGCTGCTCGTCGCGTTCGACGATGGTCTCGCCCTTTCGGCCCTGAATGGTCACCGGCGCGATTTCCCACGCGAACGAACCGTCTTCGTTCGCGCGTTGCGCGCGCCGCAGCGATTCGCGCGAGAATGCATACGACGACGCGCACTGCTCCGCGAACGCGCCCATCAGGCGGCCCTTCTCGTAAGCGTCTTCGAGACCGTCGAGGAACATGTGATCGAGTACCTAACCGTGGTCCATGCGCATGCTGCCGCGCGCCACGCCGTCGATGCACGACCGGTACACCGGTTCGACTTCGTCCGCCGCGCCGATCATCAGGCCCATGTCGCGCAGGCGGCCGTCGTGCACGCCGTAGGTCCAGCCGTGTACGGTCAGTTCCTGTCCGCGCGCCCAGGCATCGCGGACGATGGTCGTGCTGCATACGTTGACGGTCTGCCCGATCGTGTTCAGCTCGACCAGATGCCGATGCCGCGCCTCGCCGTTGATGATGCGTCCGACGATGTACGCCGCCTTGTTGCGAAAGAACAGCGATGACAGGGCGTGTATCTGAAAGTTGGGCGCGGGCGCGAGTTCGCCGCTCGGGTCGAAGGCGTCGCGCAGGGATTGCAATACGCACTGCACGTCGCGCTGCAGATTCTCGGGATGGTGCGCGGCGTGACGTCGAATTCACGCGCGAGGTCGGTGATCGTGTAGTGCGTCGATTGAGTCATCGTGGGACGTCAGCGCGAACGCCGGAGCGACCTCGCTCGGCGAATACGCGATGGGCCGCGCACGGCCTCACCGACGAAGCCTCGCTCGATCCGCTGCGCAAGCGTGACAGTTACTACCCAACACTACCCGACGCTCGTGCCTTCGATTCCGCACGAATATCGCCGCGTGCGCGATGGGGATGTCGTGCGCATCGGCGCCCGGGAATGGGAGATCGTCGCGGGCTTCGGGTATTCGCCCGAACATAGCGCGCTGTACTGTGCGAACGATCGTCTGCTGATTTCAGGCGACATGGTCCTGCCGCGCATCTCGACCAACGTCTCCGTGTTCGCGCTGGAACCGGAGGGCAATCCGCTCAAGCTCTATCTGGATTCGCTCGGCCGCTACGAGCCGATGCCCGAGGACATGCTCGCGCTGCTCTCGCACGGCAAGCCGTTTCGGGGCGTGCAGACGCGCATCGCGCAATTGCGGGAGCATCATCGCGCGCGGCTTGCCGAAGTGCGCGATGCGTGCGCGCAGAAGCCGTGCAGCGCCGCCGATATCGTGCCGATCATGTTTAGGTGCAAGCTCGATATCCATCAGATGACCTTCGCGCTCGGCGAAGCGCTCGCGCATCTGAACTTGCTCTGGCCCGAAGGCGCGCTCGCGCGCCGGACCGGCGAAGATGGCGTGATCCGCTTTTCGCCGGCCTGAGCGCCTTGCTTTATTGCACCGTGACGGCGCCGAAGTTGACGCGCCCGAACGGGCTCACGTTGTAGCCGCCGACATTCGCGCGCGTGATCGCGGCGGCGGTCGGATACACGAGCGGAATCCACAGGGCCTGATCGTGGATGATCTTCTGCGCTTCGGTATAGGACTTCGTGCGCTTCGCGACGTCAGCGGTTTCCTTGCCGTCGGCGATCAGCTTGTCGAACTGCGGATCGCAGAAGCGCGCGAAGTTGATGCCCGACTTCACCGCGTTGCAACTGAAGAGCGGCGACAGATAGTTATCCGGATCGCCGTTGTCGCCGGCCCAGCCCATGAACAGCATGTCGTGCTGGCCTTGCTTCGCTTCCTTGATCAGCTCGCCCCATTCGATGATCTTCACCTGCGCCTTCACGCCGATCTTCGCCAGATCCGCCTGCAGCAGTTCCGCGCCCGCCTTCGGATTCGGATTGAGCACGCTGCCGTTCGGACGCACCCAGATGGTCGTTTCAAAGCCGTTCGGATAGCCCGCGTCGGCGAGCAGCTTTTTCGCGGTATCGGGCGAATACTGATAGGCTGCGATGTTCTTGTCGTAGCTCCACGTATTCGGCGGATACGGATTCACCGCGGTCGTCGCCGTGTTGTCGAATACGGTTTTCAGATACGTCGTGCGGTCGAACGCTTCGTTGAGCGCCTGCCGCACCTTTGGATTGTCGAGCGGCTTCTTCTGCGTGTTGAGCGCGACGAAGGCCGTCATGAAGGCGGGCGTTTCGCTGACCTTGAGCGCCTTGTCCTTCTTCGCGTCGAGCACGTCCTGCGGTTTGGGCGACAGCGCGATCTGGCATTCGCCGGCCTTGATCTTCTGCGCGCGCACGGCAGCATCGGGCGTGATCGCGTAGATCAGGCGATCGACCTTCGGCTTCGGTCTCCAGTAGGTGGGGTTCACGTCATAGCGGATGACCGAGTCTTTCGTGTAGCTCTTCAGCACGAACGGGCCGGTGCCGATCGGTTTTGCGTTGAGGTCCGCCTGCGCGTTCGCCTTGAGCAGCTTGTCCGCGTACTCGGCCGAGTAGATCGATGCGAAGCCCATCGTGAGGATCGGCACGAAGGTCGCGTTCGGCGCGTTGAGTTCAAACTTGACGGTCTGATTGTCGACCTTCGTCACCGACTTGATGAGCTTGACGAGCCCCATCGATTGCGCATGCGGAAAGCCGCTTGCGCCCGCGACCTTGTGCCACGGATTACTGTCGTCGAGCATGCGCGAGAACGTGAAGACGACATCGTCGGCATTGAGCGTGCGCGTCGGCTTGAAGTAGTCGGTCGATTGAAACTGCACGTTCGGACGCAGATGGAAAGTGATCGCGAGGCCGTCGCTGCTGACGTCCCACTTCTCGGCGAGCGCGGGCACGATCTTCTTCTGCGCTTCGTCGTAAGAGACGAGCGTGTTGAAGAGCACATCCGCCGATGCGTTGGTCGTCACGAGCGAATTGAACTGCACGACGTCGAAGCCGTCCGGGCTCGATTCCGTGCAGACGGTGAGCGGTTTCGCATGCGCGAGCGACGGCGCGGCGCAAAGCGTGACGAGGCTGGCCAGCGTGGTCACAGCGAGAAGGGTGAATCGCATGAGTTCTCCCGTGACTCGACGGTCACATACGGTTTCGTTTTAGTTGCTGTCAGTAAGGCGATGGATAAGGCGATGGATAAGGCGATGAGGCCAGGCGCAGAACGAGCGCGCTAGCAAGCCCCGCGCCCGCGTGCTCAGGGTAGCGAAACACGCTGCGTGGGACAACGATTCGATCCTCATACGCATATGCGCATGACAGCGACATGAAGCCTGGGGCGCGCCGGCGCGGCTTGCCGAAGCGGGTGCATCCGGCTACACTTTGCCCCGTCTTTGGGAAGTAGCCTTCCTTCCGCAACGGAGGGAGAACGCGTCAACATCCTCGGTCAGCGTGTCTTCGCTGCCGTGGCGCGTTCGACCGGTCGGGTTTGGCGAGACCATCGATGCGCGATGCCGTTCCCTGGCCGGACGGCGCATGGTGCATCGTGGTTCGCTAGCGTCCGGCCGTGGAATCATCGTGTCCCCACAACAACAATCAAACATCATCGCGTGCCATTGCACGCTTGCCCTGTCTCGTGCGTCGCGAGGTGCGGCATGACGTGGCTTTTCGTTGAACTGGCGCTGATGCTCGCGGTCATCCTGATCGCGTCCGAGTTGTTCACCAACGCGCTCGAACATCTCGGCGAGCGTCTGGGCATTTCCGAGGGCGTGACGGGATCCGCTGTTCGCGGCGGGGCTCGTCGGCGTGTGCGTGCTGTATGTGATTTCGATAGGGCATCGGCGCAGCTGGTCGAGGGCGGGCACGGCACGGAAGCGCCGGAAGCGCTCTTCGTGTCGCGACTCGGACTGAAGACTTCGCTCGGCACGATCATGCTGCAGTTCCTGATCGACATCGTGCTGCTGGTGGGCGGCGCGAAGGGCTTCATTCACGTTGTGGAGGGCATGTCGCATGTGCTCGGGGTGTCGCTGCTGCTGCTGTCGCTGATCATCATCCGGATCGCGACGGAGCTGCCCGAGAAGGTGAACAGCATCCTGTGGGCGCGGCGCGGCAAGGATACGCTCGCGTTCGGCAACATCATCGGCGCGATGGTGTTTCAGGGCAGCTTGCTGCCGGCGATTGGCATCATGCTGACGCCGTGGGAGCCGCGCGTGGAGGTGCTGACGGGCGTGTTGATCACGCTGGCCGCGGCGGCGTGGCTGCGGTTCAACGCGCGGACGAATGGCGTCGTGCGTGGGCGCTGCTGGGCAATGGCGTGCTCTATGCCGCGTATCTTGTGCTGACGCTGGTTTTGCGCAAGGAGAAGAAATGCCCGCGCGAGTCGGGCATCGAGAGCGAAGCAGCGCGTCCAAGGACGCGTCGTTCTTGTTGTTCTTATTTGGGTTATCGGGGTGTGGGGCCGAAACTTTAGAGCCAGGCGGCTTTTTGGTATTGGCCGGCTGCTTGTGTCTGATTCATCGACTTGCGGTATGCGGTGCCGAGTATCATCTGCGCGGCCTGCGCGCGATTCATCATCGATTCGGCGGATTGATCCGCTTCGAGCGACATCAGAAGCGGCGAGCGTGCCTGCGTGAGTTCGGCGGCGCGCGGCCAGTCGCCGGCGGCGGCAGCTTCAATCGCTTCGGTGAGCGCCCAAGCGTGCTGGATTTGGTCGTGCGGTTCATGGGGGGCTCCTGCTTGGTCTGCTTTCGATCTAACGCGATCAGGTCTTGTTGGTGGCTAGCGCGCCTGCGCTATTGGTGCCGCCGAAGAGCGCCGTGAGATAGCTGCCTTGCGTCGACATCTTCGACGTCAGCGTGTTCAGGGCGGTGAACTGGGCGTTGTAGTCGCTCGTGAGTTGCACCGTGTAGGTCGTCAGTTGCGTCTGCTGGTCCGCGATGTTCGTCAGATCCTTGTTTAGCGCGGTCGTGCGCGTGTCGATCACGCCGCCCGTGCCGAGGAACGACGTCAGGCTCGTATTCAACTGAGTCGCGACGCCGTTGGTCGAGTTGAAGAGCTGTGCGACCTTCGTGGTGTTGTTGGTTAGCGCGTTGGTGAGCACCGTATCGTCGGTCTTCAGCGAACCGTCCGGTTGCAGCGAGATGCCGATCGACGCCAGATTGACGGCGTTCGATCCCGTGCCGACCGCCTTGCTGATCGTGTTCTTGATCGTGTTCATCATCGAATCGTCGAGCAGCGCGCCTTGCGAGCTGGCGGTCGAATCGTAGGACGTCAGCGTCGCTGCTGTGCTGATAAAGTTGTTGTAGGCGGTGCCGAACGCGCCGATCGCCGTCTTCTGGCCGGTGACGTCCTGACCGATGGTCAGCGTTTGCGGCGACGAGGCGACCGAGTCTTGCGTGAGGTTCAGCGTGACGCCGCTGATCGCGTTCGACGCGCTCGTCACCGAAGTGCCGGCGATCGTCAGCTTGGCATCTTGTCCGACCGTGTTTTGCGTCCAGTTGGCCTGGCTCGCGGTATCGAGCGAGGTCGAGGTGGGCGTCGTGGTGGTGACGTTGTTGCTGTCCGTCGACGTCGTCGTATTGATGCTCTTGACGTTGAGCTTGCTGAGGCCCGTGTCGGTCGACGAACTATCGGGTGTCGCGGTGATGTTGATTGCGCTGGCCTGTCCCGTCGACGTGGAGCGCAGCACGAGGTGCGCGCCGTCCGAGCCGTTGATGATGGTGGCCGTGACACCTGGATTATCCGACGCCGAATCGGTGTTGATCGCCGAAGCGATACCCGACAGCGTGTTGTTGCTGCTGTCGATCTTGATCGTGCTGGTTTTGCCGTTGACGTTGATCGCCATCGAGCCGGTGCCGAGCGTGTCTGTCGCCTTGAAGGCGCCTGACGTGATCGACTGCGCGGTCGCGATGTTGCTGACGCTTACCGAATAGCTGCCAGCCACCGCGCCGCTGCCTGCGGTCGCGGTGAGGCCCTTGCCGTCGGCGGTGGCGGTGGCGGTGGCGGTGAAGCTGGAAAGCGTCGTGTCGTTCGCGAGATTGGTTAGCGAACTTTGCATCAGCGAGAGCATGGACTTCAACGTGCCGATCGCGGTGAGCTGCGTGTTGTCGGACGTTTTCTTGTTGTTGAGCGCGTCGGTCCGTCCTGTGACCTTCGCGTTGACGATCGCGCTGACGAGCGAGTTTACGTCCATCGTCAAGTTCGTGGAGCCGCTGATGATCGACTGCGCGGCCTGCTGGACGGCGCTGTTTGGATCGATAGTGGAACCCGATGTCGTGGATACTGTGGTCATGTGTACTCCAGTCTTGACGCTTTGCGATCGTTCGGAATGAGGCGAAAGCGATGGCTTCCGGAAGCGCGCACAGGGAGACGAGCTACCGGTGCGCTGACTGCGTTACGTTACTGCGTACTGCGGTCCCGGCCGGCGCGCGATATGGCGGACGCGCCGGCTGGAGCGTCGGCGCGATGCTTAGCCGAGGAGCTTCAGAACTTGCTGCGGTAGCGAGTTCGCTTGCGCCAGAACCGAGATGCCGGCCTGTTGCAGAACCTGAGCCTTCGACAGGTTCGCCGTTTCTTGCTCGAAGTTCGCGTCAGTGATCTGCGACTGAGCGGACGACAGGTTGGTCGACTGAGCCGTTTGCGTGGCAGCGATCGACGAGAAGCGGTTTTGCGCTGCGCCGAGCGAAGCCTGGATCGTGTTGACCGAGTTCAGCGCGTTGTCGATCGATTCGATGGCGGCGTTGGCGCCAGCCGTCGTGCTGATGTCGATGTTCGCGACTTGGGGCGGAGCATTGTCGGTGTTCACTTGCGTGATGCCGGCTGCAGCTGCGCTCGGGTTTGCGCTACCGGAGAAGCCCGCGACCGTGGCCAATGCGCCGCCGGTCTTGAAGGCGAGCGAAGCTCCAGCGGTTGAACTCGCGGCGGTGGTTGTGAACATCGCAGCAACTGCGGTCGCTCCGATTGCAGCACCATCCTGATCGGTGAACGAGAAACCGCCAGCGCCATCGGTCTTGATCGTAATGGCGGTGATCGCTGCGCCGGTAGTGACTGCGCCACCGTTGGCATCGAGGCTCAAGCCCTAAGCGTGCCGAGCGTAGCGCCGGCGGTACCGGGCGTGGCTGTCGAATTTCCGGTATTAGCGTTATTGATCGAGGTGAGGTCCGTGCCTGCTTGCGTCTGAGCGGCGGTCGCTGCGGTCGTACCGTTCAAGGCACCTTGCGGCGACAACGTCAGTGCCGTACCCGTGCCCATCGTGCTTGCGGTCGAACCGAACAGCGCCGTCGACACCGAGCCTGCCAGCGATTGGTTGTTCTGCTTGGTGAACGTGAAGCCCCCTTGCCGTCGGCGAGCACGTTGATCGACGTGCTCGCCAGGGTCGTGCCCGATGCTGCTGCGTCGTCCGCTGCGCTGTTGATGCGCTTGCTCGACGACAGACGGGTGATAGCCGACGACAACGCGCTCTGCGTGCCGTTGAGGTTCTGTTGAGCGACGAGCGAGTTGATGTTGCTATTAGTTGATGTTGCTATTGATACCGATCATTTGATACCGATCATTTCACTTCTCCTGAGAGACTAACTTGGCTATTTGGCTAATTCACCGGCTGGTGCATCTTGGCGGTCCAACGCGGTGATAGCCGGCCGCCTACTTGTGGTTGACGGCCCCCTCGAAAAAACTTGAGACAGGCGCCGCCGATTTGTGTAACGAAATCCTTCAAGCTTGCGAAAGCCTTATTCGGCAAGGCTTTGCGATCGCGCGTATGCTGTTTCGGCGATTCATTTCACCTCGGAGCACACATGCATAAATCGGTTATCGGCACGTCCGACGTTAACGTTATGCCCCTCGTCTTCGGCGGCAACGTCTTCGGCTGGACGGCCGACGAACGCACGTCTTTTTCCATCCTCGACGCCTTCGTCGATCACGGTCTGAATTTCGTCGATACCGCCGACGTCTATTCTGCCTGGGTCGACGGCCATCAGGGCGGCGAGTCAGAAACGATCATCGGCAAGTGGTTCAAGGAAAGCGGCAAGCACGACAAGATCGTGCTCGCGACGAAAGTCGGCATGCTGAGCACGCGGGCGGGGCTGTCGGCGGCGAATATCGCGGCGGCGGTCGACGACTCCCTGCGGCGCCTGAAAACCGACTACATCGACGTCTATTTCTCCCATCTCGACAACGACAAGACGCCGCTCGAAGAAAACCAAAAACTCGTCAAGGCCGGAAAAGTACGCGTGATTGGCGCATCGAACTACTCGGGCGAGCGGCTTGCAGAAGCGCTCGACGTTTCCAAAAAAGCCGGCTGCCAGCCTATCAGATCCTTCAGCCCGAATACAACCTCTACGACCGCGAAGCGTATGAAAGCGGCCTTGAACCCATCGTCGAAGCGAACAAGATCGCCGTGGTCTCTCGTACTTCAGCCTCGCGAGCGGCTTCCTGTCCGGCAAATACCGTTCGAAAGCCGACACGCAGGGCAAGGCACGCGGATCGCGCGTTGAGAAGTATCTGAACGAGCGCGGCTTGAAGATCCTCGATGCGCTCGATGAAGTCGCCAAACGCAACGACGCGACGCCTGCGACGATCGCGCACGCGACGCGCATCGCGCTCTCCGCCGCCGACGTTCGCCTGCTCGACGACGCCAGCGCCTGGCGGAAATAAATCTTTCGTATCAAGGAGTTGGCCGCTCACGAGAGTTGGCACGGGCGCGATGTTCTGGTAACATCGCGTCCGACTCGAGAAATGTGCCCGATTTTCTGCCTTCGCCGCTGAGAATGACAACGTCAAAAACCAGTGCGAACGGCGCCTGAAAGCGCGTTTTGGCTTGTCCATCGAACGCGGCCTGTCCATCGCGCGCGAATCTAAACGCTCTCTTTTCCGGCCTCCGTGTCCGCTCACGCCTTCTAAGGCCGGATGGACGATCGGAGTGCCGGCGCGCGGCGCATTAAACCGTCGCGCAGTTAGAAATACGTTTAGCAACCCAGGATTGTCATGACCACTATTACCCTGAAAGAAAACGAGCCGTTCGACGTCGCGATCCGTTGCTTCCGTCGCACCATCGAAAAGAACGGCCTGATCGCCGAACACTCCGCGAGCGTCAGTCGTACGAAAAGCCGACGACCGCCCGCAAGCGCAAGAAGGCAGCCGCCGTCGCACGCCTTCGTCCGGGCCGATGGCTGCATCGGTCCAAACGGCAAAACGGCGGTGTGACCCGTAAAGGCACACCGCCGTTTCGTGTTTTCTGCCGCGGGAATAAACCGCGGGAAACTGGCTGAGTCAAGCGAACGCGTGACGCCGTCCGAGCGCGCTCAGCAGATGCGGCCATTGATCGACGCTGGCGTCGTCGTGAATCTGTTCGAGTTCCATCAGAAGTTCGATGACGTTCGGATCGTAGGCATTGACGTTCAATGCATACAACGCGCGCAGCAGCTTGCCGTCGTGCGCATGGCGATAGTACGAAATGCCGACGCCTTCGAGCGCCGCTTCATAGACCTCGTCGCGCACTAGCGATCCGATCGCGCACTTGCGGCCGTCCGGACTGCGCAGCCGGCATGAGCCGGTATCGTCTTCGGACACAGCGTTCTGCGCGAGCAGATGCGTCTTCATGCGTTCGAAGATGTCCTTCGGGGTCAACATCGTAATGGGGCTCAACATCACAGCACTCGCAACGCTTGATACAACGGTTCGGTAGTGGCTCGATAACGCGCGGCGCGGCGTATCGGATGACTCTTGGCAAACACCTGGCGATCGCGCCCGCGACGTTTACGCCGCGTGCTTCAGCAGCTCGGCGGACAAGCCGAACTGGCGCGCGATCGACGAAAGGCGCTCGCGCCATTCCCACTTGCCGAAGACGTCGTGCACGTTCTGCAGGCAGGACAGCAATTCGACGGTATTGGGATCGAACACGTTGATGCGCGCGCGCAGCAGGGCGCGCCTGAGTGCCGCGACGCCGACATCCATATACGCCGGTACGTGTTCCGGCGTCTTCGAGATATAGCGGATCGGCACGCCTTCCATTGCCGTCACGTAGTCGCGCGGCTTGATGAAGCTGCCGACCGGGCAGCCGCCGCAGTATCCGCGATACGCGCCGCCGCCGCGGGGCAACAAGGCCGCTTGTCCCTGCATGAACAGGTGTTGTACCGCGTTGTTGAAAATCTCCTGATGCGTCAGGAAGTTAAGGCTTTTCATGATCATCTCCCCTGAGCCCCTGCGCAGCGGCCATGCGTTGAGTTT
This sequence comes from Caballeronia sp. BR6202001590007, assembly GCA_029439495.1. Lineage (GTDB taxonomy): Bacteria > Pseudomonadota > Gammaproteobacteria > Burkholderiales > Burkholderiaceae > Caballeronia. Next base: position 16,448 of record JAQFVI010000365.1, read on the forward strand.
CGAGCAACTATCCGCGCTCGCACCGACGGTCGGCGGTTGGTCATCCGCGCGACTCATGTTCCGGCTTCCTGCTTCGAGCAATCTGGTTATCGTCCCGGACGCCGGTCAAAAGCGTCCTCGTGCTCGCGACGGCCGTCCACTCCCCTGTTTATGGCCGTTTCTATCAATTATAACCATTTGGCTCGGTAAAAAGGTGCGGAAGCGCACGCGAGGCCGCCATTTTTACATGAAGCGCACGTTCGTGCAGTGCCGCAGACCGGAGCGAAAACCCCTATCTTTCGCGGGTTTGCACGTGCTTCACTGCAAAAAAACTGGCTCATGTCAGGACTTTCCCTGATGCGTCATGGATCGCATCAGGGACGTTGCCAAAACGCAAAAATCTTTCGCAGGGGTTGTGAAGGTCCGCGTCGCGTGGGGTGTCGATCGGTACGTTGCCGACGAGGCGCTCCACGTCTTTTTCCGTGAAACGCGCGACCTTGTCGATCTCGAAGCCCTCGAAGAGTTCGCGATAGCCTGCGCGCTTGTTGAGGATCGTCGACCACGACAGGCCCGCCTGCGCGCCTTCGAGCACGAGCATCTCGAACAGATGCTGGTCGTCGCGCGAGGGCAAGCCCCACTCGTGGTCGTGGTAGTCAATCATCGCGTCGGTGGTGGCCTAGGCGCAGCGGGTAGCATCGGTGTCGGACATCGCGAATTCCAGTGTTATCGATCTTATCGATCACGCCAGCATAGCGGAACGCGAAACGCGCAACACCTCGTCCATTCGGCCTTTGACGTTCGGCTAATTGGCGCGCATCGCCCGTGCCGGTAAGCTTGCGGCCATGACTCTTTCCACGACGCCTCTCAACGGCTTTCTGCTCGGCATCGATGGCGGTGGAAGCGGCACGCGTGTCGTCCTCGCGAATGCCGACGGCAACGAACTCGCCCGCGCGAGCGGCGATCCGTCGGGCCTCAGACTCGGCGTCGAACGCGCATGGCAATCCATCGAAGATGCGTGCCGGCGCGCGTTCGACGCGGCGCAACTTCCTTCGACTGGCGCGCGTGCGTGCTCGGTTGCGGGCTTGCGGGCGTCAACAACGCGGACTGGTACGCGGCATTCCTCGCGGCCGCGCCGGACGTGCGGGCGCTGTCGGTCGAAAGCGATGCCCACACGACCGTGCCGTGCTCGGCGCGTACGGCGGCGAGGCGGGCGTGATCGTCGCGCTCGGCACGGGCAGCATCGCGGCATCGCTGGATGCGCACGGCGTCTGCCGGATTTCCGGCGGCTACGGCTTTCCGAGCGGCGACGAGGCCAGCGGCGCGTGGCTCGGCATGCGCGCGGCGATCCACCTTCAGCGCGTGCTGGACGGCCGTCTCCCGGAAGACGACTGGTCGCGCGAATTGCTCGCCCGCACCGGCGCGACGGACCGCGACAGCCTCGTCGTCTGGCTGTGCGCGGCAAACCAGATCGCCTACGCGACACTCGCGCCAACGGTGTTCGAATTCCGCGATCATCCGTTCGCGGCGAAGCTGCGGCCGAAGCGGGCCGCGAGATCGCGATGCTGGTCGATGCGCTCGACCTGTGGCGCGGCTGCCGGTCGCGCTGTGTGGCGCCCTCTCCGCGCCCTACGAACCGTTCGTGCCGATGGCCATCCGCGAATGCCTGCGCGCCCCGCGCGCGGATTCCGCCGCGGGCGCGCTCGAACTGGCGCGAAGGGCGGCATCAGCGGCAACGGGGACATTACATGCGGCGCGATAAAATGACCGCTTTTCGGTGCCGCTGATCCGCTCATCCGCTCAAACAGGGCTGTCATGTACTCGGTCATCGCAACTGATCTCGACGAGACGCTGCTTCACAGCGATCACACACTCGATCCCTTCACCGCCGACACCGTGGCGCGCCGTCGCGGCGCGCGACGGGCCGGCATTATCGCGATGTCGCGGGCATCCGCGATTTGCTGGGCATCGACGCCTATCTGATCACGTCGAACGGCGCGCGCGTGCATGCGCCCGGCGACGAATGCGTCTACGCGCGCAATCTCGATTCGGCTGCCGTGCATCGTCTCGTGCAACCCGATCTCGCGGGCGGCAACGGGCGCGTCATCGTCAATCTGTTCGCCGACGACGCGTGGCTGATTGATCGTCACGCGCCCGAGCTGCTGGTGTTCCATCAGGATTCGGGCTTCAAGTGCGAGGTGATGGATCTGCGCGAGCACGACGGCGAGTACATCGCGAAGGTGCTGTATATGCTGTATATATCGTATCGGCGATCCGGCCGATCTGAAGGAAACCGCCGCGAATTTGGAGCGCGAATTCGGCGATTCGCTCTAAGTCACGTATTCGCTGCCGGATTGTCTGGAAGTGATGACGTCGGACGTGTCTAAAGGGCGCGCGCTGCGCTTCGTCCTGGACCGGCTCGATGCCGATCCCGCGCAATGCGTGGCTTTCGGCGACAACATGAACGACATCGATCTCCTGGAAACGGCCGAGCATTCGTTCATGATGAACAACGCGAATCCGGATCTGATCCGGCGTCTGCCAAATGTGCCGCGCATCGGCAACAACTTCGAGGCGGACGTCGCGCATCAACTGCGCAGGCTGCTCGGCATGCAGGACGATTCCATGTCCTGATGCATTCCAAGATTGATGAGACGTGACGCCGGGCATCGTGCCCGGCGTCCGTTCATTGGCCCCGTCGCTTTATCTCTTGTAACGCTTCAGGCGCGTTCTTTAGTCCCACTACTTATTCGCCGCTTATCCGCGGCGATTCCATCCGTGGCCATAGTCGCCCGCCGTGATTCCAGCCCGCGCGATTCCAGCGGCCGTAGTCGTGGCCGTAGCCGCCGTGCCAGCGCGGTTCGTCGTGACGATAGTACGGCGCACGATAAGCCGGAACCGCCGGACGCACATACACCGGAGCCGGAGCCGCGTAAGCCGGTGCGCCGAGCGAGACGCCGATGTGGACGTCGCTGTGAGCCTGAGCCACGCCGACCGCACCGATCGCGAGGCCGGCGGCAACGAGCATGTGGGTAACGATGCGCTTCATTGTCTTTCTCCTTGAAGGCGACGTGTGTCGCATGAGTTCAATGTAAGCGTCCGCCGTCTTATACGCTTTGACGACTTGTTACCGTATGCAAGTGTGACGTCAGCGATGGCCGCACCACGTCGACACGCGCGAAGCCTTGTGCAACGAGGCTTTCGGCGCGCGCTCCTCAAGCTGGGCGGTGCCGATTGCGGAATTCGTAAGCATGCTTGGTAATCGGTCATTACATTTGTCGCGGCGATTTAATCTGCGAGACCGCCTTCTGTCGCAAGAAAGCGAAACGGGCGCCCGAAGGCGCCCGTTGTTCCGAAGCCGGATGGCTTACTTCTGATGCATGAGCCACGGATAAACCGCGCTCGCGACGATCGCGCCGACGATCGGTGCGATCCAGAACAGCCACAACTGATCAAGCGCCCATCCGCCAAGCACCAGCGCCGGGCCGGTCGAGCGCGCCGGATTTACCGACGTGTTCGTGACCGGAATCGAGATCAGATGGATCAGCGTCAGGCACAGGCTGATGGCGATCGGCGCGAAACTCTTCGGCGTGCGCTCGTCGGTCGCGCCGAGGATGACGAAGAGGAAGAAGAAGCTCATCGCGACTTCGCAGACGAGCGCGGCGATCAGGCAGTACTGGCCCGGCGAGTGACCGCCGAAGCCGTTGGCCGCAAAGCCGCTCGCGACCAGATACAGGATCCACGCGCCGAGCGTCGCGCCGATCACCTGAGCAACGATGTACGGCGCTAGATCGCGCACCGGGAAGCGGCCGGCGACCGCGAGTCCGATGCCGACCGCCGGATTCAGATGGCAGCCGGAAATGTGTCCGATGGCATAGGCCATCGTGAGCGCCATGAGACCGAAGGCGAGCGATACGCCTGCGAAACCGATGCCGAGTTGAGGAACGCCCGCCGCCAGCACGGCGCTTCCGCAACCGCCCAGCACGAGCCAGAAAGTACCGAAAAATTCGGCGCCGAGATGCTTCGACAAATGCATGTTCTTGCCTGTGGAAAAGAGAGGACGACCGTCGATTGACGCGAGGACACGAGGACACCTTCGTCCTCGCGGGCGCAGTTTAAGTGCGCCCTTCGGCCAAATCTGTCAAAAAAGGTCGATCCGCGTCTAACTGGCGGTAATCACATCGAAAGTTCGGATTTGTCTTGGTGTGATCTTCAGGCATCGCGGATGCCTTGATACGGATGCCTTGATACAATTCGCAGGGTAAAAAAACCGCCCGGAAGGGCGGTTTGGCGACTACGAGGCCAATTCGGCTGTTTAGCCGACTGCGACCTGACGCAGCACCGGGCGCTTGGCGGCCTGGAGCATCGCGGTATAGCTGTCGACGTAGTTTTGCGCCATCGTCTGCGAGCTGAAGCGGCGTTCGAACTGCGCGCGGATTTCCGTGCGGTTCAGTTCGTCGATTCGATGCAGCGCGCTCACGGCACCCGGCACGTCCTCGCAGATGAAGCCCGTCACGCCATGATCGATGACTTCCGGCACCGAACCGCGATTGAACACGATCACCGGCGTGCCGCAGGCCATCGCCTCGATCATCACGAGGCCGAACGGCTCGTTCCAGTCGATCGGGAACAGCAGCGTCTTCGCGCCCGACAGGAAGTCCGGCTTCTGCGCTTCGTTGATTTCGCCGATGAATTCGACGTGCGCTTGCGACAGCAGCGGTTCGATCGTCGTCTTGAAGTATTCCTGGTCAACCTTGTCCACTTTCGCGGCGATCTTCAGCGGCAACCCGCTTTGCGCAGCGATCTTGATGGCCAGATCGGCGCGCTTTTCCGGGCAGATGCGACCGAGGAACGCCAGGTATTCCGGCTTCTTGTGCGGCTGCGGCGTCAGCAGTTCGTTCGGCAGACCGTGATAGACCGTGTTTAGCCAGTTCGCTTGCGGCAGCGGGCCGCGCTGGTTGTCCGAAATCGAGATCACGTTCGCCTTCGTGAACGTGTTGAAGATCGGCTGAAGCTCTGGCAGGTCGAGACGGCCGTGCAGCGTCGTCACGAACGGCGTGTCCATCTGCGTAAAGAGCGGGAACGGCATGTAGTCGAGGTGGAAGTGCAGCACGTCGAACTCATGCGCGCGCCGGCGGACTTTCTCGAGCAGCAGCATGTGCGGCGCGAGTCCGTCGCGGACCGTCGGATCCAGACGCAGCGCACGCGGCCACACGGCCTCGAGCTTCGCTTTGGTTTGCGAATCGCCGCTTGCGAACAGCGTTACATCGTGGCCGAGGTCGACGAGTGCGTCGGTCAGATACGACACGACGCGCTCAGTGCCGCCGTAGAACTTCGGGGGGACTGCTTCGTGCAACGGTGCAATTTGTGCGATTCGCATAACGTGACTCTCCTTCTCCTTATTGGTTGGGCATTGCAGTCACGCTCCGGTCGAGCGCTCAACATGCCATTCGGGCGGGCCGCGTGTGTCGTGTGAGGCCGCCCGAGATCGGCCTGGAAAAACGAAAATCATCGCAACCGGATTATCCTTTACTACTCATTATCGGGATCGGGAGCGGCATTTCACGTCATTTTTTCAATCGCTTATCGTTGTTACAGCGCGATACATGTGCTGTTACGAAGTCAAAAATTGCATCGAATTCAGCGACTTGGAAGGATGTGAA
>JAQFVI010000366.1 GCA_029439495.1 Caballeronia sp. BR6202001590007
GCAAAACGGCACGACAACAGAAGCAGAAGCCCCAACAAAAAGAACCCTCTAGCACGCGACAGCAATCAACTCACGACTAACCGCGTCCAACCGGCGCCCGTTGCCAATCCCCGTACCACTCGACCTGCGCAAACCCCGCCCGAGCAAGCAAACCCGCAAGCTCGTCGCGCGAACGAAACCGCAGTCCACTTTCAGCGTAAAGACTCTCCCCACCATCGTCCTCGACGAGCCGAAAGTGCGTCGCAAACCCCGCACGTCCAGTCGCAAGCGGATCAGGCTCGGAATGAAGCGCCTGCCAGACTTCAACGGTTCGCCCATCGGGCGCCACGATACTCCGCAGCGAACGCTCCGGTGTCCACGCTTCCCAAGCGCGCGCCTGAGGATGGCGACTGTCGAACGCAATCCGCCCGCGCGGCCGCGAACGTCGCAAGCAAGGCATCGTCGTCGAGAAAGATCTGCACGACATGTCTGGTCATCGTCAGCAGATCCGCGCGATCGACGAACGCGAGCGCGCCCGCATCGCCCTCGATCCACGAGACGCGCTTGCCTTCCGGCCGATGCCGCGCGACCTGCAGCGTGCGCGGCGACCGATCGATGCCCGTCACCTTGTAGCCGCGCTGCGCGAATTCGCACGCAAGCAGTCCGGTGCCGCAGCCGAGATCGACGATATGCCCCGCCGATTCCGCCAGCGTCAGGATAGAACGCCGTGTAGTCGGCGAACGGGTTCAGCGTGTCGTAAAGCGCGACGAGGCGCGCGTCGTCGTAGAGCGAGGTAGTCGTCATCGGCGGTCGAGGTACGCGAGGGCGTCGCGCATGGGTTTGCTGCGGACCATGATCGGCCCGGTGAAAGGCGTGTCGAGATCGAGGATCACGAGCACGGCGGAGGCGATCGACAGCGCGCTGAGCGTGATCGTCACGATCCACAAAGCATTGCGCGATGCGATCAGCCCAAAGCACAGAAAGATGATCAGCAGCCATCCGACGAGGATGCGGTCGAACGGATAGGAAATCGATCCCTTTCGCATCCAACCGTCCCTGAATTCGTCGACGAAGTGGCTTTCGCTCAATCGACGCGCTCAGACGTGCAAAACCACGCCCGCCCCGCGTCAAGGCCTGCCGCTGGCTGTACTTCCGCCAACTGCTTGAAACTTGCCTGGAACCATCGTGAAGAAACCAATCATCGGCTTGTCTCCTTGACTTTACTGGCGGCTTCGCGGGCCGTGCCTCTTATATTGGCAAGGGCGATGCCAGTTTTTATGGCAACTTAAACCACTGATTCTTCGAGATTTTTCAGAAACGCGACGATCCCGCAATCCGGGATTCCGGAAAACCGGAATCGACGCGTCCGGCGTTCTGGAAGCCGCACGACCGGTTTCAGCCGCGGTTGCTTCGATTCCGCCGGACGTAAAAAAACCCACGGTTTCCCGTGGGTTTCCTGGCTGGCGTTGAATTCGGCGCCGACTCAGACCACGCCCGCGCCGTGCGCCTGCTGATCCGCGTGATAGCTCGAACGCACCATCGCGCCGACGGCCGCGTGCGTGAAGCCCATCTTGTAGGCCTCTTCTTCGTACATCTTGAACGTGTCCGGATGCACGTAAGCCCGCACCGGCAGGTGATGCTCCGACGGCTGCAGATACTGGCCGATCATCAGCATGTCGACGTCGTGCGCGCGCAGATCGCACATCACCTGAAGGATTTCCTCTTCGGTTTCGCCGAGGCCGACCATCAGGCCCGACTTCGTCGCGACTTCCGGATGCAGCGCCTTGAAGTCCTTAAGAAGCTTGAGCGAATGATGGTAGTCCGAACCCGGACGCGCTTCTTTGTAGAGGCGCAGCACCGTTTCGAGATTGTGGTTCATCACGTCGGGCGACGCAGCGGTGAGGATGTTGATCGCGCGATCCAGGCGACCGCGGAAATCCGGCGTGAGGATTTCGATACGCGTTTCCGGCGAATGCTCGCGCACATGCCGGATGCACTCGACGAAGTGCGCCGCGCCGCCGTCGCGCAGGTCGTCGCGATCCACCGAGGTGATCACCACATATTTCAGCTTCAGCGCGCCGATGGTGCGGGCGAGATTGAGCGGTTCGTCCGGATCGAGCGGATCGGGACGGCCGTGGCCGACGTCGCAGAACGGGCAGCGGCGCGTGCACTTGTCGCCCATGATCATGAAGGTCGCGGTGCCCTTGCCGAAGCATTCGCCGATATTCGGGCAGCTCGCCTCTTCGCAGACGGTGTGCAGCTTGTGCTCGCGCAGGATCTGCTTGATCTCGTAGAAGCGCGAGTTGCCGGTCGCCGTGCGCACGCGGATCCAGTCGGGCTTCTTGAGTTTTTCGATCGGCACGACCTTGATCGGAATGCGCGCGGTCTTCGCCTGCGCCTTTTGCTTCGCGGTCGCGTCGTAAGCGGAAGCGGCGATTTCGCCAGCCAGGTTTGCGGTTGCGTCAGTCATTCGGTCGATCCGGTTGATGCAGCGGGACGGCCGGCCGTGGCCTGGCCGTCTTGCGGTTGAGCGGCGATTGCGGGGAGGCCGCCGATTTGATGCGCCAGCCGTTCGGCCAGCATGAGCGCTACGTCGCGCCAGTCGGCCGCGACGCCGAGCGTCGCCATGTCGACCGTTTCGAGTCCCGCGTAGCCGCATGGGTTGACCGCCAGAAACGGCTGCAGGTCCATCTTCACGTTCAGGCTGACGCCGTGATAGCTGCATCCGTTGCGAATCTTGAGTCCGAGCGCGGCGATCTTCGCGCCTTCGTGCATAGAGTGAATACGATCGTTCGCACCATCCGGACGCGGCGACACATAGATTCCGGGCGCGCCGTCCTTGCGATCGGTCGCGAGATTATAGGCCGCGAGCGTTTCGATCACGGCTTCCTCGATGCGGCGAACTAGTTCACGCACCATCAGCTTTCTGCGGCGCAGATCGATCAGCAGATACGCGACGACCTGCCCCGGCCCGTGATAAGTGATTTGCCCGCCGCGATCCACCTTGACGAGCGGAATACCGCTGTCGGCAAGCAGCAGATGAGCGGGATTGCCCGCGAGTCCGAGCGTGAAAACCGGCGGATGCTCGACGAGCCAGATTTCGTCCCGCGTGTCGAGCGTGCGAGCGTCGGTGAACGCGCGCATCGCGTCGAAACTGTCCTGATATTGCTCCCGGCCGCGCCAGCGCAGCGTCACCGGATGCGCGCCCGAGGAAAGTTCGGCGGCAGCGGGGACGGCGGGAAAGTCGAGGGAGGAATCGAGCAGGGTGGCGGGCATAGTGACGATAGTTTACCGAAATCGTCCCCGCCCCACCGATGGTGATTTCTCATGCGCGCGATGTCGAAACGGAATGAATGGCTCAAACCATGCGCCATCCCGCGCGCAGACGCAGCACCAGGCGCTCGAAGCACGTCGACGCCCAATGGATCGCGCGTTCGTCGCAGCGCGGCAGGATCGCGAAGACGACGTACGCGGGCTTGTCGCCGTCGACCGACAGCCACAGACGTTCGCGTTCGCGCAGTTTCAGGCGGTCGCCCGGCACGAGCCAGTAGTCGTGCGTGTCGTTGCTGCGCGTGGCCCAGACCGTCGCGCCGTGCACCGTGAGGCGCGTGCTGCGCGCGACGCGCATCGGGATCGTTTCGCCCGGCTTGATTTCGAAGGTGACGCTTGTTGAAATTTCTCGCATGATCAACTCTGCCAAGGAACGTTTCGGTGACTAGAATCCTAGGCGTGGCAAGGCATCAGGGAAGCGATCAATTTTCACCGCTATGTGAGTTTTATTGACAACGCCAACTTCGCTCACGATTCACATGGATCTTCGTCAGCTTCCCGCCCTGAACGCCTTGCGCGCCTTCGAAGCCGCCGCGCGTCACGAAAGCTTCTCCCGCGCCGCCGACGAACTGTTCGTCACGCATGGCGCGGTCAGTCATCAGATTCGCGACGCGGCGTCTTGTATGAGGATTCTTCGAATCTGCTGCAGGCGGCGATTGACGGACAGGGCATCGCGCTCGTGCACCGGTCGCTGGCAATGCAGGAGATTCTGAACGGCAGGCTCGTGCGTCTTTTCAACATCGACGGCCCGAGCCCGTGGAAGTACTACTTCGTCTGCCCGCCCGCGCTGATGGAAACCACGCGCGTGCGGGCCTTCAGACTGGATTTTCGGCGAGGCCGAACAGTTCAGACTGCTGTACGAGCGCACGCCGGCCGTCTGCGATGCGCCCGCCGGCACGCTCAAAGCACTATCTTGACCATCGGATGGCCGGTGAGCGCGCGGTAGATGTCGTCGAGGTGCGCGCGATTTTGCGCGCGCACCGTGCACGTCAGGCCGGTGTAGTTGCCGCCCGACGACGGGCGCGTTTCGACGCGCGACGCGTCGAAGTCCTTGTCGAAATCCTTGAGGACGTCGACGATCGTGTCCTGAAAAGCGGGATCGGTCTTGCCCATCACCTTGATGGGGAAGTCGCAGGGGAAATCGAAAAGTTCGTCGGCGCTGTGCGCGGCGGAGTCGGTCGGATCGGCGGACTTCGGCTTGGCGTCAGCGCCGTTAGGCTGTTTGGAATCGGACATGGCTTCCTTCTTGCTTCAGGCCGCGCGGTTCGACTGCCGCCCGAATTCATGCGCTTTGGCCCACTGGTAGACATCGTACAGCGTAGCATAGACCGCGCCGGGCCGACCGTCACCGATGCGCGCGTCATTGAGCGTCGTGACCGGCATGATTTCCTTGGTCGCGGAACTGCTGATCATGACTTCGTCGGCGGCGCGCAGTTCGGCTTCGGAAATCTCGCGTTCCTCGAAGCGAATGCCCGCATCGTGCGCGAGTTCCTCGATCAGCGCATAGCGGATGCCTTCGAGAATGCGCGGCCCGCGCGGCGCGCCATCCTTCACGATCCACACGTTCGACGATGAACCTTCGGTCAGCAGGCCGTCGCGCAACTGGATGGTTTCGAGCGCGTCGTGCTCCACGGCATGCTGCGACATCAGCACGTTGCCGAGCAGCGAAGTCGACTTGATGTCGCAATGCAGCCAGCGCTTGTCTTCGGCGGTAACGGCATGCGCGCCGCGTGCGCGGCTGCATCCGGGAACGTGAGCGGCCCGATCATCATGAACACGGTCGGCTCGATGCCCGTCGGAAACGCGTGGCCGCGACGCTTCGCGACCCCGCGTGTCACCTGGATATAAACCAGCGCATCGCCCGCGCCTTCGTTCTCGCGCACCGCGCGATCGATCAGCGCGCGCCAGCCGGCGTTGTCGAACGGATTGGCGATGCGGATCTTGCCGAGACTGCGTTCGAGCCGCGCCAGATGCTGCGTCAGGCGAAACGACTTGCGTCCGCCTTCGGCCTGCGCGTAGAGCGGCACGACTTCATACACGCTATCGCCGAAGATGAAGCCGCGATCCAGCACGAGAATGCGCGCTTCGGAGAGCGGTCCCCATTCGCCGTTCAGATAGACCGTCGGGTCCCAGGCTTCGGACGAGTTCATCGACGGCGCTCCTTACTTCTTCTTCCGCCACATCAGCAGCGCGGAATCCCACAGGCGGCCGAACAGGCCGGCTTCCGGCACGTCCTGCAGCACGACCAGCGGGAACTGCGCGACTTCTTTGCCGTCCGCGACCATCTTCACGGTGCCGATCTGCTGACCCTTCTTGATCGGCGCGATCAGCAGGTCGTTGCGCGTGACGTTGGGCTTGACTTTATCGTCGAGACCCTTGGGCACGGTGATGTACTGATCCGTCAGCACGCCCGCCTGCACGGTGTCCGACGCGCCCTTGTACACGCGCGGCGACTCGATCACCTGATTGGTCTTGAAGAGGCGCAGCGCGTCATAGGCGGTGTAGCCGTAATTCAGCATCTTCAGGCTGTCCTGCACGCGGTTGTGCTCCTTCGGCTCGCCCATCATCACGGCGACGAGACGGCGACTTGCGTCGGGCGTGCCGGTGAGCGGACGCTTCGCGGTCGCGATCAGGCAGTAGCCGGCGGCTTTGGTGTGGCCGGTCTTGAGACCGTTGACGGTCGGGTCGAGCCACAGCAGACGATTGCGGTTCGGCTGCTTGATCTTGTTGTACGTAAATTCCTTCACCGAGAAGATGTCGTAGTACTCGGGGAAATCGCGGATCAGGCGCGTGGACAGAACGGCCAGATCGCCCGCCGTCGTGTAGTGGTTCGGATCGGGCATGCCGTTCACGTCGGCATAGTTCGTGTGCTGCATGCCGATGCGCTTAGCCGTCGTGTTCATCAGCGTGACGAAGTTGCTTTCGCTGCCGCCGACGAGTTCCGCGAGCGCGATGGCCGCATCGTTACCCGACTGCACGATCATGCCGTACACGAGATCGTGGACCGTAACCGGCTTGTTCGCTTCGATGAACATGCGCGATTCGTCCGTCCTCACGCGACGCACGTTCTCGCTCGGCATCACCGTCTGATCCATGTTGATCTTCTTCGACTTCAGCGCGTCGAAGACAAGATACGCGGTCATCAGCTTGGTGAGCGAGGCGGGCTCGACGCGCTCGTCCGGATTGCCTGATGCGAGCACCTGATTGCTGGTGGCATCGACGAGCACCCACGAACGCGCGGTGACGTCGGGCGGCGGCACTTGCGCGAACGCGCTCGCCGCGGCCAGCACGAAAGGCGCGACGAGCGCGGCCTTGAAGGCGCGCCGCTCGACGACGGACACGGAAAACGCGGAAGAAGGAGTCAGGCTGGAAGGGATAAAGCGCATAGGATCGATCGGCGGATAAATGCAGGCTGCGACGAGGACGATCGGGGATCGGAAGATCGGCGAAGCACGGGTTGAACAGACAGACCCTCACTGCCGGTCGGGCTTTTCGCCGGAACTGCAGCGCACGCGGGCGACGCGGCGAAGAAGCGCTCGCTCGACAGACGGCACACGGGATCGGTTCTCGACAGTCGGAGAACAGCGAAAAAATTCTGCGCCATTATACGCGCGGCACGCGGCGTGATTCCGATCGATGCATGCGGATGCCGCGTGTTTTAACGTTTTGCGGGCCGAGCTTCGCCACTTTTACCGGAACGGAAACGATGCGCGCGACAAAGCCGACGAAAGCCTTGCGCGGCGAGGGGATGGATGAATCCGCGCGCGATCGGCGCGGCGCCTCAGCGCCAGGCGTCGACAATCACGCGCTTGAGGATATGCAGCTTGCGATGAAAGAAATGCTCGCCGCCGGGGATCACGGCGACCGGCAGTTCCTGCGGACGCGCCCAGTCGTAGACAGACTGGATGGGCACGGTGTCATCCACCTCGCCGTGGATGACGAGCGTGTTCTCGGGCACCGGCACGACGTCCCAACGGCTCGCCGCCGTGCCGACGAAGGCCATGCGCTCGATCGGCTTGCCGGCCTCGACAAGGCGCTTCGCCACATGCGACAGCACGAAGGTGCCGAACGAGAAACCTGCGAGCACGAGCGGCACGTCGGCCTGGCCCGGTTCGGCGCGCATGTGGTCGATCAGCGCGAGCAGGTCGTCCTGTTCGCCGATACCGTTGTCGTGTTCGCCCGCCGTCTCGCCAACGCCCCGAAAATTCGAACGATACGTCGTATAGCCGAGCTGCACGAAGGTGCGCGCGAGCGTCTGCGCGACCTTGTTGTCCATAGTGCCGCCGAAGAGCGGATGCGGATGCGCGACCAGCGCGATGCCGCGCGGCACGCCGTCGGTCCGATCGAGCGCGCATTCGATCCTGCCAACGGGACCGTCGATGTGAAACTTTTCGGTTTGCGCGTTCATGCGGCCTGATCGATCAGAAGACGTTCGACGATCTTGCCGTTCGCCAGATGCGAGTCGACGATCTCGTCGATGTCGGTTTCGTCGACATACGTGTACCAGGTGCCTTCCGGATAGATCACCACGACCGAACCTTGCTCGCAGCGATCCAGACACCCCGCCTTGTTGATGCGCACCTTGCCCTCGCCCGCGAGTCCGAGTTGCTTGACGCGCTTCTTCGCGTGCTCCTGCATCACCTGTGCGTCGCAGTTCGCGCAACTCGGGCGCGACGCATCGGCGTCGCGCTGATTCAGGCAAAAGAAGACGTGGTACTTGTAGAAGGAATCCATGTGGGGGCGAGCCTTTGAAGTTTCGGTCGATTATAACGAGCGATGTTTATGCCTGCTTTTGCGTACGCGGGCCNGAGCCAGCCGAGCGCCGCATACGGCCACACCCACGCGAGCCAGTGCAGCAGCCCGTTAAAATGCAGATAGCGCCCCTGCCGCCAGTCCGCGAGCACGATGTCGAAATACGGATTCACCGGCAGCAGGTTCGACAGCACCAGCGCGAGTCCCACGAGCGACGCCCGCCATGCGCGCGGCAGCGATACCGACAGCACGCTCGCGAGCGCGCCGTCGGTCACCCAGTCGAAGGTCAGGCCCGCACGCGATTGAAGGAACGAGGCGCCGGCCTTCGCGAACAGCGTCAGCAGGATCAGCGCGAACATGATGCGCAAGCGCGGCGCGCGTGAGCAGCGTCGCGAGCACGAGCGCGGCGAACAGGTTAGTCGAGGTGACGAGCGCTTCCCACGCATCGTCGGGCAACAGCGCGCCGAGCCGGTCCGGCCAGCTTTTGAAGTCCCATGCGGCGGGAATCCACGCGAGGATCGCGTCCTGCATCGACGGGATCGAGGTTGTCCCATAGCACGCGCGGCAAATCGCCGCCGCCGAACAGATACTGCGACGGAAACAGCGCGGCGAAAGGCCACAGTGCGGACAGGCCGATCGTGTACGCGGCGCCGCGCTCGTACCAGACGAAGCGCATGCGCCGCAGCAGGCCGCGATCGAGCAGCGCGCTCGTCGCGGGCGCGATCAGCACGCCGCCGACCAGCGCGCCGAGCGCGTTCGCCGCGAGATCGAGATTCGACGCGAGGCGCGTAGGCAGATAGGTCTGAATCGATTCCATCGCGCTCGACAGGAGCACGCCGCCGAGAAGCGCCGCGCAGACCGCGACCGAGCCGCGCCAGCGCGGATAGAGCGCGAGCACGATCAGCGCGCCGAGCGGCATGTAGCCGATCACGTTGGTGACGACGTCGAACGCGGTCAGACACTGCGGAATCGGATCGGCGATGAACGCGAACGGGCCGATGCCGAGCGAGCGCCATCCGGAGAACGGATACAGCGAACCGAGACGACGAGCGCTGCATACACGACGAGCGCCTGCCGCGAAAACGCGGACGGACGGCGCTGCCATTGCTTGATCGTCATGGGCCGACCGCGACGGTTCTTCTCATCGCGAAGCGGCGAGCCACGCGCTCAGTTGCGCGATCACGTCGTCCGATGCGCCCGACAGCGCTTTCGCGCCGCCCGCCGCATCCGCGCTCGGCGCGCTCGCGTTCGCCGTTAAGCTGCGTTGCGCGACGACGCGGCCGTCCTGCGTCAGCGTCGCGCGCATCGAAGACTTGTTCGAAGCGCGTCAGTTCGACTTCGAGCAGCGGCACCGCGCGCACCGGATCCGCGCCCGACAAAACCGGACCGCGCGCCGCCAGCGTTTCGCGCAGGCGCTGCGTCAGGAGTTGCGCGGGCGGCATTGTCCAGTGGCTGTTCCAATAGCTGCCGGTGCGCTGAGCATCGACGTAGCTCAGGCGATAGCCGAACGAATCCGTTTCCAGATTGCGCGGCGCGCTGACGGCGAGCACCTTGACGGGCGGCATCGGCGCTGCGGGTGCGACGTTGGCCGCCGTGGCAGCGGCAGGCAGCGCGCCGAGGTCGTAGCGCGCGTTGGGCATCGCGCTCGGCTGTGATGCGCAGGCGGTCAGCATCGCCATGCAGGCGAGCGAACACGCCGCGGCCAGGCCTTTAAGTTATATGCCATCTCGGTTCGTCTCTTTCAGTGCGTCGGTGCGTAAATGCGTCGGTGCATCAGCGCGCGGGCTGCGCGGGCCAGGCGAAGCCCGGCTCGCCCGGACCCGGCTCCTTCTGCGGCGCGCCAAAGAGCACGCTGCGCGGATTGGTGCTGAACGCGTCGGCCGCGCGCGACGATGGAGCGCGCCGCGCTGCTCACGTCGTCGGTGAAGGAATAGAGACGCGGCAGCGTTTCGAAGCCCACGC
This sequence comes from Caballeronia sp. BR6202001590007, assembly GCA_029439495.1. Lineage (GTDB taxonomy): Bacteria > Pseudomonadota > Gammaproteobacteria > Burkholderiales > Burkholderiaceae > Caballeronia. The sequence continues at coordinate 10,024 of JAQFVI010000366.1, forward strand.
GCGCTGTCACGTAGTGCAGCGATTCGTTCATGTCGTCGAGCGGGCGCTCGCGTCCTGCGCGGCCTTGCCGGCCTTGTTCAGGTTGGTCACGAACGGACCGGCCGGGCGGTTCAGGTTCGTCACCAGTTAATTGGTCGACGCGAGCGTGCGATCGAGCTGCCTGAGCGTCTGCGGCAATTGCGCGGTCGCGGGCTGCACGCTGCTCGCGAGCATCGCGATGCCGTCGGCGGCGCCCTTCAGGCTGCGGGTCGTGTCCATCAACTGGTTGCGCACGTCGTCGGAGAGGAACTTGTCGGCGTCGCCGGAGAGGCGCTCGAACTTCTTGAAAATCACGTCGCCGCGTTCCTGCAGTTGTTCGAAGAGGCCGGCGCGCATCGGGATTTCCGTGACCTGCTGCGGCGGCGACGGCAGCGTGCTCGTGTCCTTGCCCATGTCGTTGAACTGCACGAAAGCGATGCCCGTCACGCCCTGAAAGCCTAGCGTCGCGTAGGTACCGTGCGTCATCGGCGCGTTCCGGTCGACGAGGATGCGGATCTGCCCCGGATGCGCCTTATCGAAGCGGATCGATTCCACCTTGCCGACGCCGAGTCCGCGATAACGCACGGCGGCATCGGTGAAGAGGCCCGTCACGTTGGTCCGCGCGATGAGGTCGTAGGGCACGCGCACCGTGCGATCGACATTGAAGAAGAACACGGTGAACGCGATGGCGAGCACGAGGACGATCGTGAACAGTCTGGTCCAGAACGCGTGTAATTTGTTTTCCATCGGCCGCTTCCTTGCTCTGCTTCGCGCATCGCGCGCTGTCGTGGTTTCGCGCGGGATTGCCGCTCGCCGGGCGTTATTTGTCGACGCTGATCGGCGCGTCCTCGAGCACGGCGGCGAGCAGCTTCTCGCGGCGCTCGGCTGGCAGCGCCTGCAACGCGCGCCGTCCGCGCCGCCCGAGAAAGTATTCGCGGATGAACGGATGATCCACCGCGCACGCTTCTTCCACCGGCGCCGCGACCAGCACGCGATGGTCCGCCAGCACCGCGACGCGCGTGGACAACGCGACCATCGTATCGAGATCGTGTGTCACCATCACGACCGTCAGGCCGAGCGCGCGATGCAGCGTCGCGATCAGATCGACGAACTCGTCTGATGCCTTCGGGTCGAGACCGGCGGTCGGTTCGTCGAGAAACAGCAGTTCCGGTTCGAGCGCGATGGCGCGCGCGATGCCCACGCGCTTGACCATCCCGCCCGACAGCGCGGACGGCATCTTGCTCGCGTGCTTGCACGATAGGCCGACCATTTCGAGCTTCAGCATGACGAACTCGCGGATCAGATCCTCGGGAATCTTGCCGAGTTCGCGAAACGGCTGCGCGATGTTGTCGTACACCGACAGCGACGAGAACAGCGCGCCCTGCTGGAACATCATGCCGGAGCGCGTGCGCAGCATCTTCGCGGTTTCGCCGTTCATGCGCGCCCATTCCTCGCCGAGCACGCGGATGGTGCCCGAGGTCGGCATTTCGAGCCCGAGGATCTGCCGCACGAGCATCGTCTTGCCCGAACCCGAACCGCCGAGCAGCGCGACGATCTCGCCGCGCCGGACATCGAGATTCAGATGCTCGTGGATGACCGTGCAGCCGTAGCGCTTGGTGAAAGCGCGCACTTCGATCACCGACTCCGCGATGACCGGCGGGGACTGATGGCGAACGGCGGTGGCGAGCGTCGTGGACATGTGCGTTCAGAGCCCCACGTTCTGGAACAGGATCGCGAACACGGCGTCGGCGAGGATGACGACGGTGATCGACGTGACCACGGAGGTCGTCGTGCCTTCGCCGAGACTTTGCGAATTCGCCTTGATGCGAAAGCCGAAGTGACACGCGGTCAGCGCAATCAGCATGCCGAACACGATGCCCTTGCCGAGCCCGATCCACAGATTCGCGATCGGCACCACCGATGGCAGCGAGCGCAGGAAGAACGACACGTCGATGGACAGCACGAGCTTGGCCGCGAGCGCGCCGCCCGTCAGCGTGATGACGTTGGTCCACATGACGAGCATCGGCATCGCGACACCGAGCGCGATCACGCGCGGCAGCACGAGCCGCAGCCCGTGCGGGATGCTCATGACCTGCATCGCGTCGAGTTCCTCGGTCACGCGCATCACGCCGATCTGCGTGGTGATCGCGAGCGCCTGAGCGCCGGCGCTGTAGATGTTCGCGGAGATCTCGGTCCACGGGATGCGCTTCGGACGGCGCACGAGGCCGGCGAGATCGAGCACGAAGGCGCCGAACATCGACAGGCCGCCGTAGAGGTGATCGAAGAACGCGAACATCAGTTGGCCGAGCCGCGTGACGGGATCGATGCGGTCGCTGGCTTCGGGTTCTTCGCGTTCGGCATCGAGCAGCGCGACGCGCTCGAAGATTTCGCGCTGCGTGTCCGACAGTTCGATGTCCGGCGGCATACGGCAGCCCCAGACGCGCCACAGCGCCTGCCCGCCGACGTGATCGAGCCGTTCGATATCGACGAGATTCCAGTGGCCGATGGCTTCGCGGCCGATCGCGCGCAGGCGTCGCGCGCGAGCGCGAGCGCGGTCCACTGGCCGGACAGCCGGACCGTCTTGCCCTGCTGACCTGCTTCCACTTTCAGGCGCGGCGGCGTGTCGAAGTCCAAGGCGGCGATGGCGCGTCAGGCGCGTGGGTAAAGGGAAAGGGACATTCTAGCGGAATTGGCTTAAACGACGCGCGGTTGGGGATGTCGGCGCGGCTGCGGATAGGCCGTTCGGCCGACTGGGGCAGGAGCGGGGGATAGAACACTTATCCACATCTTCCTACCGCCCGAAGTTAGTAAATATGCTAATTGCGATCACCCGCGCTGGACGATCCTTCGGCATCTCTGGATCGCACGCCGACGTTTGAAAGAGATGCATCGACATGCCTAAAACCCGACTGATCCGCGAACTCGCAGAACGCTACGACCCCGTGCCCATACGGACGAGGACACCACCCGGCTCTTGTCCGATCCGAAAGTCAAAGCGGCCTATAACGCGCTCGAATCCGCCTATGCCGATCTGCGTACCGTGCTCGACGCCCGGACCGAGGCCGGCCGGACTCAGGCGCAGATCGCGGAGCGCATGGGAACGACCGCCTCCGCCATCGCGCGTTTCGAAGCTTCGCTGATAACCGACAAACATTCGCCGACGGTGAACACGCTCATCAAGTACACCACCGCATGCCAAAAGAAGCTGCGCATCCTGCTCACCTAGCCCGGCACACCCGGCGTTTTCCCCGCCCCGCCCCGCTACAATACCCGCCATGACTCCCACGCCCTCCTTCGCTTCCGACGCGCCGTGGCGCATCGATACCGACCGCCTCGCGATGCTCGCGGAACGTCCCGCGCGCGACTGGACCATCGACATCGTCGACGAGACGGGTTCGACCAACGCAGATCTGATGGAGAGCATGCGCGCGCTGCCGCGCGATATCGTGTCGAACGATTCGCCCGCGCCGATCGCGCGCATCGCCTATCTGCAGACGGCCGGACGCGGACGGCGCGGCCGTGCGTGGCTCGCCGAGCCGGGCAACGCGCTGCTGATGTCGGTCGGCTGCATGTTGAAGCGCCCGATCGAGGGCCTGTCGGGGCTGAGCCTCGCGATCGGCACCGCAGTGCTCGACGCGCTCGCGCACCTGCCGCTCGCCGCCTCCGCGCGGCCCGCGCTGAAATGGCCCAACGACGTGCTGCTCGACGACGGCAAGCTCGCCGGCATCCTGATCGAAACCGCGTGGACCACGCCGAACGCGACGGCGGTCGTCATCGGCATCGGCACGAACCTGCATGGCGCGGATACGCTGGCCGCTCAGGTCGACGACGCCAACCGGCGCAACACCACGGTCGTGCCAGGTTCCGCGCCCGCCGCGCTCGCGCGCGCCTGGCCCGACGCCAATCTCACCGAGGCGCTCGCCGCCATGCTCAACGCGCTCGATGCCGCGCTGCCGCGCTTCGAGGCCGACGGCTTTCGCCCGTTCCGACATCGCTGGACCGATGCCCACGCGTGGGCCGGCCGCAAAGTCGCGCTGATCAACCAGGGCATGGAAATCGCGCGCGGCATCGCGTCGGGCGTCGACGATCGCGGGCAATTGCTGATCGATTCCCCCGACGGCGCGCGCAGCGTCGCGACCGGCGAACTGACGCTGCGCCTCGCCAAGGAACATCCGTGAGCGGCATGCGTTTCCTGCTGATCGACGCGGGCAACAGCCGCATCAAATGGTCGCTGGTCGATGTGCGCGGCACGCCGATCGACGGCGGCGCCTTCGCGCACGAGCATGACATCGGCGCCGATGCGGCATCGGACGGCGCCCTGCGCGCCGCATGGGCGGAACTGGGCACGCCCGCGAGCGCGTGGATGTCGAACGTCGCGGGCGCGGTGGTCGAGGCGCGCATCCGGCGGCTAATCAACACGCGCTGGCCCGGACTGGCCTGCACCGTCGTACATGCGCAGGCGCGGCAATGCGGCGTCGTCAACGGCTATGCCGAACCGGAAAAACTCGGCAGCGACCGCTGGTGCGGCCTGATCGCCGCGCACACCGCGTATCCCGGCGAAAACGTGCTGATCGCGATGCTCGGCACGGCGACGACGCTCGAAGCGCTGCGCGCCGACGGCACCTTCACCGGCGGCCTGATCGTGCCGGGCTGGTCGCTGATGATGCGCTCGCTCGGCAGCCATACCGCAAACCTCCCGACGCTCGATGCCGACGCCGCGCGCCGCGCGATCGATTCGACATCGAGCCGGTTCGCCACCGACACGGCCGGCGCGCTGTCGACCGGATGCCTGCTCGCGCAGGCCAGCCTGATCGAGCGTGCGTGGCGCGACTTGCAAGCGGACTGGAACGCCGACGTGCGGCTCGTGCTCGGCGGCGGCGTGGCCGGCGAGATCGCGGGCGCGGTCGCCTTGGTGCACACGCGGCATGATTCTCTGGTGCTGTCGGGGCTCTCGCACATCGCGCGCGAGGCGGCGGACGGCATCGCATTCACATCGACGAACTGACTGACCGACGGAGCCCCGGAATGCTGCGCTGGCTGATCGCCTTTCTCATTCTCGTCAACCTGCTGCTGCTCGCCACCGTGCAGGGCATGTTCGGGCCGCTGCCGGCCGCCGGCGCGCGCGAGCCGCATCATCTGCTGCAACAGGTGCATCCGGAGGCGCTGAACGTGCGTCCGCTGCATCCGGAAGATGCCGCCGACGCCGCCCACGTGGGCGCCCCGCGCCCAGACCGAACGTGCAGGAGCGGCCGCTCGGCCAGTAAATCCGCGGGCCGCGCGCTTCGAAGTCAGGGCTGCACGCGGACCTTCTTGAGCAGCGCGGTCGTCGAGCGATCGTGCTCGAACGGAATCGCCAGCGCGCGGCCGCCCCAGCCGCGCACGAGCGCCGATTCCGCGAGCGTGTCCATGTCGTAATCGCCGCCTTTCACGAGCACGTCCGGATGCAGCGCATCGATGAGCTGCAGCGGCGTCGTTTCCTCGAACATCACCACGTAATCGACGCTTTCCAGCGCCGCGAGCAGCGCCATGCGATCGGCCGCGCGGTTAATCGGGCGATCATCGCCCTTGCCGAGCGTGCGCACGGACGCATCGCTGTTGACGCCGACGATCAGCGTCGCGCCGAGCGCCTTCGCGTCGGCGAGATAGGTGACGTGACCGCGGTGCAGGATATCGAAGACGCCGTTCGTGAACACGACCGCACCGGCGAGTTGCTTGCGCTGCGCGGCGAGCACATCGCGCGTGAGGATTTTGCGTTCGAAGATAGCGGTCATGATGGCGCTCGCTGCGAAGTTCGGGAAGGGCGCATTGTGCCACGCGGCTTCCGCGTGTCCGGCCCGCTCGTCGGTTCGGCGGACCCGTAATAGAAACGGCCCGCCGGTCTGGACCGGCGGGCCATCGTTCGATGCATGACGATCTGTGTCAATCTGTGTCAGAGTGCGGCGATCAGGCTGGCTGTTCCGCCGCGCCCGCGCCGCCCGAGGCGGCCTGCACGCGCAGTACGACTTCCTTGCGATAGCGGTTCAGTTCCTGCGCGGTCGCGAACGGGCGCTCGAACAGAATCGACAGATTGTGCAGGATGCGTTCGACCACTTTCTTTTCCCAGCTATCGTCGAAGCGGATCTGATCGTCGAGCCAGCGCTCGAGCCATTCGGGATCCGGCAGGCGCGACTGCACGGTATCGCGCGGAAACAGCGCCTGATTGACGTGCAGATTGGTCGGATGCAGCGGCTTTTCCGTGCGGCGCGCCGACGCCATCAGCACGCCGATTTTCGCGAACGCCGCGCGCGCGGTATCGCCTGCCTGCGTCAGCGCCTTCTTCATGTAACGCAGATAGGCGCCGCCGTGACGAGCTTCGTCGCGGGAAATGGTTTCGTAGATGTGCTTGATGACCGGCTCGGTATGCCATTCGGCCGCGCGGCGATACCAGTGATTCAGGCGGATTTCGCCGCAGAAGTGCAGCATCAGCGTTTCGAGCGGCGGCGCGGGATCGAATTCGAAGCGCACCGCGTGCAGTTCGTCCTCGGTCGGTACGAACTCCGGCTTGAAGCGGCGAAGATACTCCATCAGCACGAGCGAGTGCTTCTGTTCCTCGAAAAACCACACGCTCATGAAAGCGGAAAAGTCGCTGTCGTTGTGGTTGTCACGCAGGAACATCTCGGTTGCGGGAAGAGCGGACCATTCGGTGATCGCGTTCATCTTGATGGTCTTGGCCTGCTCGTCGGTAAGCAGGGACGCATCGAACTTGTCCCAGGGGATATCTTTCTCCATATCCCAGCGGACCGATTCCAGCGATTTATAAAGTTCCGGATAAAGCATGGTGTTCATAGTCCACCCCTGAAGCCACGTAGCGACGTTACGTTATATCTATCTATATTGATTTCGGCTCGGGCGTGCGGCGACGATGATTGCACGCGAGCAACCAAGCTTTTAATTTTACGCGGGAATCCGACGGCCAAAGACGAAAAGCGACAAAGAAGCGCCGCATTTCGACGCTGCGGCAACGTGTCGCGCTCCGCGATAACACTGCACTTTCCGTGCGAACAACATGTTCTCTTGCGTCTCGATCTACCGTGGATGAGGAGCGAAACCTGTGCCTGAGGTAAGTTGAACGGATTGGCTGCCGCCAGATCACGCCGGCCGCGCAGTATGGCGCAGCCGCATGACGGCGATGCGAAGCGCGACGACTCCGACGCGTACCCATGGCTCGCGGTGAGCCCGCCGTCGCGAGCGCGTTTGATCATAGCACGCGAGATTGGCGCCAATCCGCGATGGTTTCGTCGATCGGACCGAGGCCCGCAACATGACTGATGCCGTCGTGAGCCTTGCGGCGCAAGGCCGGGCTGCTTCCGCCGACCCAGATGCGCACCTGCGCCGGCAGGAGCTTGCGCAGATCGGCGAGCCCCGTCGCGATGGACTCGCCGGCAGCACGGCGGAGAACGACAGCGCGACGATATCGACGTTTTGCGTATTCACCGCGTCGACGATGTCGTGCAGCGGCGTCTGCATGCCGAGCTGGATGCACTCACAATCGGAGAGCGTGAACATCGCTTTGGCCATCAGAATGCCGAGGCCGTGGGCCTCGCCGGGCAGCGTCGTCTGGACCGCTTCGGTGAAGAGGTGTTCGTGATAGACTTGCAGGCGCCTGCCGCCCACGCATTGCCGACGCGCGCGGAAAGCGGCGCGGCGACGTCGAGCACGAAGCGCTCAAGACCGTCGCGGGTCGCGCGCTTGAGCAGCGTGAAGCGGAAGTCCTCGTAAGCGCCCGAGCGTAGCATGCCGATCATGTCGTCGAGTTCGACGTCCGGCGCGTCCTGGCCAATGCCCGACGATTCCGCGAGTTGCTGCAAGGTTTCGATTGACTGCGCAAGCACCTTGCTCGACCGGTGTCCCGCGTCCAGCAGACGCTTGACCAGCCGCAGCTTGGACACCTGCTCCTGCGGATAAAGCCGTTCGCCGCCGGGCGAACGCATCGGCTGCGGAAAGCCGTATCATCGCTCCCAGACGCGCAACGTGTCTTTGGTGAGCCCAATCTCCTGCGCGATCGACGGGCAACGCATCGGTCAAGGTTGCGCCTTCGGCGTTCGACTCCGATCGAATCCTTGTTCGGAAGCGTTTGTCATGGACAAAATTTAAAAATCTGTAGCATTCATCGAACGCACGATGCCTGCCTCGATGCGAACCCGGACCGCCGAAGAGGCGCGCGACGCCTCATCGTAGACGAATTCGCTTCACTCGCGTCGCCCGCTCAGCCAGCATTTGTATGCCGAAAAGCAGTAAACCGAATGCCCGGACCTGCACGTGCCCCTGCCATTCCTTGATACGTAAGGCATGGCACGGCGGACGCAACTTCGACGAAATTTTTTGCTTTTGTCGCGGACAGGCCGCGTCGGCAGCCAGTTTTGGCGATGCTCGCAATGAAAAACGCCAGCGTCGCGGGAGCGATGCTGGCGAATGGGAGCGTTCGAAGAGCCGTATCGGCGCGGCCGAGGTCGAAGAAGCCGCGTTCAGGCCGTCGTGGACGGCTCGATCACTCGGGCTTCTTGCGCGGCGCGCTGCGGCGCGAGGGCGCCTTCTTCGCGGCGGCGGATTCGGGCGCTTTTTCATCGGCGTCGTCCGGGCCGGTCGCTGCGGCATCGGCTCCGGCGGATGCACCGGATGCGCCCGCCGGCTGCGTCGCGCCGGCCACGCCCGTCATGCCGGGCTGGATCATCGCGAATTGCGCGAGCTGGTTGAATTGCGATTGCAGGACGTTCCCCGGATCGAAGCCTGGCGGCGGCGCAGCGGTGTCGTCATCCGGCTTCGACGCGCCCGCCGGTTCTGCCGATTCGTGCGGCTCCGGTCGAGGCGGCGTCGCGTCCGGCTTCGCCGCGGCGTTCTTCGCGCCTTCGACCGAAGTCTGCGCGAATGCGCCGAACGCGCGCAGCGTCGCGAGCGTCGCGCGCTGCACTTCGAGCGCCTGGATGGCCGACTGCAGCATGTTAAGATTGAGCTTCAGCCAGTGCTCGACGGCGCGCATGTCGGTCACGCGCTTGTCGAGTTCTTCGATGTTCGTGAGCGGCGCCATCATGTTGGACATCATCGAGAAAGAGGGACCCACGCCCTGCGCGCCGCCCGGCATCGCGGCGGCGAACGGATTCAGGCGCATCAGTTCCCACATCTTGCCCATCATGTCGGCCTAGCCGAATCCGGGAAAACCGGGAATCGTGAATGGCGGCGTGCCGCCCGCGTGATCGGTCATGTTCTGGTTCCTCAGCTAGATGTTAGTGTTGGGCCGTGACGCGCCCGGCCATACCCGCCCCGACGGGTCGATTCGGCTTGCCCGGCTAGAACGGCCCGCCGCCGGGAAAATCCGGCGCGCGGCGCTCGCGCAGCGAGCGCATGCCTTCGTGCACGTCCGGTCCCGCGAAGCCCATGAATTCGAGCGCAAGCGACGTATCGAAGGTCGGCCCCGCCGAGCGCAGCCAGTTGTTGAGCGCGTACTTGGTCCAGCGGATCGCGGTTTGCGAGCCTTGCGCCAGTCTGTTTGCAACTTCGATTGCTTTAGGCATCAGTTCGCTTTCGTCGACGGCCAGCGACACGAGACCGATGCGCTCGGCTTCCTCGCCGCTGACCGGCTCGCACAGCAGCAGATAGTACTTGGCCTTCGCCATGCCGCACAGCAAGGGCCAGACGATGGCCGCGTGATCGCCCGCCGCGACGCCGAGCCGCGTATGGCCGTCTATGATGCACGCCGTTTTTGACACGATCGAGATATCGGCGAGCAATCCCGCGACCAGCCCCGCGCCGACCGCCGGGCCGTGCATCGCGGAGACGATCGGCTTGCCGCAGTTGATGACGTTGTAGACGAAATCGCGCGCCTCGCGCCAGACCCGCACGCGCACGTCGAAATCGCTCGCCATCTCTTCGACGAGGCCGAGGTCGCCGCCCGCCGAAAAGCCCTTGCCTTCGCCACGGATCAGCGCGACGCGCGTGTCGGGATCGCGATCGATGTCGCGCCAGATGTCCGCGAGTTCGCGATGCATGTTGGCGTCGGCTGTCGACAGTCCGCTCTTGTTCGCACCGGTGCCGGGCATCACGACTTCGAGCACGCCGTGCGGATGACGGCGCAGCTCGAGCGACCGGTAGCTCGAATACATGGAGAGATCGCTCATCTTCTGAACCCGTTCGTTTAACGCGGCTGGTAGATCCACTTGCCGTCGCGAATTTCGACCATCACGCATGCGCGCTGATCGAGGCCGATATGGTCGTTGGGCGACATGTTGACCTGCCCGTTGGTGTCGGCGAACTGTTTTGTGCCTTCGATCGCAGCGCGCCGCGAAACGCGGGCGTGCCGGGCGCGCCCGCCTTCAGCGCGACGGGCACCGCGCGTTGCAGCAGCATGCCGGCATCCCACGCGTACGAGCCGAACGCGGACACGGTGCCCGCGCCCTGCTTCGCCTCGTACAGCTTGATGTAGTCGAGTGCGAGACGCTTGGCCGGATGATCGTCCGGCAACTGCGATGCGACCAGCACCGGGCTAGTCGGCAGGAAAGTGCCGTTGCAGTCCGCGCCGCACACGCGCAGGAAGTCGCGATTGCCGACGCCGTGATTGTGATAGACTTTGCCCTTGTAGCCGCGCTGCGTGAGCGTCTTCGGCGGCAGCGCGGCGGGCGTGCCGGCCGCGCTGACGACGTCGATCATCGCGAGCGAATTGGGCGTGATCGACGAGCCGATGATGATCGCATCGACCTGATCCTCGCTGATGAGCTTCTTGGTCGTCTGCACGGCCCGTCTGCACGGCCTGCGTCGTGTCCGAAGCGTCGTCGAGCACGATGTAGTCGATCGGCCTGCCGCCCATCTCCTTCGGCAGCAGCGGCACCATCGCGCGCCGGAATGCCGAGCGACGCGGCCGGCCCCGTCAGCGACAGCACCAGACCGATCTTCACATGCGGCGCGGCCTGCGCCTGCGCCGGCATCGATGCCCGACATCGCGAGCGTCAGCATCGCCCCGATAAAAAACCTGCCGCCTGCACCCATTCACGTCTCCTTGTTTTTCGTGTCGTTGTCGTTCATCGCACCACCATGCGCGGCGTGCGGCAAGTGTAAGGCGACAACTATCGATGCCGCGATCCGGGCGAGTCAGTAATTCCGGCTGCACGACGACCTGATCGATCGCGCCGAAAATGGACTTGCCCTCCTCGTCGAACATCTCGATCCTCACGCTGTCGCCGAACTTCATGAAGCCGGTTTCGGGCTTGCCGTGCTCGATGGTTTCTAGGCAGCGCTTCTCGGCGATGCAGCAGTAGCCGCGCTTGGCGTCCTTGTTCGAGATCGTGCCGAAGCCGACGATCGATCCCGCGCGCAGGTTGCGCGTCTTGGATGCATGCGCGATCAACTGGCCGAAGTGGAACACCATATCGGTGCCGCAATCCGGCTGGCCGACCTTCCGGCCGTTCCAGTGGACGATCATCGGCCGATGCACGCGGCCTTCGCGCCACGCGTCGCCGAGTTCGTCGGGCGTCACCACGACGGGCGAGAACGCCGTCGCAGGCTTGCTTTGATAGAAGCCGAAGCCCTTCGCCAGTTCGGCGGGAATCAGGTTGCGCAGCGAGACGTCGTTGACGAGCATCAGCAGGCGAACGTGGCGCAGCGCTTCGTCGGGCGTCGACGCCATGCCGACATCCGAGGTGATGACCGCGACTTCCGCCTCGAAGTCGATGCCGTAAGACTCCGACGCACACACGATGTCGTCCGCCAGCCCGATGAAGTCGTCGCTGCTGCCTTGATACATTAATGGATCGGTCCAGAACTCGGGCGGCATCTCCGCGCTGCGCGCGCCGCACGAGTTCGACGTGATTCACATACGACAAGCCGTCGGCCCACTGGAATGCGCGCGGCAGCGACGCCATGCACGCCTTCGCGTCGAACGCGAAGCTGTTGCTGTTGCGCGCGCGGCCGGCGTTGAGCGCGTCGTACAGGTCCATGAGCTGCGGTACGTAGAAGGTCCAGTCGTCCAGCGCGCGTTGCAGCGTGCCGACGATGCCGTCGGCGATGACCGCTGTGCGCAGATCGCGCGATACGACGATGAGTTGGCCGTCGCGGGTGCCGTCCTTCAGGGTGGCGAGTTTCATGGAAGCGGTTCGGACTGTGATGACGTTAAGGGAAATGTATTTTACGATGGTAAATTGCCTCCGGCTGCCTGGCCGGACGGCATCGACCATTCGACGCTCATTCGACGCTTTCCCCGCACCCGCTCATGCACGCCAACGACGAAGACAATCTCGATGCGAATGACGCAGCCGACGCCACCGACGTCACCGAAGAAAAGACGCGCTCGGGCATCCAGTCAATCGAAGTCGGTTTCCGCCTGCTCGAGGTGCTCACGAACGAACCGCGCGCGATGATGCTGCGCGATCTCGCCCGGCGCGCGGGCATGAGTCCGGCGAAAGCGCATCGTTATCTGGTGAGTTTTCTGCGGCTGGGCGTCGCCTCGCAGGATCCGGTGTCGGGACGTTACGAACTGGGCGGCTTCGCGCTGCAGATGGGGCTTGCACGGCTCGCGCGCGTCGACGGCGTGAAGCTCGCGCGCATCGCGCTGTCGGAGCTTCGGGATCGGATGGACGTGACGGTCGGCATCGCGGTGTGGGGCAATCAGGGGCCGACGGTCGTGCACTGGATGGAATCGAGCCATCCGGCGAAGGCATCGCTCAAGCTCGGCGACGTGATGCCGCTGCTTTCGTCCGCGACCGGCCTGCTGTTTGCGGCGTATCTGCCGCGCAGCAAGACCGGCGCGATGCTCGAGCGCGAACTGGCCGCGCACTGGACGCCGGCGGACGTCAAACCGGTGCTCGCGGAAGTCCGCGAACATGGCGCGGCGCGCGTCGAGAGCATGCTGCTGCCGACCATCCACGCGTTGCATGCCGGTGTTCGACTCCACCGGCGATCTCGTGCTCGGCCTGATCGCGCTCGGGCGCGAAGGCGCCTTCGATACGCGCTGGAACGGCGACATCGATACCGCGCTGCGCGCCTGTGCGCACGAACTTTCGTATCAATTGGGATATAAGGCGGGGACGCTGGACGCCTGAGCGCTGCGTGGATACGCAGGAACTTCGTTTCGGTCGTGCGTGTCTGAAATGTTCTTCATGTCCCTTGTGTTTCCCAGGTTCCGTTCCGTGCGTCCGTAACATCGCGCTCCGCACTTCTTTTCGATGCCCTTATTTCCTCTCAAGCATCCGCGACAGGCGGAAGGCCAGACTTCGGACGATGCACACGCCACGCGCGTTGCGCCGCGGTGGGGCCGCTGGCTGCTTGCCGTGCTGATCGTCACCGCGCTGCACTGGAGCGCGATGCGATGGATCGATCGCGTGCGCCAGCCGTCGAACGCCGCGCCCGTCGATCCGCCGCCGGTGCAGATCGAATTGCTGACGCCGAAGCCGGTCAAGCCGCAGCCCGTCCAAACGTCGACGCCTCCGACACCCACGGCGCCCGCGAAGCCCGCCCCCCGGCCCACCGCGCCAAAGCCCGCGCCGGTGTTGACCGCCGCAACGCCGCAAGCCGACGCGCCCGCCGCCGCTTCCGGCGAAGCGGCATCCGCGCCTTCAGCATCCGCATCCTCAGCGCCTGCGTCGGCGGCTGCGCAAG
>JAQFVI010000367.1:0-1412 GCA_029439495.1 Caballeronia sp. BR6202001590007
TTTCACTTGAAAGCAGTGTGGGAGGCTTGCGTATCCGGGAAAACCCCAGTTTTCACGAAACATAATTGTTCAGTTTGCAATAGTGATTCTGGCGGGTTACGTCGGAAAATATCGGTTAAGTAATTGTATTCAAATCGCTTCGTGGTCGTCTCTGGTTCTTTTCGGCATATCGAGACTTATCGATACGCCAGACAATCGCCATCCCAACGTCAGATTGACCGGGACAGCAGTCTTAGAAGTGCCCGGTAAACTAAATACCGGTCGCCCGGATGCCAGAGGTTCGCGACCGACGCGACCGCATCACGCAACCAGGTCCGGCGATGCAATAGCAGACACGGCTCGTGTTCCTTCATCGCAAGCGCGGCGCGGATCTCGTCCGACGGCATCGATGCCTCGATGCGATATTCGACGCGCTGCAACGGCGCGGCGCCCATCAGATACTGATTCGGCGTGATCGTCGTAAAATCCTGCCGCGCATATTCTCGGGCGCGAGCGCGGGATTCACGTAGCGCGCTTCCATCTGCACCGGCTCGCCTGCAGCACGCGCGAATGAAACACCGGACTGCCGATCGCCAGTTGCATTTCAGTGGCGAGCGCGTCATCGACGATGACCGCGCCCAGATGCAGCACCTGCGCGCGATACTCGTACCCACGCGCGAGGATTTCATCGGAGATGCTGCGGATCTCGACCAGCGTCGACGCATATTTCGGCTGCGCGACGAAGGTGTCCGCGCCCTGCACGCGCGTCAGCACCTGTTCGGCGGTGAGTTCGCGCAGCGCGCGATTCACCGTCATGCACGCGACCTTGAACTCGCGCGCCAGTTCGTTTTCGGACGGCACCTGATCGCCTTCCTTCCACTCGCCGACGTGGATGCGCTTCAGGATGTAGTCCTTGATCTCCTGATAGGCCGGCGTGCTCATGCGGGCTGTTCCGACGCGAAGCCGAACGGACTGTGTCGCGCGATCACGCCCGCCTGTACCAGCGACGCAATCGACGCGATGTCCGGCGCGAAGTAATGATCGAGGTCGTAATGCGGGACATGCGCGCGCAGCGTCGTCATGACGTCGAGCGGCGGCGGGCTCGTGCGGCGGCGCACGCAGATCAACGCCCTGCACCGCCGCGAGCAGTTCGATGGCGAAGATATTGGCCGTGTTGCTGGCGATGTCGCCGAGCTTGCGCGCGGCGAACGTGGCCATCGAAACGTGATCTTCCTGATTCGCGAAAGTCGGCAGCGAANGATCATGAAGCCCGAATTGACGCCGCCGCGNGGTATCGGGAAAGATCAGCGGGTTGTCGGAGACAGCATTCGATCCGATCAGCAGGACATCGGCCGCATGACGCATCTGGTCCAGACACGCGCCCATGACTTGCGGCTGGCAGCGCAGGCTGTACGGGTCCTGCACCTTCTCGC
>JAQFVI010000367.1:1422-23838 GCA_029439495.1 Caballeronia sp. BR6202001590007
CGCCGATGCCGAGCATCACCGTCGACACATGCGCGAGCGGCGTCAGATCGCCCGATGCGCCGACTGAACCCTTGACCGGGAGATCGGCAGCACATCAGCGTTGAACAGCGTGACGAGGGCATCGATGACTTCCCGGCGGATGCCCGAATGACCGCGCCCGAGGCTCGACAGCTTGAGCGCCATCAAGAGCCGCACGACCGGACGGGACATCAGCTCACCGACGCCAACCGCATGCGACAGCACCAGATTGTGCTGCAGCAGTTCGAGCTGATCGGCCGGGATATGCGTGTTGGCGAGCCGGCCGAAGCCCGTGTTGATGCCGTAAGCCGGATGACCCTTCGCGGCGATCTCGGCGACGGCGCGCGCACTGGCGTCGATGGCGTTGAAACTCGCGGGATCGAGTTGCAGCGGGTCCGAGCCTCGCGCGATGCGGCGCAGTTGCGGCAGCGCGAGTTTTCCGGGCGTGAGCATCATCATGACTATACAAGTCAGGCGTCAATCTAAACGGGCGAGACAGGCGAAACAAGAGGCACTCCGGGATTTCACCGAGCTGCGATGCACCAGCAGAACTCGACTTGTCTATAATACATTTACAACGCTTTCTCCAGCACGCTCTGGACGAAGCGCTGTCCACGTACCACCGTCACGCCGCGCGCGAGCAGCGCCGTCGCGACGCCCTTGCGCTGGAAATCCGGATGCACGAACAGCATGTCGATCAGCCCATCGCTCTTCAGATCGATGAAGCCCGCGACCCGTTCGCCCGACAGCGCAACCCAGGTCGAACGGCTCATGCGGGCGAGCGCCCATTCGGCACGATCCACCTGCGCCCACGCATCGATCTGCTGCGCGTTGTAATCGAGCGAGGTGATCTCGCGTACCGAGCGCAGAAAAACATCGATCACATCATCGAGATCGCTCGGCTCGTAGGGCCTGACATCGATGAGCGGAAGCTCGGGCATTTCTTCACCTTCGTCGTTGCAATGAGAAAATAGCACGCCGCGCGTGCAGCGGCGACGCCGCGTCCCGGAATACTAAGCACCTCGCGCACCGCGCCGGACAGATGCGGCGCGGCTCAGGTCGCGACCACCACCGTGGCAATGCCGAGCGCGATCAGCATCGACGCACCCACATGGATGGCGATTTCGCCGAGCGCCCAGCCGAGCCGCCCCTGCTGAAGATGCGCGACCACTTCGGCCGAGAACGTCGAGAACGTGGACAGCCCGCCCATCAGCGCGGTGATGATGAAGAGGCGCCATTCGACGGAAATGTCCGGATAGCGCGCAAAGAAGGCCACCGCCACGCCGATGATGTACCCGGCAATCACATTCGCCGCGAAAGTGCCGAGCGGCAGATTCGGAAAGATCGCGTTCAGGCGCAAGCCGAGCGCCCATCTGGCCAGCGAGCCGAGACCCCCGCCGATGTCCACGGCGATGATTGACAAATACATGGTTGAAAACGTGTCTCGGAAATGAGCAGTCACGCGCCGCACGCGAGCCGTTCGATCAGCGTGGCGCGGCTTGGCGCGACGATCCAGCCCGGCGTGCAACGCAGATGCGCTGCCCACGTACCGTCGCGGCGCGCTTCCCAGCAGCCGGCCTCATGGCGGCCGTCGAGCATCAGCGAACCACGCATCAGCAGTTGCGGATCGGCGGGATCGAGCGCCGCGTCGTCGTTGTGTTCGAGCTTCACGATGTGCATGTGTGCCGCCTGCGAACGTTGAACGAAGCGTGTCCTGCAAAGTGCTCCATTCTAACGATAGTTCGCGCGATCAACGCAACATGAAAGACATTGCCGAAAGGCAATTGAGCGTGCGTACGACGTGTTCGGCATCGGGTGCATCGAAGCCGAGCGTGACGGCGTCGAGGCGTTCGAGCGTCGGCCACTGACGGAAGAGATCGGCGAAGGCGTTGGTCTGCGTGCGCAGCTCGCAGCGTCGCGACGAAACCGCGCGCGCCGGGAAAGACCGGCAGCGTTTCCGCGCCGAACACGTCGTCACCGGTCATGAGCGCCACGCGCGCGCCGCGCTCTTCCGCCAGCGCGCCGTAGAGCGCCGCTTCGTCAACCTCGTCGCCGTGCGGGCGCACGACGGTCACGCCCGTCTGAATGGACCCGCGCGCAAGCGTGCAATGTCCGACCGTCAAGCCGCCGACATCCGCGATCGTGCCGCGCGGCCCCGCTTCGAGCACGCCGATATGCGGCCGCTTCATGGCCGGTCCAACTTCGGATCGAGCACGTCGCGCAGGCCGCCGCCGAGCAGGTTGAAGGCGAGCACGGTGAAGAAGACCCGAGGCTCGAGAAGATCGCGACGTGCGGCGCCATCGCCATGTCGGCACGTGCCTCGTTGAGCATCGCGCCCCATTCGGGCGTCGGCGGCTGCGCGCCGAGTCCGAGGAACAACAGGCTCGCCGCCGTGATGATCGACGTGCCGATGCGCATCGTGAAGTACACGACGACCGACGAGATCGTGCCTGGCAGGATGTGCCGCATGATGATCGTCCAGTCCGATGCGCCGATGCTGCGCGCCGCCTCGATATAGGTGAGATGCTTGAGCGCGAGCGTATTGCCGCGCACCAGCCGCGCGAACGCGGGAATGCTGAAGATCGCGACCGCGCAGACCACGTTGACCATGCCGTTGCCGAGGATCGCGACGACGCCGATGGCGAGCAGAATGCCCGGAAACGCGAACAGCACGTCCGAGATGCGCATGACGATGCGATCCCACCAGCCTTCGTAGTAGCCGGCCAGCAGGCCGAAGAACGTGCCGATCACCGCGCCGATCACCATCGACAGCAGCCCCGCCGTCAGCGAAATGCGGCTGCCGACGAGGATGCGGCTCAGGATGTCGCGTCCGAGCGAATCGACGCCGAACCAGTGCGCGGCCGACGGACCCGCATTGAGCGCGTCGTAGTCGAAGGAATTTTCCGAATCGTAGGGCGCGATGTACGGCGCCACGATCGCGATCACGACGAGCAGCAGCACGAACACGCCCGCGATCATCGCGACATGCTGCTGCCTGAACTTGCGCCAGAATTCGGTCCACGGTGTGTGAATCTGCTTTGCCGTGTCGAGCGTGCCTTGGGCCGTTGCGTTCATCGCGTCCTCACTTGAAACGAATGGTCGGATTGACGACCGCGTACAGCATGTCCACGATCAGATTGATCACGATGAACTCCAGCGAGAACAGCAGCACTTCCGCCTGGATCACCGGATAGTCGCACATCNTCGAGCCGCCGAGCAGAAAGCCGAACTACACAGGCCCATCATCGTGACGACGGGGATCATCGCGTTGCGCAGGCAGTGCTTGACGACCACCATCGGCTCGCGCACGCCCTTGGCGCGCGCGGTGCGCACGAAGTCCTCGCCGAGCACCTCGACGAACGAGGCCCGCGTGAAGCGCGCCATCACGGCGGCGACCGCCGCGCCGAGGGTGATCGACGGCAGCACGTAGCCCTTCCATGTGCCGTCGCCGACGATCAGCAGCCAGCCGAGCTTCACCGAGAAGATTTCCATTAGCAGCATGCCGAGCGCGAAGGCCGGAAACGAGATGCCGGACACCGCGAGCGTCATGCCAAGCCGGTCCGGCCAGCGATTGCGCCAGACCGCCGACACAATGCCGAGCGCCATGCCGAACACGGCCGCCCACGCCATGCTCGCGAGCGTGAGCCACAAGGTCGGCATGAAGCGCTCGCCGATCTCCACCGACACCGGACGCTTGCTGCGCGTTGAGGTGCCGAAATCGAAGTGCACGATTTGCCGAAAAAGCTCGCGAACTGCTGCGGCAACGGCTTGTCGAGCCCGAGATCCGCGCGCACCAGCGCGACAGTGGCTTCGTCCGCTTCGGGACCGGCCGCGAGACGCGCGGGATCGCCGGGCAGCAGGTGCACGAACAGGAACACCAGCACCGCGACGATGAAGAGCGTCGGCAAGAGCCCGAAGAGACGTTTGGCGAGGAAGATCCACGGCGCGTCAGCGTAGAGCTTGGCTTTCTCGTTGCGGTCGGTCGTCGCGAGCGCCTTTTGCAGATCGTCGTCGACGTTGTCGTTCTTGTAGTACGCGGTGTTGAAGAGCTTCGGCGGGAAGGCGGCGCCGGCCAGAAGCGGCGACAGCGCCCAGTTCGCTTCACCCGTCGACGACGACCAGCCGATATAGAACATGCGCACCGGCGCGGTCTTCGGATCGGGTGCGCTTTTGACACGCTGCACGCATTGGTCGGCCTCGAGCACTTCGACCGATGCCTTCACGCCAACCTGCGCCAGTTGCTGCTGCACGAACTGGATGATCTTCTGCGCGGTCGTGTGGTTATAGCCGGACCACAGCACGGTTTCGAAGCCGTTCGGATAACCCGCTTCCTTCAGCAGCTCGCGCGCCTTGGCGGAATCGTATTTCCAGGGCCCGAGCTTGGTCGAGTAATCAACGCCCGGCGGCACGACGCCTTCGGACGGCACCGCGTAGCCGGCAAACGCCACCTTCACGAGCGCTTCCTTGTTGATCGCGTAGTTCAGCGCCTCGCGCACCTTCGGATTGTCGAAGGGTTTCTGCTGCACGTTCATGCTGATGTAGCGCTGAATGATCGACGGCGCGGCGACCAGATCGACCTTCGGGCTTCCCTTAAGCGTCGCCGCCTATCGAACGGCACCGAGAACGCGAAGTCCGCCTCGCCGGTCTGCATTAGCGCGACGCGCGTGTTGTTGTCGAACCACCGGCTTCCAGTCGATCATGTCGATCTTCGGCAAGCCCTTCTTCCAGTAGCCCGCGAACCTCTTCACCTTCAGGTCGTCGGTCTGCTTCCATTCGACGAATTCGAGCGGGCCCGTGCCGACCGGATGGAACGCGATGTCCTTGCCGTACTTCTTCAGCGCGGTGGGTGAGATCATCACCGCCGACGGATGCGCGAGCACGTTGATGAACGCGGAGAACGGAATCTTCACCGTGTACGGATCGAGCACTTCGGTCTTCTCGATCTTGTTGAAAAGGTTGTAGCGCTTGAGCTTGTTGTCCGGATTGGTCACGCGGTCGAACACCGCCTTGACCGCTTCCGCATTGAAGTCGGTGCCGTCGTGGAACTTCACGTCCTTGCACAGATGGATCGTGTAGATCTTCGCGTCGGCCTCGCCTCCTAGCTCGTCGCCAGCACGTTCTGGATCTTCGTGTCCTTGTCGAAGCCGAACAGGCCCTGATAGAACGACTTCGCGACCGCCTGCGAAGCGTGTCGTTAGCGTCGTACGGGTCCATCGTCGTGAAGGTGGAGGCGACCGCCATCACCGCGGTGGTCTGTGCGTGAGCGGCGGGCGCGAGCGCGGTCAGCATGGCGAAGGCACTGGCGGCGAGGATCGAGCGCATATGAAAGGAAAGGACGGCATCGTTGGACTCCTTGGCTTGACGTTATGTGTGTTCAGTACGCGCCGCCGACATGATGCTCGGCGACGTAATGGTCCGGTCCTACGGCTACGAGTTTCGCGACGACGGGTTCGTCGCCGAGCTTGCGAATCGGGCTGGGAATCTCGTCGGCGGCGAGCATGCGCTGCGCGTGACGGCGCGACGGATCGGCCACCGGCACCGCACTCATCAGCTTGCGCGTATAGGGATGACGCGGTGCCTCGAACACCGACGCGCTCGGCCCGATCTCGACGATCTGCCCGAGATACATCACTGCGACGCGATGGCTCACGCGCTCGACGACCGCCATGTCGTGCGAGATGAAGAGATACGCGACGCCCAGTTCGCGCTGAAGATCGAGCATCAGATTGACGATCTGCGCATGCACCGAAACGTCGAGCGCGGAAACGGATTCGTCGGCGACCACGACCTTCGGGTTCAGCGCGATCGCCCGCGCGATCGCGATGCGCTGCCGTTGTCCGCCAGAGAATTCGTGCGGGTAACGCTGCGCCGCTTCCGGCGGCAGCCCGACCTTGTCGAGCAGCCAGTCGACGCGTTCCTGCACCTGTTTGCCGCTCACGACGCCGTGTACGAGCAGCGGCTCCATCACCGAGAAGCCGACCATCAGGCGCGGATTGAGCGACGCGAACGGGTCCTGAAAAAGGAACTGGATATTGCGGCGCAGCGCCTGCAACTCCGCGCCCCCCAGCTTGCTGATGTCGCGTCCGTCGAACTCGATCGAACCGCTCTGGCTTTCGACGAGCCGCAGCGGCGAACGCTCTGTCGTCGATTTTCCGCAGCCCAACTCGCCGACGAGCGCGAGCGTTTCGCCGCGGCGCAGATCGAAGCTCACTTACTCGACCGCTTACACGGCGGCCGTCGTGCGCCCGAACAGCCCACTCTTGACCGGAAAGCGCGTGACGAGATCGCGCACGCGCAGGATCGGCGCGGCGGCTTCGTCGACGGCGGGCTGCCGCTCACGCTCCACCGCTTCCGACAGACGCAGCGCGGTCGCATCGTCGGGCGCGACTTCGAGAATCGGAAACTTGGCGGGACCGGTCGGTGCCCTGCATCACGCCGAGCGTCGGCACGGCGGCGAGCAGCGCCCTGTGGTGTACGGATGCGTCGGCGCATGGAACAGCGCGTCCGACGGCGCTTCCTCAACCTTCTCGCCACGATACATCACCAGCACGCAATCCGCGACTTCCACGACCACGCCCATGTCGTGCGTGATGAAGATCACGCCCATGTTCATCTCGTCCTGCAAGCCGCGCACGAGTTGCAGGATCTGCGCCTGAATGGTCACATCGAGCGCGGTCGTCGGCTCGTCGGCGATCAGCAGCGCGGGCTTGCACGACAGCGCCATCGCGATCATCACGCGCTGCCGCATGCCGCCCGACAACTGATGCGGATAACGCGCGAACACGCGCTTCGACTCCGGAATGCGCACCAGATCGAGCAGGCGCAGCGCTTCGCTGCGCGCCTCGGCGCGGCTCTTGTTCTGATGCAGCGCGATCGCCTTGGCAATCTGATCGCCGACGGTGAACACCGGATTGAGCGAGGTCATCGGCTCTTGAAAGATCATCGCGATGTCCGCGCCGCGCATCGCCGCCGGAGACGCCTTCGCGAGATCGATCATCTGTCCGTTGCGCCGCTGGAACGTGATACTGCCCGAGGCAATGCGGCCACCGCCGTGTCCGACGAGGCCCATCAGCGCGAGCGAGGTCACGGACTTGCCAGATCCCGATTCGCCGACGATGGTGAGCGTCTCGCCCCGATCGACCGCGAACGATACGTCGCGCACGGCTTCGACGACACGCAAGCGCGAACGGAACGATACCGACAGATGGCGCACGTCGATGACGCGCGAGTCGGGCAACGAGTCGTTCATCATCGATAGATCGCCGTGACGGACGCCTCGCCGACGCGGCCGATCTGCTTGTTGGTGATGCCGCCGGTCGACGTCGCCGCCGCGAGATGGCCGCGCGCATCGAGCGCGACCGCGCCGATGGTGCCGAATTTTTGTCGGGATCGATGGGGTCGGTGGGATCGGTGGGGCCGGCGGGCGCGTCGGCGGCATTGCCGAAGGAGAATTTGGTCATCGCGTCGTGATCGAACATCGTGCCCGAGGTGCCGCGCGCCTTCATCCACTGCTGATGACGCGCTTCCGTGTAGTAGTAGGACGGATCGACGAATTCCAGCCCCTGCGCCCGCGCGAAGGCTTCCGCGCCGTCGCCTGTGAACATCACATGCTCACTGACGTCGAGCACGCGGCGCGCCGCGAGCACCGGATTCTTCACCCGTGTCACGCAAACTGATCGCGCCGGCTTCGAGCGTTGCGCCGTCCATTACCGAGGCGTCGAGTTCGTGCGTGCCCGCGGCCGTGAACACCGCGCCGTGGCCCGCGTTGAAGAACGGATCGTTTTCGAGCAGGCGGACCGCTTCTGTCACCGCGTCGAGTGCGCTGCCGCCTTCGGCGAGCACGCGCTGGCCCGCGCTCAGGATCGCGTTCAGCGATGCGAGATAGCGCGCTTCGGTCTCGCTGTTCATCGCGCTTTTGAGCAGCGTGCCCGCGCCGCCGTGAATGGCGATGACTGGCGTGGCGTTCATGTGTCGTGACGCTCCGTATGAGTTGATCGTTTGTTGCCCTGCTGCCGCGACGGCGCGAGCGCCGGTGTGACGAGCCAGGGAAGCACGAATTCGGCGAGCCCCGAGGCCGCTTCGACCGAACGCTTCGCGCGATGCGCGACAGCATCGCACAAGGCTTCGATGACAGCGAGCACGACGGTGTCGCAGTTCGCCGCGAGTCTGCGTTCCGCGCGGATCGGCAGCACCAGATCCGCGACCTGCGCGAGCGGCGACGCCGTGCTGTCGGTCAGCGCGAGCACGCGCACGCCGCGTGCGACGGGTAGCCGACGACCCACTTTCGCCCCGCTGAATCTGCCCGGCACGCGCCGCGCGAAAACAGTGCACGTTCATGCACAATACGGTGCGCCTGTCATCGAAAAGCCTCGAATCAACGTATGAATGTCGACTTCCTGCCCGACCATCTGCAGCAACATTTGCCGACCCATCCATGGGCGCGGCTCGCGCTGGGTCTTCTGATGCTCGCGTTCGTCGCGCGCATCGTGTTGCGCATCGCGCACCGGCTGCTCGTGCTCGCGGGCTATACCGCGTGGGATCAAGCCCATCCGGCGACGCGCGTATCACCGCATCTGGTACGCGGTGCCGTTCGCGGCGGTGGCGCTCGGCATCGACGAGGTGCCGCATATCGGGCGCTGGGCCGTGCCGATCGAGCGCATCGCGCATGCGGGCGCGTGGATCTACGTGTTCCTCGCGATGGGCAGCGCGCTGTCAGCCTGGCAGGACGTGTATGCATCGAGCAAGGAAGCGCAGACGCGCTCGATCAAGGGCTACATCCAGATCGGCAAGCTTGCGCTCACGCTGGTGTGCAGCGTGCTCGTGCTGTCGATCCTCATCGACCGCTCGCCCTTGTGGATGCTGTCGGGCATCGGCGCGTTGTCCGCCGTGCTGCTGCTGGTCTTCAAGGACACGCTGCTGTCGCTCGTCGCCAGCACGCAGCTGACGTCCAACGACATGCTGCGCATCGGCGACTGGATCGAGATGCCGCAGGTGAGCGCCGACGGTTTCGTCAAGGACATCGCGCTGCATACGGTGAAGGTGCAGAACTGGGACAACACGGTGACGACCGTGCCGACCTACAAGCTTTTCTCCGAAAGCTATCGCAACTATCGGCACATGTTCGAATCGGGCGGACGACACATCAAGCGCACGCTGCGCATCGACGCGCAATGCGTGCGTTTCCTGACCGAGGAAGAGACGGGACGACTGATGCGCTTTCGCCTGCTGCACGACTATCTCGAACAGAAACAGACAGAAGTCGAGCAGGCCAACCGCAATCTCGGCGAACTCGCGAACGAGCCTGCCAATCGCCGCAGGCTCACCAATATCGGCACATTTCGCGCATATGGGCTAGCCTACCTGCAGCGGCATCCGGAGATCAGGCAGGACATGGCGATCATGGTCCGCATGATGGAGCCGGAGTCGCAGGGCATCCCGATCGAGGTCTATTGCTTCACTGCGACCACCGCGTGGACGCAATACGAGCGCATCCAGGGCGATGTCTTCGATCATCTGTGTCCATCCTTCCGGAGATGGGATTGCGGCNTGAGATCCTCCAACGCTTAGGCGCAGTCTTGCCCGATTCCGATGCGTCGAAGAATCAGGCAAGAATCCTCCAGTTTGTGTATTCACGCCCGCCGCCCCGTTCCTTACGATGATGTCATCGCCGATGTGCCTCGTGCCCGCTCGTTCCTGATGCGGCGCGCGCCCGTGCGCGCATCGATTCCATCGTCATGAACAGGGAAAACTCAACGCGCTAGATTGCGTCCATGCCATGCGTGTCTTTACGCGTGTCGTCGATTCGAACAGCTTCACGTGTACTGCCAAATCGCTCGGCATGCCGAGCGCAAGTGTCTCGACGACCGTGCAGCAACTCGAAGCACTCGTCGGCGTGCAATTGCTCGCCCGCACGACCCGGCGCCTGAATCTCACCGTCGACGGCGCGGCGTATTACGAACACGAACGCTGCTCGCAGATCCTCGCCGACATCGACGAACTCGAATCCGGTTTCGGCGCGGGTGAGGAACGCCTGCGCGGACGGCTGCGCATCGAAATGCCGGATACCGTCGCGACCAGCATCGTCGTGCCCGCGCTGCCGGAGTTTCATGCGCGCTATCCGCAGATCGAACTGTCGATCGGCATCGGCACGCGCAACGTCGATCTTGTCGGCGAAGGCGTCGATTACAGCGTGCAGCTCGGCGAACTGCCCGATTCGGGTCTGATCGCGCGTCGTCTCGGCGTGCTCGAACAGGTGACCTGTGCGAGTCCCGCGTATCTCGACAAGCACGGCACGCCGGAATCGATCGACGATCTCGCGCAGCATCTGGCGGTCAACTGCGTATCGGAAAAGAGCGGCCGTCCCGCCGACTTCGACTTCGACGTAGACGGCGAGCCCGTCACGATGAAGATGCGCGGCTTCGTGCAGGTCGCGGACGAACATGCGTATC
This sequence comes from Caballeronia sp. BR6202001590007, assembly GCA_029439495.1. Lineage (GTDB taxonomy): Bacteria > Pseudomonadota > Gammaproteobacteria > Burkholderiales > Burkholderiaceae > Caballeronia. Next base: position 11,889 of record JAQFVI010000367.1, read on the forward strand.
TCGCGTGCGGCATCGAAGGCCTGGGATTGATTCAGCCGCTGCGCATCGCGGCGCAGCCGTATCTGCGTTCGGGGCAGTTGCGCGAAGTGCTGCCCGAGGCGAAGTCGCGGCGTTCCAGATAATTGCCGCACAATTCGTAGATCAACAAGTAGCGCACGTTCGCCTTCTTTGCGCGCTTTGCCGCGTTTTTCATCCAGATTTAAGACATCTCTAAGAAGCGTCTGATCGTCCGAACGGGACCGATCGACCATCATGCGCGGACACNTGCCGCCACTGCGCGTGGACGTCGCCGCACTCGATGCATCGTACCACACCTGATTCATCCCATTCGCTGCACGTGATCCACGTCATGCCAGCCCGCGATCCCGATCCAATGCCCGCCGAGCGCTCCTGGCTTGCCATCGTGGGCCGCCGTCTCAAGAACTTTTTCAACGATTCGCCGCGTGCGCGATGAAGTCCGCCGGCGGTCCAAAATGCTCGTTTCACGACGCGATCCGCGTCACGCGAGCGCATCAAACTCGTCAATAAGTTTGACGCGTTCTTTTAAGGATAATTATCCATATAGAACGCGCGGCACACTTTGTGCCCGAATTCAAGCGCATCTGCAAAAAAGGATCGAACGTCGATGAGTATCAATCTGGTCCAGGCGGTCAATTCCGTCATGTCGGACAGCATAGCGGAGCAGTTATCGCAACAGTTCGGCATTTCCGCGCAAATCGTTCGTCAGCTCGCCGCGCGCATCACGCTCGGAATCGTCGCCTCGCTGATGGACCGCGCATCGCTCGTGCCGGGCGCGCGCACGCTCTTCACCGTCGTGATGCAGCCCGAATCCAACGCATACATCGTCGATCAGTTCGACAAGCTCATCTCGACCACGGGCGGTCTTAAGCATCTCGAAGTCAGCGGCCACACGCTCGCCGCGAGCGCGACGGGCCGGCGCCTCGACGCGCTGACCGACGCCGTGTCCGCCCGAAACCAGCGTGCCGACTCAGGCCACATCCGCGCTTGCGTGCATCGTGTCGGGCGTGCTGTTCGGCATCATCGGCATCTGCTGCTCGCGCAGTGGAGCCAGCCGCAACTGCCAAAGCTGCTGAGCGATCAGGTCGCGAAAATCAGGACGTCGCTGACCAACCACGTCGCGACCGTGATCGGCGTCGGCCACACCGACAATTTCGCGCACAGCGTAAGCGCGCGCCTCGACGCCGTCTCCGCGACGCTGATCGAGCACGAGGAAGCCGAAGCGGCCGTTGCCGCCACCGACGCCAAAATGGCCGAACGCGCGGGCGCGAGACGCCGCGCAGGCCGCCGCGGTGCGCTCGATTCCGGTACGCTCGCCCGTGCGCGCGCCCGCGCCCAAGCGCACCAGCAAGTGGGTCTGGCTGCTGTTCGCGGTGTTGGCCGGCATTCTGGCCTTCGTCTATTACCGCGGCTTTACGCAGTCGCAGACCATCGATCTGAACGCAAACTCGGCAAGCACACCGACCACGGCGGTCGAGCCATCGGCGCCCGCCGCGCTTCCGCCCGCCGCCGTGTCGGAAACGGCGATTGCCCCGACAGAACCGCCTGCGGCACCGAACGTGCCGGTCCCTGAAGCGTCCGCCGCCGCCGTCAGCGATGCGCAATTTGCCTTCGGCGTCGGCGCGAACGGCGTGCCGTCGATCCAGGTGACGGTCGGCACGGATGCGGAAAAGCAGCGTCTGATCGACACGCTCAAACGGCGCTTCGGCCGCAATTACATCGCGGAAGTCGGCATGGTAGCGGGCACGCGTCCCACGGCGTGGCTCGCCTGCCTGAAGGATCTCGCGCCGCTAATGACCGTGCCCGGCGCGGAACTGCGCATCGTTGGGTCGAACGTCGAGCTGAGCGGTGTGGCATCCGACACGCGGCTCGGCTGGACCGAGTGTCTCAAGCGTTCGCTCGGCGGCATGTTTCAGGTGGAATCGTTCGATGTCGACAGCGCAGTCGCGCGCGCCACGCAGTCGTTTCGCCGCGCGATGAAAATCCTGCTCGCGAGCGACGATATCTGCACCGGCGACAAGCTCACGTCCGTGCTCGATCTGCAGGTGGTCAACTTCGCGCGTTCGAGCGCGACGGTGCCGGAAAACGCCTACGCGAATCTCGGCGAAACCGCGCAGATCCTGAAGAACTGCGCCGCGAAGGGCACGATGGTGAATCTGGAAGTCGCAGGCTATTCGGACGCCACCGGCACCGCGCCCGCGAAGCTGGAGATGTCGAAGGAACGCGCGCAGGCGGTGCGCGGCTTTCTGGCGCGCGTGGGCGTGCCGCCGCAAAGCCTGACGGCGACCGGTTACGGCGACGCCAATCCGGTCGCAGACAACACCACGGCGAGCGGACGCTTCGCGAACCGGCGCATCGAGTTCGTCGTCAAGTAAGCGTGCATCTTCGCAAGCGTGCATCTTCACGCGCCGCGCGCGGCGGCGCTCAGTTCGGTTTCTCGAAGTCGTTCTCGGCCCAGCGTTCGGCGCTCGCCTTGCTCAGCTTGAATGCCGGCGACACGCGCACATGCGCGAGTTGTGCGCCGTATGCGTCGAAGGCCTTGAGATTGGCGTAGGGATCGTCGTCGTCGGGGACGATCTCCAGCGTCACGGTGACGTCCTCGCCGCGCAGGTCGATCGTCACGTTCTTGTGCAGCATCGCGTGACGTTGCTGTTCACGACGGCGCAGCACTTCCGAAGCAATCTTCACCAGCGTGCGAAACGCCGCCGCGTCGAGCGGCTTCGGGTTCTTATTGTCGCGGCCCATCGTCCACGGGCCGACGAGCGCGGGTTCCGCCTCGCCGGCCTGAATCATTTCGACGGCCCAGCCGTCGTCGCGCCAGAGACGATCCTCGTGGATCGCGTCGTCGGTGGAAGCAAAATCGGAATCGGATTCGGTCATACCAAGCAAACATTCACGGGAACAATGCCCCGAATTCTACCGTGCGCATCGCGCAGGCATGCCGCGTGCGACACATCGAACACCCACGGCCGATGTCGTACCCAAAGCCATTGGGTCGTGCTACTTTGGATGAGCGGACCCGCCTCGACATCATCAGAACGCAGCCAAAAGCAGCACTCTTTCTGAAGGAGCAAGCGCATGTTTTCATTCATCGGGACTTTGATTGTCGGCTTCATCGTCGGACTCATTGCGCGCGCTCAAGCCGGGCGACGACAGCATGGGCTGGATCATGACCATCGTGCTCGGCGTCGCCCTGCACTGGTATCGCCCCGAGCAGCCCGCCGGTTGGATCGCATCGGTCATCGGCGCCATCGTGCTCTGCTGGTGATCTACGGGATGATCCGCAAGCGCGCATGACAATCGATGACGTCCGCGCATCGCGGCGTCCATCGACCAACGCCTCGTTCCGCAAGGACCGAGGCGTTTTTTCATGCATCGAACGAATCGAAATCGACCGCCACGCCATTTCGTATGACCCGATTCGGCAACGCGCCACCGAGCCAGTACGCCAGTTCAGCGGGCCGTTCGATGCGCCACGCGACGAAATCGGCCGCCTTGCCGGTTTCGAGCGTGCCATGCGAATCGCCCAGATCGAGCGCCGTGGCCGCATGGGTCGTGACACCGGCCAGCGCTTCCTCGGGCGTCAGACGAAACAGCGCGCACGCCATGCCATGTTCAGCATCATGCGCAGCGACAGCACGGGCGACGTACCCGGATTCAGATCGCTTGCGACGGCCATCGGCACGCCGTGGCGACGCAGCGCATCGACGGGCGGAAGCTGCGTCTCGCGCAGCATGTAAAACGCGCCCGGCAGCAACACCGCGACGGTTCCCGCGCGCGCCGTCACGATGGCATCGTCTTCCGTCATGTACTCGAGATGATCCGCCGACAACGCGCGATATCGCGCCGCAAGCGCCGATCCGTGCAACGACGACAACTGTTCAGCATGCAGCTTGACGGGAACGCCGAGCGCCTGCGACGCACGGAACACGCGCTCCACCTGCTGTGCGAGAACGCGAGATGCTCGCAGAACGCATCGACGGCATCGACGAGACCTTCGGCAACGAGCGCGGGCAGCATTTCGTCGCAGACGTGGGCGATGTAATCGTCGGCGCGCCCGGCGAACTCCGGCGGCAGCGCATCGCCGAGACGGCGCGCGACGCGCAGCATCTTGCGTTCGCTCGCCGTGTCAAACCCATAGCCGGATTTCACTTCGAGCGCGGTCACGCCGTCGCGCATCAGTCCGACGACGCGTGCCTTCGCGCGCTCGAACAACGCGTCCTCGTCGGCATCGCGCGCACCGTGCTCGCGATGCCGCCACCACGCGCCGCGATTTCCGCATACGAGATGCGTATGGCAATCGATGAAACCAGGCGTCACCCACGCGCCTCGAAGATCGACGCGGCGCGCATCGACATCGGGCGCATTGACGCGCGATCCGATCCACGCGATGCGTCCATGCTCGGTGAGGGTCGCCGCATCGTCGATGATCGAATATCTGCCGCCCTGCATCGTCGCGGCGTGGCAGCCGTGCCAGAGCGTCTTCATCGCGCGGCGATCATCGGCAGATCGAGGCCTTGTTCGCGCGTGCAGTCGAGCGCGAGGTCGTAGCCCGCGTCGGTATGGCACATCACGCCTGTCGCCGGATCGTTGTGCAGCACGCGCGCGATACGCTCGTCGGCCGCCGCGCTGCCGTCGCAGACGATCACCACGCCCGCGTGCTGCGAAAAGCCCATGCCGACGCCGCTGCCGTGATGGATCGACACCCACGTCGCGCCGCTCGCCGTGTTCAGCAGCGCATTGAGCAGCGGCCAGTCGGATACGGCGTCGGAGCCGTCCTTCATCGCTTCGGTTTCGCGGTTCGGACTCGCGACCGATCCCGAATCGAGATGATCGCGTCCGATCACGACCGGCGCGGACAGCTCGCCACGTCGCACCATCTCGTTGAAGGCGAGGCCAAGTTTCGCGCGCTGACCGAGCCCGACCCAGCAGATGCGCGCGGGCAGTTCTTGGAAGCGGATGCGTTCGCGCGCCATGTCGAACCAGCGATGCAGATGAGCATTGTCGGCAATCAGTTCCTTGATCTTCGCATCGGTCTTGTGGATGTTCTCGGGATCGTCCGACAGCGCGGCCCAGCGGAATGGACCGACGCCGCGGCAAAACAGCGGGCGAAATATAGGCAGGCACGAAGCCGGGAAAGTCGAACGCATCGTCGACGCCTTCTTCCTTCGCCATCTGACTCTGACGGATGTTGTTGCCGTAGTCGAACGCGAACGTCGGTATGCCCTGCGCGCGAAACGCCAGCATCGCGTGTTCCACCATCGATTGCTTCGCGGCCTTCACGGTACCCGCCGGATCGCTTTGCGCGCGATCGTGATACTGCGCCCAGGTCCAGTCTTTCGGCAGATAACCGTTGAGCGGATCGTGCGCGCTGGTTTGATCGGTGACGAGATCAGGACGCACGTCGCGCCTCACCAGTTCCGGCAGCACGTCGGCGGCGTTGGCGCACAGCGCGACCGAGATCGCGCGTCCTTCGGACGTATGACGGCGAATGCACGCGCGGGCGTCGTCGAGATCGGCGGCCTGCTCGTCGACATAGCGCGTCTTCAGACGGAAATCGATGCGACTCTGCTGACACTCGATGTTCAGCGAGCACGCGCCCGCGAGCGTCGCGGCGAGCGGCTGCGCGCCGCTCATGCCGCCGAGTCCGGCCGTCAGCACCCAGCGCCCTTTCAGATCACCGCCGTAATGCTGGCGCCCGGCTTCGACGAAGGTCTCGTAAGTGCCCTGCACGATGCCCTGACTGCCGATGTAGATCCAGCTTCCCGCCGTCATCTGGTCGTACATCGCGAGACCTTTCGCGTCGAGCTCGTTGAAGTGTTTCCAGTTCGCCCAGTGCGGCACGAGATTCGAATTGGCGATCAGCACGCGCGGCGCGTTCTCGTGCGTGCGGAACACGCCGCCCGGCTTGCCCGACTGGATCAGCAGCGTNCCGCGACATCGGGACCGAGGTTGTTCATCAGCATGCGCAGCGGCGCTNCCGCGCCGTAGCACGCCCAGTGGCGCGCCGCGCGGCCGATGCCGCCGTAGACGACNCTCTGAAGCGTGGGTTCGGCTTCGTCATCTTGTATACAACCTGATCTGAACTAGGGAATTCCCTCATACAGACGGCATATCAAGCCAACGTCTTGTATAGACATCGCCGCTTACGGCAAGGGCAACGTGCCGTCGCGCTTGATCTCGCGCAGCGACAGCATCGACTCGACCGCGACGCCGGGCAGCGTGCGCAGCACGTCGCGCGTGAAAACGCCGTATTCGTCGAGATCGCGGACGACGATCTGCAGCAGGTAATCCGCCGTTCCCGACACGTTGTGACACGACACGATCTGCTCGATGCCCTGCACTTCCCGCTCGAAGCGGTCCGACAGCGAGCGGTCGTGCACGCTGAAGCGCAACTGCGCGAACGCGACGACGCCGAGCCCCAGCGCCTTGCGAGACAGCATCGCGCGATAGCCGTCGATATAGCCTTCGCTTTCCAGGCGCTTGAGCCGGCGCGCGCACGGCGTTTCGCTAAGACCGACGCGCTCGGCGAGTCTCACGACCGTCAGGCGGCTGTCATGCTGGATTGCCGAGAGAATGGCGCGGTCGACGCGATCGAGTTCGCTCATCTATTTTTCCTCCACAGTTTTCATAAATCTTAGAGGAAAGTGTTATGTATGCGGTTAAAACGAAAGCAAATAGCCATAAATCCGCTTAAACCCGATAGCAAGATAGTCCCCTCGATCAAGGAGCGCGAATCATGGTTTCGGCACATTTGTTGTGGGTTTTTCGTCGGCGCGCTGGCAGTCGTGTATGCGCTGCCGGGACCCGACATGGCACTCGTCCTGCAAACTAGCGCGACGCGCGGCTTCCGTCACGGCATGGCCGTCGCAGGCGGACTGGCGACGGCGCGCACGACGCATGTGACGCTGTCGGCGCTCGGCGTGGCGGCGCTGTTGCGCAGCGCGCCGTGGCTCTACGAAGTCGTGCGCGTCGCAGGCGCGCTTGTACCTTGCCTACGTCGCGTATCAGATTTTTCGCTCACCCGGATCCGGACTCGACGCCGCGTCCGGACAAACCGCCACGCCGACCCATCGCTCGGCGTTCGCGAAAGGCGTGCTGAGCAGCATCCTCAATCCGAAGGCCTTGCTGTTTTGTTCGGTGCTGCTGCCGCAGTTCGTGCGGCCCGAGGCGGGGCCGGTGTGGTCGCAGGTCGTCGAACTCGCGTCGTGCTGGTCGTCTTCGGCGCGATGTTCGATCTGACGCTCGCCGCAGGCGCAGTGCGCATTTCCGGCTGGCTGCGCCGCCATCCAAGAGCGCAGACCGTGCAGCGCTGGACGTTTTCCGCGGCGCTGCTGGCGTTCGCGGTGCGGCTGTCGCTCGATTAGGCGTCGAGCGGCTTGAGAAAAAGTTCGTGCTTCGGCGCGAAGTGCGCATAGAGCGGGAGAATCGCGCCTCCCATCGCGCGCGCATCCGGGCCGATCTGACCTTCGACGAGACGCGAACGCGTCATGCCTTGCCAATCGAACGCGTCGAGCGCATCGCCGGTTCGGCCGATGACCTCGCGCAGCAACGCGCGATCGATTTCGCCGTCGATGACGACCACCTCGAGATCGAGCAGCGCGCTCGCCGACGCGATGCTCGCCGCCAGCGCCGGACAACTCTCGCGCATCCACGCTTCGGACAGGCCGCGCAGTTCCGGCGAACACGCGCGTGCATCGTGAGCGGTGGCGGCCGGCGCGCCCGCCGCTGCGAACGCCTTTTCCAGCACGTAGACCGACGCCGTATTCAGCAACTGGCCGGGTCGCGCGTCCGCGAGCGGCAGCGATCCGATCGCGCTCGCGTTGTCGTTCGGCCCCGCATGCAGACGCCCGTCGATCACCAGACCGCCGACGACGAACGTGCCGATGGACGAACGTGCCGATGAACACATAAAGGAAATTGCGCAGCCCGCGCCCTTCGCCCATCACCAGTTCGGCGGCGCAGGCGGCGGTCGTGTTCTTTGCGAATTCGACCGGTAGCGGCATCATCGACTGGATGCGCGCGCGGATGTCGATGTCGTTCCACGCCGCCAACACGCCGGGCGGCGTATCGAAGAAATCGCGCCAGCCGCCGAGCCACAACGGCGCGGCCACGCCGATCCCCGCGATCTTGCGCGCGTCATCGGCGAGCGAGGTTACGGCGCGCGCGAGCCGCGCATCGAGTTCGGGAAAGAGCGTTGACGGATCGGGATACGTGTAGTCGAGCGTTTCGCGTGACCGCACGCTGCCCGCGAAATCCATCGCGAGGACGTCGAGGCTGCGCCGCCCGACTTTCACGCCGATGGAGAACGCGCCGTCCGCGCGCAGCGAAATCGGCACCGAAAGCTAACCGATGCGACCGCGCACACGCGTGCGCGGATCGCGCGCGAGCAGCCCGTCTTCGATCAGATGGTCGACGATCAGCGAGACGGTTTGCATTGACAGACGCGTAAGACGGGCGATATCGGCCTTGGGCATCGCGCCGTGCAGGCGAATGGCCTGCACGGCGCGATGCGTTCGTTGAACTGGCGCATGCCGAGCTGATTCGAGCCGACCGATTGCATCGAGACCGCGCGCCGCCGATCGTTCATGTGCTGATGTCCGCGTGAGTCGGTTGGAGAATCGCCCGATTCTAGCAAGCGAGCTTGCGCGCGGCTTTCACGGACACAACGCGGACGCATGCGGCAGCGCAGCAGGCGAATATTTTTCGGGAGTTTTGTTCGATTATCGTGACTTTCGACTTACCTATCCAAGCTTGACCGAACCTTCATCGAATTTTTTTCGCACCATGAGCACACTCGAAGCCCTTCACGTGATCGTCGTCGTCGACAAGGCGCCGCAGATCATTCGCGATCACATCGTCGATTCGCTGCAGTTCGCGCTGCGCAATCACCCCGGCTATTTCACGCGCAAGGAGATCCAGTGGCTCGCCGAATGGAACGACACGTGCATCCCGATCGCGGCAACGAAGATTCTGAACGAGATGAAGGCGGCGTAAGCGGCAAGGCGCGCCTAGTGCGTGTTGGCGGCTTTCGCGCGCCATTCGTAATCGAACACGGTAGCCTGCACCGGCTCCGACAGGCTGTCGACGAAACTCGCGACTTCCGGGTCCTTTACGAAGCTCGCCGCCGAAGTTGCCGCGAGGATCGCGCCGCTCTCCTGCGAGCGCGCGACGAGAAAGACCTGCACGTAGTCGACGCCGATTTCCTGCAGCGCGCACAGCGTATCGATGTCCTCGACCCACTCCGCGACGCTGCGCATGCCGAGATTGAGCGCGAGCGCGACGATCGCCTCGACGATGGCGATATCGGCCGGATGCGCGCACATCGAGCGCACGAATTCGCCGTCGATCTTGAGCGCATCGGCGGACAGCGCCTTCAGATACTTGAACGACGAGTAGCCCGCGCCGAAGTCGTCGAGCGCGATCTTGCCGCCCATGTCGTGTACGCGCGCGATGAAGCGCTGCGTGTTCTCCAGATCGTGCAGCGCGACGCTCTCGGTGATCTCCAGACACAGGTAATGCACGACGGACTGATGCCGCGCGAACAGCGCGAGGATGTCCTCCATGGACTGCTCGTCATTGAGCGAGCCGCCCGACAGATTCACGCAGATGAACTGCGTGTTCTTCAACTAATGCCGATGCGTCTCGATCCATTCGAGCAGCGTCGAGATGACCCACCGGTCGATGGCCGCGATATTCCCGACTCTTCCTCCGCGACGATCATCTTGCCGGCGAGCAGCGTCGTGCCGTCGGGCGCGCGCATGCGCAGCAGCACTTCGAAGTTCAGCGATTCGGTCGGCGATGCCATCGACATGATCGGCTGCATCACCAGAAAAAGGCCCGGCGGCAGACGATTGCGGCCGAGCGTCCCGACGAGGCGCAGCTCTTCCGCGCGCTCCTCGAACGCCGCCGCACCCTTGCGATAGGTGACCAGATGCGTATTGGCGACTTTCTTCGCCTCCCGGCACGCGCGATCCGCATGCGAAAGCGCGTCCTGCACGACCGCGAGCGAGCCGACGTACCACATCACCGTGCGCGAGCGGGCCATCATCCACACGAGCCGCGTGAGGAAGAACAGCAGCACGAAGATGCCGAAGCCCGCGATTACCCACAGCGTCGGGATGAACATTGCATACGGCAGCGTCAGCGCGGCGGTCAGCAGGTAATACGCGGCGAACGTGACCTGCCGCAGGATCGGCAAGTATTCGGAAGGCAGCAGGCGGCCGAGCCACTGCATGTCCCAGCCCATCGCGTTCGCGCACAGGCGCAGATTGCCGACGAGCCAGACCGCGAAAATCACGTACGTCCATTTGTGATTGATGAGCGCGGTGACAAACACGAACACCGCGAGCGTAAGCAGGCCACGCCCGCGATCAGTCCCGAGCTTTCCTGGAAGTCGAGCGCCGAGTTGCGCAGTCCCTGCCAGTCCCACGAGAAAACGTTGATCTGCGCCGAACTCGAATAGGTGCCGCGGCACAACACGGAAAGCGGCGCGGTGAGCTTGCTTGCGAGCATGAAAAAATCCGGCCTTCACGGGCCGGATTTCGCCGCTGACGGATTCGCGGTCGGCCTGGCCGAGCGGCTGCATCGTCGACGCGTTCCAGGCAAGCGTTTGCGCGTGACGCGAAGGAAATTCGACGACCGTCTGCGACTGAGTACTCATGACGGGCGACGTGAAGCTGAACCACACGGGTTTTTCGGACAGCCGCATGCTGTAACTGGAGACGGGCTTGACGTGGCCGAGCGCTTCGGCGGGATGAAGGGAATCGCTGCGATTGGCGATGACGCGCATCGCGAGCGGCAGCGCGCCGCGCGACTCGTACTGGCGCGGCAGGAAGCACAGCGTGGCGAGCGCGATCAGCACGGGCACGGCGTAGGCGGCGACCACGTACAGGGCGTCGTCGATCCACGAGCCCCGAGCGTCTGAATCTCGATAACGAATTGGAATTACCGACGCCATACCTGGAAGAACCCCCGTTTGCGTCGCCTTCACTGCTTCTTGGCCAACCGGACCGCTCCCCTTCCGTAGTCCAGTTTATTTTGTTATTGGCTTGCTTGCAAGACTGTCGGCCTTACCGGCCATACGCCATCAACGGAGCCTCTGGGCATCGTACCGGTTCCCAGTCAAAAGATAAATCTACAGATTCCAGATCGATGTCCGGATGATGCGTGTGCACCATGTCCATGTAATTGAACAATGGGTGCCGCGCTTCTTCCCAACGCTGGCGGGCCGCTGCCACGTCCTTGAACAGCATCGCTTTGCACTCTCGATCTAGCGGCGCGCGCGGTAATGACCACATAATCGATCTCGTGCTGCTCGCAGAACATCCACAACGCCTTGCACAACGCGACTTTCACGACCCGGCCGACCATGCCGCCGGCCACGCCGAGACGCGTCGCTTCCGCGAGACGGCTCGTGGCGAGATGCGGTGGCAGCGTCACCGACTGCTCCACGGCGAGCGGCTTGCGCGCATTGGTCTGGATGCGCATGGTGCCGAGCGGCGTGCCGTCGAGCTTCGATTCGGCGAGCAGCACGACCGTGCCGTAGTCGTGATCGGCGGCTTCGACTTCCATTTTTTCGGCGAACTCCGGCAGATGCCGGCTATATGCCGCGCGGCGAATGCTCACGGCTTTCTGGAAACCAGCGTCGTCGCGGACGATACGGATAGTAAACGGCATCCATTCGGTTTTCTGAAGCGCGGGTACGACGGTCAGGGTCGGGCGCGGCGCCGGCGTGTCGTGATGGTTGGCGGCGGCGTCGATCGTGGCAAAGTTCAGACGTTCCATTTGTAAAACCCCATTTTTTCTTGGCGATTGGAAGGTTGCCGTGCGATAGGGGCAAGTCAGGTTGTGCCCTCACACGGCGAAACGAGCCTCTCACGAAGTCAAATAGCGGGGTGCGCGCTTGCCGCTGTTTCTAAGCAACTTTCAG
>JAQFVI010000368.1:0-1777 GCA_029439495.1 Caballeronia sp. BR6202001590007
CACTATCCGCTCTATCGATGAACGCGCGAGACGATCGAAAATCCGGAGAAAAAAGCCAAATACCTTCAGTCTTTCACGCTCTATGTGAACGACGAAGAAGTCTATGACAAGGCCCCTGCCGATGCACTCGAAACGGATCGAATGATGCCGATGCCCGCTTGCGACAACCGCTGCATGATGCGATAGATGATGTCCTTCGATCCCACGTCAACCCCTACCGTGGGTCCGTGCAGTATCAGCACGCGCGGATCGATCGCGAGCCAGCGTCCGATCAGCACGCGTTGCTGATTGCCTCCCGAAAGCGATTGCACGGGCTTGTCGACATCGGGCGTAGCGATCTGCAGGTCCTCGACCGTGCGCTCGGCAAGCGCTTGCACGCGCTTTCTGTCGATCTGCCCAAAGCGGTCGCGCAAGCTCGCGATCATCGCGGTCACGACGTTGTCGCGAATCGGCTTGTCGAGAAAAAGCCCTTCATTCAGGCGGTCTTCGGGCACGTAACGATTCTTTGCAGCTTGGCATCCGCGGGGGTAGCAAGCGCACGCGCATGCCGTCGAGCGTCACGGTGCCGGCATCGGCGGGCGCGACACTGGCAAGCGCACGCGCGAGTTCGTTGCGTCCCGAATCCAGCAGGCCCGTCACGCCGAGAATCTCGCCCTTGTGCAGTTCGAACGACACATCGGCGAATTGTCCCTTACGGCCGAGCTGCCTGACATCGAGCACAACTTGCGACGCGCCTTCTTCGCCCTGCGCACGATAGCGCTGCTTGCCCGTCATGAGTTCGCTGATCTGAGCCTTCGTATAGTTTTCGATCGGGCCTTGCGCCATCTTCTGACCGTCGCGCAAGACGATCACTTCGCCGCCGATCGCATAACACACGTCGAGCTTGTGACTGACGAACAGTACCGCGACACCCTCCGCACGCAAACGCGCGAGCACGGCGATCAGGTTATCGACCTCCTTTTGCGTGAGCGATGTCGTCGGTTCATCCACAATGACGAACTTCGCTTCGCTGGCGATCGCGCGCGCAATCGCGACAAGCTGCCGCGTCGCAAGCGGCAATTGCTCGACGAGCGTTTTCTGGAACTGCGCATCGCCGGGCAAGCCAACGGCTTCGAGTGCGCGCGCGGCCGTTTCCGCGAGCGTGCGCCGATCGAAGGTGTGCGCAAGCTTACTTGCATGCGTCGCGAGTTCCGACGTGAGCGCGACGTTTTCGGCCACGCTCATGTTCGGCAGCAGCGACAAGTCCTGATACACAGTCTCGATGCCCGCCGACAAGGATTCGAGCGGCGACAGCTTCATGGCGCGCGTCTTCGATCACGAGCTCGCGATCTTCGTCGGGCGGCTGCGCGCCCGAGATGATCTTGATGAGCGTGCTCTTGCCGCAGCCGTTCTCGCCGAGCAGATGATAAATCTGCCCGCGCTCGAAAGCGAGGCTGACGCCGCGCAGCGCATAGACGCCGGTAAAGCGCTTGTGAATATTGACGACTTCGAGAAGCGGAATCGCTTGAGTCATGGGTGTGTGTCGTGCGTGCGGCGCATGGCTCGAGCGAACTCACGCGTCGCGAACGTCGCATCAGAAATTGTATTGCTTGTAGTTCGTCTTGTCGACGTCGACCCAGCCGGTGCCGAGCACGATGACGCCCTTGCCCGGTCCCTTGCTGACGGTGACCTTGTTCTTGTTATAGCCGGTGATGCCGAGGTCCGCGCCGTCCTCGATCTGCTTGCCGTCGACGGGCATTTGCGCGACTTTGTTCATGGCCAGCCCCGCGAGCTTCGG
>JAQFVI010000368.1:1784-24288 GCA_029439495.1 Caballeronia sp. BR6202001590007
GAGATCCGGATGCTTGCGCAAGACTTCCTTGGCGACCTGATAGGCACGCTCGCCGTCGTTGTTCGTTTCAAGCTTCGGCTCGACGAGATCCATCTTCGGGTACTTGGCCTTGGCATTGCCGATGCCGCCATCGGCCCACTGCACCTGAGAGCGGCTGCCAAGCGAGCCCACCAGCACCACCCACTTGCCCTGCTGACCCATGCATTTCGCGAGACGTTCGTTGAGACCTGCGCCGTAGGCGGTGTTATCGAAGGCCTCGATATCGACCATCGTATTCTTCGCGTTGTCGGCTTCGTGCATTACCACCTTGATGCCACGATCCATGGCCTTCTTGAGCGCCGGTTCGAGCGTCGGCGGATCGTAGGGCACGACCGCAATCGCCGTCACCTTCTTAGCGATCAGATCCTCGATGATCTTGAGCTGCTGCGCGGCGTCGGCGCGTCCGGGCCCGGTCTGATAGGCGTTGATGTTCGGATTCGCCTTGCCGAACTCCTTGACGCCTTCGTCCATGCGATTGAACCAGTTGATCCCCGTCACCTTGACGACGGTCACGATGGTTTCGTTGGTCGCCGCTTGCGCGGCCGCGATCGCACCTGTGGCGAGCGCGAATGCCGTCAGCGCGGTGCCGATTTTATTTAGCTTTATTGCGTAGTCTCCTTTATCTTCGATTGGTCTTCACACATCACACGCAACACTCGTCATTAGAACGCCCGCACTCAGCGCCCGGTGGACGAAGGCGGCGGCGGAACCTGCTTGCGTGGCGACGCGCAGCCGATACTGAAGATCGCGCGCACGCGCTCGTCGCCCGTGAATGCGAGCGAAAGAAGCAGCAGAAAGCCCCACGCGCAGTCGCCAAAGAACTGTGACACGGCCCAGTAGATTGAACACAGCTCGACAGAAACTGCAGGACCGTCGCAGCCAGGAACACGCAGACGATGCGTCCGTATCCGCCGGCCGGATTCACGCCGCCCATCACCGCGATCAGGATCGCAATGAGACGAGTTGCCGTAGTCCCACTTCGCCTCGATGTATGCGTAGTGCTGATGAGACCAGCAAGCGATGCGAGCACGCCGCACAACCCATAGAATGAGCATGCGAGCGCGCGGAATGCCCGCGTAAAAGGCCGCTTTGGGATTCGTGCCCATCAGATAGAGCCGCAAGCCGAACGGCGTGCGCTTGAGTATCCAGCCGAGCAAGAGCACCGCAGCGACGAAGATCCACAGTGAGATCGGCACTTGCAGAAACGTGCCGTTGCCGATGTTCGAAAGCGGATCGACATACTCGACGCGCACCGATACGCCATTGCTCAGCACGACCGCGATGCCCATGAAAAGCAGTTGCATGCCGAGCGTGCAGAGGATCGGCGTCAAGCGAAGCTTTGCGATGACGACGCCGTTGAGCAGGCCGCCCACGGCGCCCATCGCCACGACGATGCATACGAACACGGCCGTGTAGAGCGCGGGAGAATCGTCGCCCGAGACCATATGCGGCAGCAGCATGGCCGCGACCATGCCCGACAGATCGATACCGCCGTTGTCCGACACCATCGACAGCAGATGCCGAGCGCGAGCAGTCCGAGTTCGGGAAGCTGCCCGCCCATCGACTGAAGATTGTCGATATCGAGAAACTGCCCATGCGACAGCATCGTCGCGACAATCACCACCAGCACGTTCATGCCGATCAGAAAATCGAACTGCCGGTCAGCGAGCCACTTCGACGCCTTCATTGCAGCACGCTCCGTTCGTTAAGCACGGCGTCGATCTCTTCGAGGCGCGGCATCGACGGTGCGGTGCCTGCACGCGTCACCGAAAGGCTTGCGAGCGCACAACCGAAACGCACCGCATCGAGCGGCGCGTCACCGCGTGCCAGCGCCGCCGAGAACCCGTCGGTGAAGCCATCGCTCGCACCCGCCGTTTCGACGACGCGTCCGCAATCGAACGCGGGAACGAGCGTCGATTGCGGCGCCGTATGCAAGAGTGCGCCCTTTTCAAGCAACACGTCGGCTGCGCGCCGCGCATCGTCGACACTCGCGATGGCCACGCCCGTCAGCGCGGTCGCTTCCGTTTCATTCGGCGTGATGTAGTCGCACAGCGGATAGATGTCGTCCTCGAGCGGCAATGCAGGAGCCGGATTGAAGACCGTGGTCACGCCATGCTTGCGCGCGAGTTCGAGTCCGCGTTTGGCCGCGGGAATCGGTTGTTCGAGTTGCGTGACGAACACCGCCGCCTGGGCGATGTCGCCTTCGATGGCATCGACGTCTTCGGGAACGAGCACGCCCGCCGCGCCCGCTGCAACGATGATCGCATTGCTTCCCGTGTTTTCATCGACGTAGATGTGCGCGGCGCCCGTCGCCACGTCCTCCATGACCGTTGCACGCAACGTGATGCCTTCGGCGGCCCAGGTGCCTTGCGC
Source organism: Caballeronia sp. BR6202001590007 (assembly GCA_029439495.1). Lineage (GTDB taxonomy): Bacteria > Pseudomonadota > Gammaproteobacteria > Burkholderiales > Burkholderiaceae > Caballeronia. The sequence goes on from JAQFVI010000368.1 coordinate 4,197, forward strand.
GATGTCACCGAATGCGTCCTTGCCGATGCGCGTGCAGAAAACCACGTCGGCACCCGTGCGCGCGGCGGCGACTGCCTGATTCGATCCCTTGCCCTTGCCGCCAGGGCCCATCTTGAAGGCCGAGCCTACGACCGTTTCGCCGAGAGCAAGGGCATGCGTGCGCACGAAACGCGAGATCGGTCAAGTAGATGCCGAGAATGACGACGCTTTTCATCGCGGCGTGCCTCCTTCGGGCGCATCCGGTGCGAGCTGCACGCCCTTCTTGAAGATGAAGCAGCCGTAGCCGCGCGCCTCGCCTGTCGCGATCACGCAATACGCACGCTTCGCGCGCTCATAAAATGCGAAGCGTTCGATCGGCGCGAACGGCGTGCTGTTGCCCTCCGCTTCGTCGACTTCGCGTTGCGCTTCGCGCTGCACAGCCGGCAGCGTCGATGCGTCGCCGACGATCTCCATGCGGCCCGCGGGATCATCGACGAACGTATCCAGCGGCATCACCGACAACACCGCACGCACTACGCGCGGCGCACTCGCGCCATCAATGCGCAATACCTTGCCGAGCACCGTTTCCCGCGCGACCGAATCGGCCGGGAAATGCGCATCGCAAATCACCACGTCGTCGCCGTGCCCCATCGCGACAAGCGCGTAGAGGATGTCGGCATTCAACAGCGGATCGATATTCTTCAGCACAGCGTCTCCTCCATGCATTGAACGTGTCCCGTATCGGGATCTACGTCCGGTCGGTTCCTGTCAATCTCCGTACGGCACCCAGATGTTCTTAACCTGCGTCGCCTGGCGCAGGAAGGGCATGCCTTCGCTCGCAGCGTCATGTCAGTCTAACACCCGCCCGTGATCGACGAATGTGCGCTTGAGATTGCCCGTCGATTCGCGCTCGGTCATTGTCGACAAGGCAGCGCCGTGAAAGCACCAGAGTACATCGACGTCGTCATGCTGCGCGAGTGTCTGCGCAATCGACCTGGCATCGCCCGTCACGATGTTCAGCGCGCCGCCGGGCACATCCGACGTATCCGCGACCTGATAAAAATCGGTCGCCATCAGCGGACATGCTTCGCTCGGCACCGCGACCACGCGATTGCCCATCGCAAGCGCCGGCGCGATCAACGATACGAAGCCGAGCAAGGGCGCTTCGTCCGGACACACGATGCCGATCACGCCGAGCGGCTCGTGCATCGCCAACGCGACGCCATGCAGCGGCGGCGCATGCACGGCGCCGTCGTACTTGTCGGCCCAGGCGGCATATGTGAAGAAACGCGCGATCGACGCCTCGACTTCGCGCTTCGCATCGCGTTCGGCCTGACCCGCGCGCACGACGAGTTGCTTAGCGAATTCGTCGGCTCGCGCGCTCAGGTTTTCCGCGAGATAATACAGCACTTGCGCACGATTGTGCGCACTCGCGGAAGACTATTTCGTCATGGCGCGCGCAGCCGCTACTGCGTTGCGAATATCCTTGCGATTGCCTTCGCCCACTTCTCCGACCACTGCCCCCGAAAGCGCATGGACGAGCCTCGAATAGCCGCTGTCGGGCCGCGCCTGCTTGCCACCGAGAAGGCTTGGCCGTGCGATCGAGCGCGCTGACGTTGCCCGTTTGCAGCACATCGTCCGCATGAACCGACGATGCCTTCGCTTCGGCACGCAACGGCAGCTTGCCCCCCATGCGCGCGGCTTCAGATATTCGTAGATGCCCCTCGCGTCCGCCTTCGCGCCCGAAGCCCGACTCGCGATAGCCGCCGAAGCCGACGGCGGCGTCGAACAGTCGTGCCGCGTGTACATCCATCGAATCTTGTCGTCCCGCTTGAGACTGTAAGCGAGGCCGTTGAGGCTGTCGCCCGTTACGCCCCAGATGCGCTCGACGCCCGCGAACGCGAGCGTCTTTGCCAGATAATCCGCAATCGTTGCCTTGGCCATGCTGACTCCTTTGCAAAAAGAAGGATCCATGTAAGCCCGTATGTAAGCTGGTACGTAAGCCCGGATGGCAGACCGCAAGCTCGTGTGCGCATAGGGACTTGCCACGGATGCGAGACAGCGACGAGTGTACGACGCCTGAATTGCCAATGCTTGAAACGTGCATGCGGGCCTTCCCCTGCTCGTCTTGCACAGACAACGAAGCCGATCGATGGACGATCAATCCATCTGCAAGCGCTCGATCTTGCCAAGTACGACCGTGTACGACAGCACGCCGATCATCGCGATGATCGCACAGAAGCCGAGAGCCCATTCGAACGAGCCCGTCTTCTGCACGATGAAGCCGATGGTAATCGGCGTGATGATGCCCGCAAGATTGCTCGCGAAGCTCGCGATGCTGCCGGTCATGCCGACGAGATCGAGCGGCGCGACCTCCGAGACGACGCCCCACGTCGTCGACGACATGCCTTGCGCGAAGAATGCAACACACAAATACCGATGACGATCGCATTCGACGTGGTGAAGTTCGCCAGCACGATCGTTCCGGTCAGCAAAAGACCGATCACCATCGGCAGCTTGCGCGTGGTCGACACGCTCACGCCGCGCCAGATCATCCAGTCGCCCCACCAGCCGCCGAACATGACGCCCGCCGCTGCCGACAGGTACGGCCCGACCGCGGCGGTGCCCGCATGCAGCATGCTCATGCCGGCGCCTGCATCAGATAGGTCGCGAACCAAGTGAGGAAGAAGTAGAGCGTCGTCGTCGCGGCCAGTTTGCCGAGGCACACGCCCCAGATCTGGCGAAAGCGCAGCAGCTTCCACACATGATCCCAGCGAAACGCGTTCGCACTTGCCTGCGGACTGACCGCACCGCCGCCCTCGCGGATGAAATCCATCTTCTCGCAGTTGACCAGCCTGCTATGCGACAGTTTTCTGTATGCAAAAACCAGACGACCGCTCACGCGAGTCCGAGCAGGCCGGACACCAGGAAGACCGCACGCCAGCCATACGTCGAGGCAAGGTAGAACTCGACCGGCGTAAGAAACGCGGTGCCGACGTACACGCCCATCGAGCAGACCCTGCCCACGACGCCGCGCTCGCGCTGCGGAAACCATGCGGTCGCCAGCTTGTTGTTGGCGGGAAACGCGAGCGCTTCCGCCGCGCCGACTCCGAAGCGCAGACTGAACAGCGAAGCGAAACCGCCGGCGAAGGTTTGCAGGGTGGTCAGAAGCGACCAGCCGGCCAGGCACACGCCATAGGTAATGCGCGTGCCGAAGCGATCGAGGAAATAGCCGCCCGGCAGCGTCGCGATGGCGAATGCCCACGAGAACGCCGAGAACAGCACGCCCATCATCACCGACGTGATCGCAAACTCTTTCGCGATCTGCGGCACGACGACCGACATATTCATGCGGTCCAGATAGTTGATGACGGGTGCCGACGAACACCAGCCCCAACATCCACCATCGCGCGCGGGTGCGACGTCTTGTGTCCGCATAGCTGCCTGCCTCCGGATGGGCGGTCGCCTCGTTGTCCATGTCTTCGTCTCCGGTTTGTTTTTTGAATTACGCGTGCAGAATGCTTCAGGCCAGCACAGGGGCATCGACACCGAGCCGGTCCGCCCAGCCGCGCAGTTGCGCGACGGTCGCGGCCGACACCGGCACGCCTTCACGCCGGTGCTTCTCGATGTTGCGCGACGCCTGCTCTCCAGGCAGCCGAACCGGTGCGCGCGGATCGATCGGCGCGTTGGCATGGCACTGCTGCGCCAGAAAATCCATTTGTTCGATCGACGCCTCGGCGCCGGCAAAGGCGGCCGGATCGATCAGTTGCAGATACACGTTCGCGCCCCAGCGCGTGGGGGCGTCGTGACGTCCGAAGCCGGCAAGACCTTGCGTCAGCGCCTCGACCATCAACGCGATGCCGAAGCCCTTGTGTCCCGCCTCCTCACCGCCCAGCAGCATCAGGCTGCCGCGCTCGCCCGCCCGCACCTTCCAGCAAGCGCGGATCGCGCGTCGGACGACCTTGCGAATCGAGCAGCCATGCGTGTTCGAACAGCTCGCCCGCAGCGACTTTCTGGCGCGTCATCGAGACCGTGGTCAGCGACGCGCACGTATCGATCAGCACCGGGAAACGCAAAGTAGGGAACGCAAAGGCGAACGGGTTCGGGCTGAAAAGAGCCCTTCTTCGCCGCCATAAGGCAGGCGCGACGGCCCTCGTGTGCGGGCCGGACGAGGCGATCATCGCGTAGAGACCGCGATCGGTCGCCTACTTCGCCAGGGCCGCAAGACATCCGATGTGGTGGCTGCGCCGCATCGAAAACGTGAAGACGCCGTGCTCGCGCACGCGTTCGATGCCGAGCGACAGTGCGCGCTGCATGAGCCACAGGCCCGGCAGATAGTCGCCATCCCAGACGAGCGTCGAACCCGTGTCGCGGATGGTTTCATGCTCGCCCGTTGCGCGCATGCTTGCCACGCGCCCGAGCGCAGCTTCTCCAGCCAGAACGCGCCGATGATCGTTTTCACGTCGCTGATGCTGCCGTCCTTCACCCAAAGCTCATCAACTGTGCTTCGTCGGCGATGAAGGTCTCGAGGAACTCACCCTCGTCGAGCTTCGCGTCGCCGGCGGTCAGGCCGCGCGCGAGGTAGATATCGATGAATTAATCACCGGATGAATGCGCGTCAGAAACGTCCAGTCACGCGCAGTATAACCGGTTTCCTCCTGCAACTCGCGCTTGGCGCACGCGAGTTCGTCCTCGTTCGGATCGAGCTTGCCTGCCGGAAATTCCAGCAGCACGCGGCCGACCGGATAACGGAACTAACGCTCGAGCAGCACGCGGCCATCGTCGAAGAGCGGGAGGATCATCACCGCGCCCGGATGCTCGACGAATTCGCGCGTCGCATGCTTGCCGTCGGGCAATTCGACGGTATCGCACTTGAGCGTGAGGAACTTACCTTCGTGGAGGGTGACGCCGTCCACTTTCTTTTCGATCAGGCCGTCGTCATTGCCGGGAAATCCGGAAGTGCTAGATCGTTGATCTGCCATCTTGAGCCCTGTGCTTGAGGAGCGAATCGGGAAGCAAACAGGCCGTGAACGGCACGAAGCCGTCAGCGGCGTTTGACGAGATACTGGAACGTGAAGCCCGGAAACGCGAACACCACGAAGAGACTGAAGGTAATGGCATAGAACTGCCATTCCTGTGCAAAGCGTTTGCCGGCGCGCGATTCGAGCATGAAGCCCAGCGCACCGACGACGAAGTAAAACACGATCAGCTCGCCGATCCGAATCCACGCACTCTTCTTCGGCGCGTGCCGCCCGTCCGTCGCCGGGAGCGGTACGGGAACGACCGCGAAAAGGCGCTGATTCAGAAACGGCAGGTTGGCGCAAACGAACGCCAACAGCACGATAAACCAACCCGCCGCCGACATTACAGCGGCAGCGTATGCGTGATTGCCTGCAGGCAAGCCGACATCAGCGGACCCGGCACGAAACCGAGCACCACCACGGCCAGACCGTTGAACGCGAGCAGCGAACGATTCAGGCTGCCGGCGACGACCGGCGACGCATCCTGCGGCGCATCGAAGTACATCAGCTTGACGACGCGCAGGTAGTAGAACGCGCCCACCAGCGACGTCAGCACGGCCAGCATGGCGAGCCAGGTGAGACCGGCGTTCATCGTCGCTTCGAGCACGGCGAGCTTCGCGTAGAAACCGACCGTCGGCGGAATGCCGGCGAGCGAGAACATCATCACCATCATCACGAAGGCAAACACCGGACTGCGCTGGTTGAGACCCTTGAAGTCGTCGAGCATCTCGGCTTCGAAGTCGCGGCGCGCGAGCAGCATGACCACGCCGAACGCGCCGAGCGTCGTCACCAGGTAGATGATGCTGTAGAACATCGCCGAGCCATACGCGCCCGCCGCACCGTTCACCTTGCCGTCGACGACGCCCGCGAGCAGGCCGAGCAGCACGAAGCCCATGTTGGAGATGGCCGAGTAAGCCAGCATCCGCTTGATGTTCTTCTGCACGATACCGGTGATATTGCCGACGATCAGCGACAGCGCCGCGAGAATCACCAGCATCTCCTGCCAGTCGACCGCGAGCGGCAGCAGACCCATCACCAGTAGACGCAGGCCCCACGCGAACGCCGCGACCTTCGGGCCGCCGCCGGTCAGCAGGGTCATCGCGGTCGGCGCGCCCTGGTAGACATCCGGCACCCACATGTGGAACGGCACCGCGCCCATCTTGAACGCCACGCCCGCAACCACGAAGATCGCGCCGAACAGCAGCACGGCATCGTTGATGCGGCCCGAAGCGACGGCCTTCAGCACTTCGTTCAGTTCGAGCGAGCCGGTCGCGCCATAGAGCATCGAAATGCCGTACAGCAGGAAACCGGAGGCGAGCGCGCCGAGCACGTAGTACTTCATCGCCGATTCGTTCGACTGCGGCACGTCCTTGCGCAGCGCGATCACCGCGTACAGCGACAGCGACATCAGTTCGAGACCGAGATAAAGCGTGAGGAAGTTATTGCCCGAAATCATCACGCACTGGCCGAGCAGCGAGAACATGCCGAGCAAGAAGAAGTCGCCGCGGAACAGGTCGCGGTCTTCCAGATAGCGCTTCGAATAGATGATCGACACCGCGTAGCCGAGGCACACGACCGCTTTCATCGCGCTCGCGAACGGATCCACGACGTACATGCGCGAAAAGAAATAAGCCGGCGTCGGATCGAGCGCCGTGAACGCGAACCACACGCCGACGACGATCGTCGAGACGAGCGCGATCGCGTAGGTCGTACCGCGGCTCTTCGGGCCGAAGACCGTATCGTTCAGCCAGGCGAGGACGACCGATGCCATCAGCAGCGCGTCGGGCCACAACATACTCATAGGGGCATTTTGCATGATCTTTTAGTTCCTCCGCACGGCGTTACTGAGCCAGCAGCAGCTTGGGCTGCGCGACGTGGGAGATCAGGTTTGCCACCGACTCGTGCATGACGTCAGTGAAGGGCTTCGGATAGAGGCCCATGTACAGCGTGAAAATCGCGAGCACGGCCAGCATCAGGAACTCGCGGCTGTTGATATCAGCGAGCTTTGCGACGTGGTCATTCGCGACCGCGCCGAAATACACGCGCTTGTACATCCACAACGTATAGGCCGCGCCGAGAATCAGCGTGAACGTCGCCAGGAATGCGATCCAGAAGTTGAACTTCACCACCGCGAGAATCACCATGAACTCGCCGACGAAACCGGACGTGCCCGGCAGGCCGCAGTTGGCCATCGAGAAGAGCATCGCGAACGCGGCGAACTTCGGCATCCTGTTGACGACGCCGCCGTAATCCGCGATCTGACGCGAGTGCACGCGGTCGTACAGCACGCCGATGCACAGAAACATCGCGCCCGATACGAAGCCGTGCGAGATCATCTGGATGATCGCGCCTTCGATGCCGAGCTGGCTCGACGAACCGAACATGAAGAAGCCGAGCGTGACGAAGCCCATGTGCGTGATCGACGAATACGCGACGAGCTTCTTCATATCGGCCTGCACTATCGCCACGAGACCGATGTATATCACCGCGATCAGCGACAGCGTGATGACGACCGGCGCCAGAAAGTGGCTCGCGTCCGGCGCGATCGGCAGCGAAAAACGCAGGAAACCGTACGCGCCGAGCTTCAGCATGATCGCCGCCAGCACGACCGAGCCGCCCGTCGGCGCTTCGACGTGCGCATCCGGCAGCCAGGTGTGGACCGGCCACATCGGCACCTTGACGGCGAACGCCAGGAAGAACGCGATGAAGAGCAGCACCTGCGACGTCATTTCCAGCTTCGCGGCATGCCACGTCGCCAGATCGAAGGTATGCGTCTGCGTGTAGAGATACAGCAGCGCGATTAACATCAGCAGCGAGCCTGCCAGCGTGTACAGGAAGAACTTGAAGGCCGCGTACACGCGATTCGGGCCGCCCCACACGCCGATGATGATGTACATCGGAATCAGCGTGGCCTCGAAGAACACGTAGAACAGCAAGCCGTCCGCCGTCGAGAACACGCCGATCACGATCCCCGAGAGAATCAGGAACGCGGCGAGATACTGCGACACGCGCTCGGTGATCACTTCCCATGCGGCGATCACGACGATCACCGTGATGAGCGCGGTCAACACGACGAACCACATCGAAATGCCGTCGACGCCGAGGTGATACGTGATGTTGAAGCGTTCGATCCAGGTCGATTGCTCGACGAACTGGAGCGCGGCCATCGACGTGTCGAAACCGGTGATGAGCGGGATCGTCACGATCAGCCCGAGCACCGAGCCGATCAGCGCGACCCAGCGCGCGGTCGCCGGGTTGCGATCGTTACCTACGGCGAGCACCAGCAGACCGAAGACGATCGGCAGCCAGATCGCGACACTCAGAATCGGAAAAGAATGCATGGGTGCCCTCGCCTCACTTGCCGCCGAGCGTTACGAACAGGGTCAGAAGCCCCAGCATGCCGATGATCATGGCGAACGCGTAGTGATAGATATAACCGGATTGGAGGAAGCGGATAACACCGGCGAACCAGGCCATGAACCGCGCACTGCCGTTGACGACGCCGTCGATGACGACCACATCGCCTTCTTTCCAGAGACCGCGGCCGATCGCCACCGCGCCCTTCGCGAACACGATTTCGTTGATCTTGTCGCAGTAGTACTTGTTGTCGAGCAGCGTGTAGATCGGGCCGAACGCGCGGCGGATGACCGGCGGCAGATCCGGACGCTTCAGATACAGGAACCACGCGACGATCACGCCGAACAGCGCGAGCCACACCGGACCCGGCATCACGATGCCGTGCACCGCCATGCCGACCCAGCCGTGGAACTCTTCGGCCATTTCCTTCAGGCCTTCGTGGTTCTCGCCGATGAAGATGACCTTGTCGAACACGACACCATGCGAAAAGAAATCGCCGTAGACCATCGGGCCGATCATGATCGCGCCAATGATGATCGACGGAATCGCCAGCAGGATCAGCGACAGCGTCACCACCCACGGGCTTTCGTGCGGGATGTGCGGACCGTGACCGTGCGTGTCGTGACCATGACCATGACCATGCGCTTCGGCCTGCCCCATCGGCAAGTCGGGATGCTTCGGACCGCGGAAGCGCTCTTCGCCGTGGAAGACCATGAAATACATGCGGAACGAGTACAGCGCCGTGACGAACACGCTCGCCACCACCGCGAAGTACGCGAAGCTCGCGCCCGGTAGATGCGAGTAATGCACCGCCTCGATGATCGAATCCTTCGAGTAGAAGCCCGAGAAGAACGGCGTGCCGATCAGCGCGAGCGAGCCGATCAGCGACGTGATCCACGTAATGGGCATGTACTTGCGCAGGCCGCCCATGTTGCGCATGTCCTGATCATGGTGCATGCCGATGATGACCGAACCCGCGTCGAGGAACAGCAGCGCCTTGAAGAACGCGTGCGTGCCGAGGTGGAACACCGCGACCGGATAAGCCGACACGCCGAGCGCGACCGTCATGTAGCCGAGCTGCGAGAGCGTCGAATACGCGACCACGCGCTTGATGTCGTTCTGCACGACGCCGAGGAAGCCCATGAAGAGCGCCGTGATCGCGCCGATGACCGTGACGAACGAAAGCGCGGCATCCGAATGCTCGAAGAGCGGCGACATGCGCGTCACCATGAAAATGCCGGCCGTCACCATCGTCGCCGCGTGGATCAGCGCGGAGATCGGTGTTGGGCCTTCCATCGAATCGGGCAGCCAGACGTGCAGCGGGAACTGCGCCGATTTGCCCATCGCGCCGATGAAGAGGCAGATGCACGCGACCGTCAGCAGGCCCCAGCTCGTGCCCGGGAAGGCCATGCCCGCGAGCTTGTCGCCTTGCGCGAACACGTCGCCGTAGTTCAGCGAGCCCGCGAAGGCGAGGATCAAGCCGATGCCGAGCAGGAAGCCGAAGTCGCCGACGCGGTTCACGAGGAACGCCTTCATGTTCGCGTAGATGGCGTTTTCACGCGTGAAGTAGAAGCCAATCAGCAGATACGACACGAGACCCACCGCTTCCCAGCCGAAGAACAACTGCAGGAAGTTGTTGCTCATGACGAGCATCAGCATGGAGAACGTGAAGAGCGAGATGTACGAGAAGAAGCGCTCGTAGCCGACTTCCTCGTCCACCATGTAGCCGATGGTGTAGATATGCACCATCAGCGAGACGAAGGTCACGATGATCATCATCATCGCGGTCAGCGAGTCGATCAGGAAGCCGACTTCCATCTTGAGCGAACCGACGCTCATCCACTCGTACACGGTCGCGTTGAAGCTCGCACCGTGGATCACGTCATTATAGACGATCGACGACAGGATAAACGAGATGAAGACGCCGAGAATGGTGACGCTGTGTGCGCCCTTGCGCCCTACCCATTTCCCGAAGAGCCCTGCGATCAGCGAGCCGACGAGCGGCGCCAGCGGAACCGCGAGCAGGAGGTTTTCATTAAGTGTCGTGGACATAACAGCCTAGCCTGAAATTAACCTTTGAGCTGATCGAGGTCCTCGACGTTGATCGTGTCGAGGCTACGGAACAGGGTCACGAGAATCGCGAGACCGATCGCGGCTTCGGCGGCCGCCACGGTCAGGACGAAGAACACGAAGATCTGGCCGTGCACGTCGCCCAGATAATGCGAGAACGCGACGAAATTCGTGTTCACCGCGAGCAGCATCAGCTCGATCGCCATCAGGATGATGATGACGTTGCGGCGGTTCAGGAATATGCCGACGATGCTGATCGCAAAGAGGATCGCACCGAGCACCAGGTAATGGGCAAGACTCAACATTTTTGATTTATCTCCTTCGCGCTCAGCCCTTATTGTCCACCGCGCCCGCGCCGATGTTGCCGGTCACGGGCGGTTCCGTCGAGGCGTCGGGCGCCTGTTTTTCCGCCTGCATCTTCACGAGACGCACGCGGTCCTGACGGCGAACCTTGACCTGCTGGCTGACCGTCTGGGTCTTCTTGTCCTTCTTATCGCGAATGGTGAGCGAAATCGCCGCGATGATCGCGACCAGCAGCACGAGGCCCGCGACTTCGAACGCGAAAATGTAGTCCGTGTAGATGACCTTGCCGATGAGCTGCGTATTCGGCATCAGCGCCGCGCCCGACACGCCCGCGCCCGCCGATGCGTCGCGCAGCGGCGTGGTCGTCGCGCCGTAGCCGTGCCACAGGATCAGCGCCGTCTCGACGACTATGATCGTGCCGACGAGGCTCGCGAGCGGCACGAAACGTTTGAAGTCCTTGCGCAGTTCGTCGATGTTGATGTCAAGCATCATCACCACGAACAGGAACAGCACCATCACGGCGCCGACGTAGACGAGAATCAGCAGGATCGCGAGGAATTCGGCCTGCAGCAGCATCCAGACCGCGGCCGCGTTGAAGAACGCGAGCACGAGGAAAAGCGCGGACGACACCGGGTTGCGCGAAGTGATCACCTTCAGCGCCGACACGGTCAGCAACAGCGCGAAGATATAGAACAGTACGGTTGTGAATTCCATGATTACCGGTTCATCGTTAGGTCATCATCAGGCAGAGTGTGTCGGCGCTCGTGGCGTGCTTTCGTCCCGAACGGACGAAGAACCGGCCGCGGGCGCGCGCCGCAGAGTGCCGAACAGCAACAACAAAAACGCTTCGGCGCGATGCCGGAACACGCGGCTCCGACATCGGCTGCGTCATCAACGATAAGGCGCGTCCGCTGCCTTGGATGCGGCGATTTTCGTTTCGTAACGATCGCCCACCGCGAGCAGTATGTCTTTCGTGAAGTACAGATCGCCGCGCTTTTCGCCGTGGTATTCGAGGATGTGCGTCTCGACGATCGAATCGACCGGGCAGCTTTCCTCGCAGAAGCCGCAGAAGATGCACTTGGTCAGGTCGATGTCGTAGCGCGTCGTACGGCGCGTATTGTCCGCGCGCGTTTCCGATTCGATCGTGATCGCCATCGCCGGGCACACGGCTTCGCAGAGCTTGCACGCGATGCAGCGCTCTTCGCCATTTTCATAGCGGCGCAGCGCGTGCAGGCCGCGAAAACGCGGCGAGATCGGCGTCTTTTCTTCCGGGAACTGCACGGTGATCTTGCGCTGGAACGTGTAGCGTCCCGTCAGCGCGAGGCCCTTCAGCAGCTCGGTCAGGAAGAAGGTCTTAAAGAAGTTCTGAATAGCATTCATGATGTTTTCGTCCGCGCTGTTCCGTTACTTCCAGATGTTGAACGGCGACATGATCCAGAAGCCGACCACGACCACCCAGATCACCGAGACCGGCAGGAAGACCTTCCAGCCCAGACGCATGATCTGGTCGTAGCGGTAACGCGGGAAAGTCGCGCGCACCCAGATGAAGATCGACAGCAGCAGGAAAATCTTGAAGACGAACCAGAATACGCCCGGGATGAACGACAGGAAGCCGAACGGCGCGTCCCAGCCGCCGAGGAACAGCGTCGTCGTGATCGCCGAGATCACGATCATGTTGATGTACTCGGCGAGGAAGAACAGCGCGAACGCCACGCCCGAGTAATCGATCATGTGACCCGCGACGATTTCCGATTCGCCTTCCACCACGTCGAACGGGTGACGGTTCGTTTCGGCGATGCCCGAGATGAAGTACACGACGAACATCGGCAGAAGCGGCAGCCAGTTCCACGACAGGAAGTTCACGCCCCAGCCCGCGAACATGCCGCGCTGCTGCGAATGCACGATCTCAGACATGTTCAGCGTGCCCGCGACCATCAGCACGACGACCAGCGTGAAGCCCATCGAGATTTCGTAGGACACCATTTGCGCCGCCGCGCGCATCGCGCCGAGGAACGCGTACTTCGAGTTCGACGCCCAGCCGGCGAGGATCACGCCGTATACGCCGATCGACGAGATGGCCATCACGTAGAGCAGGCCCGCGTTGATGTTGCCGAGCACCGCTTCCGCCTGGAACGGGATGACCGCCCAGACTGCGAAGGCCGGCACCACGGTCATGATCGGCGCGATCACGTAGATCCATTTGCTCGCGGCGGTCGGCTGAATGACTTCCTTCAGCAACAGCTTCAGCACGTCGGCGATCGGCTGCAACAAACCTGCGGGGCCGACGCGGTTCGGGCCGAGACGCACATGTATCCAGCCGATGAGCTTGCGTTCCCAGAGAATCAGGTACGCGACGCACAGCAGGATCACGACGGACACCACCAAGATGCGGACCACCGCCCACACCGTCGACCATGCGACGCCGAGAATCTGCGTGCCGCCTGCGTTGATCGTATCGAACAAGCCCATTACGTCTTCTCCTTCTCCACTACCAGTTCACCGAACAGGCCGCCGAGCGCGGCGCCCGCCGAGGTACCCGCCGACACGCGGACCACCGATTCCGCCAGATTCGCATCGCGAACCGCGGGCAGCGTCACCGACAAGTCGCCCTGACGGATGCGCACCGCTTCGCCGTCTTTGAGGCCGAGCTTGTCGAACAGCGACGTCGGCAGACCCGCGACGTTCGCCTGACGCGCGGCCGCCGTCAGATGCAGCGACGGCGCGCGACGCACGAGCGCATCGGCGTGATAGATCGACACGTCGGAAAGACGCTGGAAACCGCTGCTGTTGAGCGCGATGTTCGACTGCGCGCGCGTCGCCTCGCCCGAAGTCTTGTTCGACAGGCGCGGCGTCAGATCGCCCGTGCCGAGCGCGGCGATGCGCACTTCTTCGGCGGTATCGAAGTCGAAGCCCGACAAGCCGAGGATCGAACTGAGCACGCGCAGCACCTTCCAGCCCGGACGCGTATCGCCCAGCGCGCGCACGACGCCGTTGAACGACTGCGCCGTGCCTTCCGCGTTGACGAAAGTGCCGGACGTTTCCGTGAACGGCGCGATCGGCAGCAGCACGTCCGCGTAGTCCATGCCGTGCTTGAACGGCGACATCACGACGACCATTTCCGCAGCCTTCAGCGCGGCGATGGCTTGCGCGGGATTAGCCGTGTCGTATTCCGGTTCCGCGTTCAGCAGCAAGTAACCCTTGCGCGGCTGTTCGAAGACTTCGCGCGCGTTGAGGCCGCCTTCGCCCGGCAGCGCATCGACGAGATACGCGCCGACCGAATTCGCGCCTTCGGTCAAAAAGCCGAGCGTCGCGCCGGTGTTGTCGGCGATCCACTGCGCGGCTGCCTGAATTTGCGCGAAGTCCGGATGCTGAACCGCGACGTTGCCGAGCAGCACGACGCGCTTTTCGCCCGCCGACAGCGATGCCGCGACATCCTTGACCGCAGCCGACACCGACACTTCGCGGCCCGCGAACGCGTCGGGCAGCGCGACACTGCGCGCTTCCGACACCGCCGCCGCGATGCCCGCCAGTTGATCGAGCCACGCCGACGGCGCCGCGACCAGGCGATGCGCGGTCGGGATCAGCGAGTCGTCGTTGGTGGCGTTGAGGAACGTGACCATCGCGCCGTTCTTGGCGGCCTGACGCAGACGCGCGGCGAACAGCGGATGATCGCGGCGCAGGAACGAACCGATCACGAACGCGGTGTCGATCATCGACAGGTCCGCGATCTTGGTGCCGAGCCACGGCGCGCCCGCGCCCACCGGCGCGGAGAAATCGTGCTGGCGCAAGCGGAAATCGACGTTCGGCGTACCGACACCTTCGGCCAGTTCCTTCAGCAGATGCAGTTCCTCGACCGTGCTGTGCGGCGTCGCCAACGCGGCGATGGCGCTCGCGCCATGATCCGCCGTGATGTCTTTGATACCCTTCGCCACGTATTCGAGCGCGGTCTGCCAGTCGGTTTCGATCCAGTTGCCGCCCTGCTTGAGCATCGGCGTGGTCAGGCGTTCGTCGCCGTTCAGGCCTTCGTACGAGAAGCGGTCCTTGTCCGAGATCCAGCATTCGTTGATGGCTTCGTTCTCCATCGGAAGGACGCGCATCACGCGATTGTTCTTCACCTGCACGACGAGGTTCGCGCCGACGGAATCGTGCGGGCTCACCGACTTGCGGCGGGACAGTTCCCAGGTGCGCGCGCTGTAGCGGAACGGCTTGCTCGTGAGCGCACCGACCGGGCACAGATCGATCATGTTGCCCGACAGTTCCGAGTCGACCGTCTTGCCGACGAACGAGTTGATCTCCGAATGCTCGCCGCGGCCCAGCATGCCGAGTTCCATCACGCCGGCCACTTCCTGGCCGAAGCGCACGCAGCGCGTGCAGTGGATGCAGCGCGTCATCTCTTCCATCGAGATGAGCGGACCGACGTTCTTGTGGAACACCACGCGCTTTTCTTCGCTATAGCGCGATTGCGACTTGCCGTATCCGACGGCCAGATCCTGCAACTGACATTCGCCGCCCTGATCGCAGATCGGGCAATCGAGCGGGTGGTTGATCAACAGGAATTCCATCACCGACTGCTGTGCCTTCACGGCCTTGTCGGACGTCGTGCGCACGACCATGCCGTTCGATACCGGCGTCGCGCAGGCGGGGACGGCCTTCGGCATCTTTTCGATTTCTACGAGGCACATCCGGCAGTTCGCCGCGATCGACAGCTTCTTGTGATAGCAGAAGTGAGGAATGTATGTATCGACCTTGTGGGCAGCCTGGATCACCATGCTGCCTTCGGTTACCTCGACCTTCTTGCCGTCAATTTCTAGTTCAACCATGATGGGGAATGATCCTCAACCTCTTATCTCGCGCATCTGACTGCGCGCCTGATTACGCGGTAAGCGCTTCGGTGCGCGCATCGTGCGCGTGGCCGCCGACGAGACAGTGCTTGTGCTCAACGTGATATTCGAACTCGTTCCAGAAGTGCTTGAGCATGCCGCGCACGGGCATCGCCGCCGCATCGCCGAGCGCGCAGATCGTGCGGCCCATGATGTTTTCCGCGACGGAATTCAGCAGATCCAGGTCTTCCTTGCGGCCGAGGCCGTGCTCGATCCGGTGCACCACGCGATACAGCCAGCCGGTGCCTTCACGGCACGGCGTGCACTGGCCGCACGACTCTTCGTAATAGAAGTACGACAGGCGCAGCAGTGAGCGCACCATGCAGCGCGTCTCGTTCATGACGATGACCGCGCCCGAACCCAGCATCGAGCCTTGCTTGGCGATCGAGTCGTAGTCCATGTCGGTCTGCAGCATCGCTTCGCCCTGCACGACCGGCGCCGACGATCCGCCCGGAATGACCGCCTTGATCGACTTCCCGCGCACGCCGCCGGCGAGTTCCATCAGCGTCGAGAACGGCGTGCCGAGCGGAATCTCGTAGTTGCCCCGACGATTCACGTCGCCCGACACGGAGAAGATCTTGGTGCCGCCGTTGTTCGGCTTGCCGATTTCCAGATAATTCTGCGGGCCGACGGCCAGCAGGAACGGCACCGCCGCAAAGGTTTCGGTGTTGTTGATCGTGGTCGGCTTGCCGTACACGCCGAAGCTCGCCGGGAACGGCGGCTTGAAGCGCGGCTGCCCCTTCTTGCCTTCGAGCGATTCGAGCAGCGCGGTTTCCTCGCCGCAGATGTACGCGCCATAGCCATGATGGGCGAACAGTTCGAACGAAAAGCCCGAGCCGAGGATGTTCGCGCCGAGATAGCCGGCGTCGCGCGCTTCCGCGAGCGCGGCTTCGAACACGCGATAGACCTCGAAGATCTCGCCGTGAATGTAGTTGTAGCCGACCGTGATGCCCATCGCATACGCGCCGATGGCCATGCCTTCGATCAGCGCATGCGGGTTCCAGCGCAGGATATCGCGGTCCTTGAACGTGCCCGGCTCGCCTTCGTCCGAGTTGCAGACGAGATACTTCTGCCCCGGAAACTGACGCGGCATGAAGCTCCACTTGAGGCCGGTCGGGAAGCCCGCACCACCACGGCCGCGCAGACCCGACGCCTTGACGTCGGCGATCACCTGCTCGGGCGGAATCTTTTCTTCGAGGATGCGGCGCAACTGCTTGTAGCCGCCGCGCGCGACGTAGTCTTCGAGATACCAGTTCTCGCCATTGAGGCCAGCGAGGATCAGCGGCTTGATGTGACGGTCGTGGAGAGACGTCATTTCGAAAGTTCCTCGATCAGCTGGTCGATCTTCTCGCGGCTCAGGAAGCTGCACATGCGATGGTTGTTGACGAGCACCACGGGTGCGTCGCCGCACGCGCCAAAGCATTCGCTCTCTTTGAGCGTGAACTTGCCGTCCGGCGTGGTTTCGCCGAAGTCGATGCCGAGCTTCTGTTTCAGATATTCCGCCGCGCTGTCCGAGCCGCCGTCCGGCCCGAGCTGGCAAGGTAGGTTCGTGCAGAGCGTGATCTTGTGCTTGCCGACCGGCTTCAGTTCGTACATGGTGTAGAACGTCGCGACTTCCTGCACCGCCACGGGCGGCATGCTCAGGTAGCTGGCGACGAACTCCATGATTTCGGGCGAGAGCCAACCATGCTCTTCCTGAGCGNCTTTCAGGCCTTCAGCTGAGATCATTTTCAGACACGACTCTTTCAATTCCTACCGAACGAAAACCCACCGCGCCCTTCTCGACTTGCGGCAGACCTGGCGTCCTGCAGTTTCCTGTTATTGCTGCTCGTTCGCTTCGACGTCACGGCGGCACGAGTGCAGGCGCGCGCCGTGCCGAGCGGCTCGATGGGATCAGCGATCGATCTCGCCGAACACGATGTCCTGCGTGCCGATGATCGTCACGGCGTCGGCGATCATGTGGCCACGCGCCATTTCGTCGAGCGATGCAAGGTGCGCATAGCCCGGTGCGCGAATCTTCAAGCGATACGGCTTGTTCGCGCCGTCCGACACGAGGTAGATACCGAACTCGCCCTTCGGATGCTCGACGGCGGCATACGTTTCGCCTTCGGGCACATGGAAGCCTTCGGTAAAGAGCTTGAAGTGGTGAATCAGCTCTTCCATGTTGCTCTTCATGCCGACACGCGACGGCGGCGCAACCTTGTGATTATCAACTGTCACAGGGCCGGAATTCTTGCGCAGCCACTCAATACACTGTTTGGCGATGCGCGTGGACTGACGCATTTCTTCGACGCGCACAAGATAACGGTCGTAGCAATCGCCATTCACGCCGACGGGAATGGCGAAGTCGAGCTGGTCGTAGACTTCGTAAGGCTGCTTCTTGCGCAGGTCCCATTCGATGCCCGAACCGCGCAGCATCGCGCCGGACAGGCCCATCTGCAACGCGCGCTCCGGACTTACCACGCCGATGCCGACCAGACGCTGCTTCCAGATGCGGTTGTCGGTGAGCAGTGTTTCGTACTCGTCAACGCAGCCGGGAAAACGCGTGAAGAAGTCGTCGATGAAGTCGAGCAGCGAGCCCTGGCGCGCCTCGTTCATCTTCTCGAGCGCCTTCGCGTTGCGAATCTTGGACGCCTTATATTGCGGCATTGCGTCAGGCAGGTCGCGATACACGCCGCCCGGACGATAGTAGGCCGCGTGCATGCGCGCGCCGGACACCGCTTCGTAGACGTCCATCAGGTCTTCGCGCTCGCGGAACGCGTAGAGGAACACCGCCATCGAGCCGACGTCGAGCGCGTGCGAACCGATCCACATCAGGTGGTTCAGCACGCGCGTGATTTCGTCGAACAGCACGCGGATGTACTTCGCGCGCACCGGCACGTCAATGCCGAGGAGCTTCTCGATGGCGAGGACGTAGCCGTGCTCGTTGACCATCATCGACACGTAGTCGAGACGGTCCATATACGGCACGGATTGCAGGAAAGTCTTGGTTTCCGCGAGCTTTTCGGTCGCGCGATGCAAGAGGCCGATGTGCGGATCGGCGCGCTGGATGACTTCGCCGTCCAGTTCCAGCACCAGGCGCAGCACGCCGTGCGCGGCAGGGTGTTGCGGACCGAAGTTCAGCGTGTAGTTTTTGATCTCTGCCATGGCGTTCTCTTAATGTTTCAGACCGCCATAGCGATCTTCGCGAATCACGCGCGGCGTAATCTCGCGCGGTTCGATCGTCACAGGCTGATACACGACGCGCTTTTCTTCCGGGTCGTAGCGCATCTCGACATAACCGGAAACCGGGAAGTCCTTGCGGAACGGATGCCCGATGAAACCGTAGTCGGTGAGAATGCGGCGCAGGTCCGGATGGCCTTCGAAGACGATGCCGTAGAGGTCGAAGGCTTCACGCTCGTACCAGTTCGCGGACGCCCAGATATCGACGACCGACGGCACGATGGGCACTTCGTCGTCCGGCGCGAAGACGCGCACGCGCACGCGCCAGTTGTTCGTCACGGAAAGCAGATGCAGCACCGCGGCGAAGCGCGGGCCGTCGTAGACGCCGTCGCCGTAGGTCGAATAATCGACGCCGGCGAGGTCCATGAGCTGCTCGAAGCGCAGCGATTTATCGTCGCGCAGCTGCTTGCAAACTTCCAGATAATGGGCCACCTTGACGACGACCGTGACTTGCCCCAGCGACTCGGTGATGCTCTGGAGACGGCCGCCAAACGCCGTCTCGAGATTCGCTTTGAGTGTCTCGAGTTTGCTTGCCATAGTTGGGGAGGCTCGGGCCCTTACTGACGGGCGATGGTGTTGGTGCGGCGGATCTTCGCCTGCAACTGGATAACGCCGTAGACCAACGCCTCGGCGGTCGGGGGGCAACCGGGAACATACACGTCGACCGGAACGATGCGGTCGCAGCCACGCACGACGGAATAGGAGTAGTGATAATAGCCACCGCCGTTCGCGCACGAACCCATCGAAATGACCCAGCGCGGCTCGGCCATCTGGTCGTAGACCTTGCGCAGCGCGGGCGCCATCTTGTTGCACAGCGTGCCGGCGACGATCATGACGTCGGACTGACGCGGACTCGGACGGAACACGACGCCGAAACGGTCCAGGTCGTAGCGGGCGGCGCCCGCGTGCATCATCTCTACTGCACAGCACGCGAGACCAAACGTCATCGGCCACAGCGAGCCGGTGCGCGTCCAGTTGATCAGCTTGTCAGCCGTCGTGGTGACAAAGCCTTCTTTCAAGACCCCTTCGATACTCATTTGTATTTCACTCCAGATAGGCCGCCAGCCAATGCCGCCCATGAATCCGGTGATCTGCCGTCACTCCCAGTCGAGGCCGCCCTTTCTCCAGATGTAGGCGAAGCCCAGCAGAAATTCGAGCAAGAAAATCATCATCGCGATGAAACCCGGCCAGCCGATATCACGCAGGGACACACCCCACGGAAACAGGAACGCTGTTTCGAGATCGAAGATGATGAAAAGA
>JAQFVI010000369.1:0-1720 GCA_029439495.1 Caballeronia sp. BR6202001590007
CGCCTTGGGACTTTCCCGAGTCTGGGGCGGCGGTCGCGCATGCATGCACCGTCTGGCCTAGGTTCAAAAGTGAAGCGGATGAGAAGAAGAGTTCTTGTATCTCTTGATACCGCGACCAAAAAACGCACCGACCAATAATGAAATTACGGAGATGAAATTACGGAGGCCCAGACCGGGCCAACTAAGTACTCAAATACCCATCAGGTGGAGAAAATATGCGTTTTCAGGCAGTAGTTTTTGGACTGGCCCTCTTTGCAGCGGTCGCGAGCTCCCAGGCTCAGGAGAAGCCGACATACAAAATCGGCGTTGTGACGGCGATTACGGGTTCGGCCTCAGTCATTGCCGCCCCAGCGAACAACGCGATTGCATTGTACGAAGAACAATTGGCCGCACAAAAGGACCTGCCATTCAATGTGCAATTCATCAAGTACGACGATGCCTCGGACCCGACAAAATCGGTCGAATACGCCGCGCGCACCAGCCAGTTGGACCGCACGCTGCTGCCGATCGGCAGAATCTTTTCGATGGCGNGTTCTCGGAGCCGCGCGCGTACAGCTCGAACATGCGATCGCCGAGGCTGCCGAACGGCTGCCCAGTACGCCTCCGCGCCGGTCTGCCAGTTGTCGGAGAGTCCTGGCGTCGGATTGGCGGCGAAGCCCGGCTGGCCGCCGTTGCCGCGATAGTTCGCGGTGACGCTGAAGCCCCAGTCGTGGGTCGCTTCGGCATGCGCGGAACGGGCGTCGTAGAGCGACAGCGGCGGCAACGCTTCGTCGGCCGGNGCGCGAGCGCGGCATAACCGGCATCGGCTTCGGCGCNTGGACGCCGCCTGCACATCGGTCATCGAATCGACCAGATGGGCGTCGATAGCCGCGCGCGCCTCGTCGGATGCGACGCGCGTTTGCGGATCGTCGGGCACGGCGCGCACCGATTCGCGCCAGAAACCGATGGCCGCCGCGCGCGGCGCGCTCAGCGCAGAATCGTGCGCTTAGACGTCGCACGATGCGCCGAAGCGGTCCTCGCGGCATGGGCGCACGGCAGAGTCGATCGCGGCATTCAGTTCTTCGTTCGCCGCTGTCGCCTGCTGCGTGCCCGCACGCTGACAGCGCAGCGCGATGGCTGCATCGGCATCGTCGACGACTGCCACGCGCGTGCGTTTCGGCAGCGGCAGCGCATCGAGCGCGGCTTGCGGCCGCCCCTGCGCGAGCCGAACATCCGCTACGATCGAGCGCGAGACCGTCGCCCACGACGCCTTCCACGCCCGCGAGATCGCCGCGCGCGAAGAGCGTTTCGATCAATTGCATACGGAAATCCGCGCGCTCCGGCACATACGCGACAGCCTGGCACGCGAGCCGGATCGCCTCGCGGCTCTCGGCGACGGCCGCCGTGTAGTCCTTGCGCGCGTAATCGCGATACGCCGCGCGCGCCGCCCGCAGCGCCGGACCTTGCAGATCGCCGGTGCCGCCCGCGATCACGTCCTCGATTTTGCGCCGCCGCCGCACGAGCGTCGGCAACGGCCCGAGTTCGCGAATCGCCTCTCTCAGGTTCCGGCTCGCTTCCTTCAGATGCCCGCGCGCGGCGAGCGCATTGGCGAGCCGGATGCGCAGATTGGCGACGTCCGGACGCTGGCGAATGGCTTCGCGCGCGCTCGCGGTCGCATCGATATAACGATACTGGTTGTACGCGTCGAGCGCCTCGTCTGCGTGACGAAACGGCGCGCCGC
>JAQFVI010000369.1:1790-26749 GCA_029439495.1 Caballeronia sp. BR6202001590007
GACATTGCCGATCACCATGCGCGGCGCGGCGAGCACGCCGTGCTCCCATCCGTAGGGGCGCGTCGTGAAGATGATCCGCTGCACGACGCGGATGCACAGCGCGACGAAATTCGCCGCGAGCAGCGCCTGCAGCCAGGCCGAATCGATGAACGGCGACGGAAACAGATCCGGCGTCCAGCCGAAATACGCGGCCGCCGCGAACAGCAGGAACTGGATCGCCAGCAGATACGCAAGTATGCCGACGAAGGCCGTCACGACGCCCTTGCAGTCGCGCGCGAGCAGATAGCGATTGGCGAGCGACCCGCTCCAGCCGATCAGCGCCCAGCTTTGCAGGCCGATGCCGAGCGTCCAGCGCGCACTGCCGATACGCGGTGCGAAAGAAAAGGTGTTGGGAAAGAACTCGCGCACGCACAGTGGCATCGTCGTGCGGATCTCGCGTTCCGGACCGAGGCCGAACCAGACCTTGCGGCGCGAAGTGAACTCCACAGGAAAGAGCGGAAAGATCGACGACATGCCCATCCTGAGGATGCGTGCGCCGACGTCGTAGTCCTCGGTGAGGCTTTCGGTGTTGAGCGGCTGGCTCTCGGTTTCTTCGACGAGCGCGAGTATCGCGCGGCGCGAAAAGCAGGTGCCGACGGCACCGCGCCCGCCAAACTCTCGCGCACGACCAGATCCTTCGCGTGCCATTCGGCGAACTCGTCCATGTAGGTGCCCGCGACGAGCTCGTACCAGTTGCGTTCGAGCGATGCCACTGGCAACTGGATCATGTCCTTGCGCGGCAGCAGGTAGTTGAAGAACTTCAGTTCGATCGGATGCAGCACGTCTTCGCTGTCGTGCATCACGACGCCGGCGAATTCGGTGCCCGCCTCGTATTCGTAGTGGAGGATCGCCTGCACCAGCCAGTTCAGGCAGTCGGCCTTACAGGTCGGGCCGTCGTGCGGCACTTCCGCGCGATGCAGATGCTTGTAGCGATGCCGCATGCGCTCGACTTCGCGGATGGTCGCGGCATCGTTCTGGTAGGTGCCGACGAAGATCGTGTACGCGCGGTAATCGACGACGTGCACGAGGTTCTCGATCATCGCGGCGATCACATCCTGCTCGTGCCACGCGGGCACCATGATCGCGATCGGCTGCTCGTCGCGCGCGTTCAGTTGCTCGACGGTGAGCGGCGAGTAGCGCCGCTCGATCATGAACTTGCGCCAGAACTTGCGCGTCCAGAACCAGATGTCGATGAACAGATCGTCGAGGCTCGACAGCAGGATGATCGCGGCTACCGTCGCCGCGACGTACTCCAGCCCCTGGTAGTACTGCGCCAGGATCAGCCGGCCATACCACCGCAACAGGTCCAGACTCACTCGGCGTCCTTGTTCCGTAACTCTGCTTGTTTTTGCTTGAGCGATCTACGGCGCGCGTTGCCCGCGAGCGCGATCAGCACGAGCAGCACGGCGGGAATGCCCCAGCGCGCCCAGTGCTGCGTGACCCACGCTGCGGACGTGACCGGCTCGTCGGCGAGTTAGTCGGGATCGACCGTATCGAACTGCTTGAGCACGCCGGTGTGATCGACCACGGCGATATCGCCGCGCGACAGCGCGAGCTTGTCGGTCAGCACGGGCGCCGTGCCCGTCGAGCGATACACGGTGCCGCTCTGCCCGCCCGAAGTCGCGACGCTCACCACGGCGACGCGCGACAGGCCCGACATGTCGAGCAGCATGTCGCCGGAGCGCGCCGACAGCGTCAGATGGTCGGCGTTGTAGACGACGGGATTCTCCTCGTCGGCAACCTTCACGTCGGCGGCGAGGAACGGGCCGTCCGGCGCGGGCGCGGCCTGGTCCTGCGCGACGGCGAACTTCGCCTGCACCGGCGCGACGCCCGCCGCGTCGGTCAGATACGCGAGGCGCGGTACGGTGTTGAGGGAATCGTCGAGATAGGCGCGTGGCACGTAGACCGTCGCCGACGTCGCGTAGCGCGCCGCCATGCCGACGAAGGTATTGCCCGCGCTCGCTTTGGCGATCCGCAGATGGCTGGTCGGCAACACCGCGACCGGATAGTTCTGCGGCGCCTGACAGCCCGCGTCCGGCTGGCGGCGAAAGGTCACGCGCAGTTCGTTGGTGCGCACGAGCGCGTAGCGCGGAATCGGCACCGCGATGCGCTGGCGCACGCCATCGACGTTCAACAGCTTCGCGCCGATCATCACGTCGTTGAAGTAGACGGTCGCGGTCGCCGCGCCGTTCGAGAGCGTCGGCGAAGCCGCCAGATCGAGCACCACGCTCTCCGGCAGGCGCCCGTCGCCAGAGGCCACCGCGAGATCGAAGCGCGCCGTCCACGAGGAGATCGACTGCACGTCGATGCTGCGCGGCACGCCGCCGAGATCGGACAGCGCGATCACGTCGCCGTGCACGCGATCGTCCGCCCCGTAGTGCGACCAGATCGCCTGAAGCTACGGCTCGATCAGCAGCGGCCCCGTCGCGGTTTGCGCCACCGGCATCGCCCAGCCGCCTTCCACGGATCCCGACCACAACTGGCTCGCGTAGCTTTCGCCGTTCAGTTGCGATCCCTTCACCGTATTGTCGAAGTACGCGTACTGAAACCAGGTATCGACATACGGACCATCGGGGCTCGCCGGATTGCGGCGCCAGGTCCCGTAGACGCCCACGCTCGCACCGTTCACGTTGCCGCGAGGTCATCTGCAGCGGCACGCGCCGCCGCGAACCGGTGGATGCTGAGTTCATACACCCCGCACTGTCGAGACGCTCCGGCGCATGGTCTGCGAGCCGGAGCCGTTCTCATTCTAGGAAAGGGCGATGATCAATTCACGCGGCCGCGCGCATAGCGGCGATCTTCGCGGGCAAACGCGGGCATCGTTGATCGATACGGTATCCGGAATGGTTCACCGAGCCGCCGTTCGTTGCATCGGCGGTGGCCAATGGATCACCGTTCGCCCGCCGCGCCCGCGCGTCTCGCGATGAGCGTCGGCAGGCGCGGCAGCATCTGCGGCCAGTGCGTCGCTTCGCGGGCGAGATGCGCAAGAATGCCGTGCGCGGAAAACTGATCTTTCGCGAGACGCCGCAGCACCTGACGCGTGATCTGCCAGACGTCGATGTCCGGCGCGATGTCGTGCGCCATGCGTTCGATCGTTTCGACCGAGCGCGACAGCAGCACCGCGCGCGCCGCAATACGCCCGTGCTTCGCGCTGAACATGTGCGCGGCCGGCGCCTTGCCGATGGCATCGAAGAGATGCGCGACGCCTGCGCGGCCGCGCGTATCCGGCGAGGAAAAGCGCTCGGCCTCGCGTCGGTAAGTGGATTCGACGCGCACTTCGTGATGCGTCGCGTTCGACTCCGGCCGGCCCTATTCGAGATGCGTGCGCGCGGCGGCCTTGTGATCGCCGTCGAGCAGTGCATCGGAGACGCCGACCAGGAACTCGCGCTCGTGCGCGGCGAAGAACATCGTCGGATTGTCGGCTTCGAGCACGAGCTGGCCGAGCGTGTTCGGCTCGATGCTCACGCGCGCGCCGGCCGCATCGAGACCGGCGTGATAGAGGCCGACGCCCAGCGCCATTTCGAAGAAAGCCTCAATCAGCGTCGCGATGAGATCGGGCTGCTTCAGGCCATACATCGCGAGTGCGTCCTTGTCCTTGATCGGCACGCTCACGATGGTGCGCGTCGTCAGGATGGAATCGTTGCAGTAGTCCCAGAGCACTTCGGGCACGGCGAGGCGATCGTCGTTGCGCAGGCGATAGCGCAGATAGCTTTGATCGGCGGCGCGCTGGCGCAGATCGATCATCGCATCGACGTTTTCTTTCGCGCGCTGGATCCATTGCACCGCCTGCAGATCGCGCGCCTTGCGCGAGTGGCGTTCGGCGAAGCGCGCGGCGGCCAGCGCGAGATCGAGATCGTCGGCGAGTTCGCGGCGCGCATCCGGACGCAGCAGCGTGATGCGCAGCGGCACGTCGCCGACTTCGGTGATGTCGATCGATTGCACGGGCGCGAAGGCATCGGCGCAGGCCGCGCGGAAACGGGCGGCGTCGTAGGGCTGAAAGAAGCCGTCCATCTCGACGAGCGCGACGCGCACGGCGGTTTCCGCCAGCGCAGGATGACGCGCGAGCGTGTCCGACGCGGCTTCGAGCACGCGCGGCAACTGGCGCAGCACCGGCACGCTCGCGGTCAGCGGAGCCGCGCGCGCACCGTGCGCAGCAAAGAAGAAGCGCGCGACGCGCTGCATCGACGCGCCGTCGTCGATGAGATGGCTTTCGCGCACGAAAGCCCGGCCGAGGCGCCAGAGAGTGGCTAATCGTCGCAAGGCAATAAGTGGATTGAAGAAGCGGGTTGGAGGAACGGGTTGGAGAAGCGGTCAACAGCTTTAACACGAATCCGTCATGCATGCAGCGCGGCCCGCATGAGGCTTTCATTCGCTTGACGGCATCGACACGTCACTTGACGGAAGGCATTCGAATTGGCTCGCAATGAACGTTTCAACGAGCGCCCGACACGCGCCCAACCCGCGCGCAAGCACATGTAGATTTTTGTAGCTCTACGATAATTCCTAAATTCGCTACGGTATCTTGATAAAACGCTTCGCAAGCGAACCGACCTCAGAGAGCCGATATGCTGCATTCAGGCGAATCTTCCCTAGCAACAACGATGTCAATCCTCGGCCAGATGGCAGCCATCCTCTGCCATGAGCACGGCCCGAGATGCGATCGCAACATCCTCTCACCGATGGCATCGACGCCCGCCGCGGGCTTCTGGCTCGCGATCACCGCACTCGATGCATCGTGCACGACGACGCGCGCATCACAGGCGCTGTACCGGCGCAAGCGCACGGAGGTCGTGCGCCTGAGCCGTCTGCTCGCGCATCCGCTGCCGGCGAGCGTGAGCGCGCAGGAGCAGATGCCTTTCTGGGCCGGCTATTGCCGGTACTGGGACGACGTGTCGATGGCCCACGCCGACTCAATAGCACGTCATCTGCCGGTCGGCGCGGCACGCGGCTTCGTGGGCGCAGAAGTACTGTTTCATCACCTCGATCATGTGTTCCAGTTCCGTCGGCTTCACGAAATAGCCGTTGAAACCCGTGCGTCGCGCACGCGTGCGGTCCTCGGGATCGGTGCAGCTCGTATGCGCGATCAACAGCATGTCCAGATCGATCGCGCGGATCGCTTCGGCGGCTTCCCAGCCGNGGTGAAGTCGGCGTCTTCCAGGGCGAGACACATCGCGCGAGTCGCTTCGAGATCGTCGTCCGTCGGCGATGAGCACGCGCGGCTCCTCGTGACGCGTCGAGCGCAGGGGAATCTGCCAGACGGCCTGGTCGGGTGAACGGTCGTGTGATTGCATCGGGGCGGCCTTGGGGTGAGCGCAAATCTCAGCAACGTCCCTCAGCAACGTCCATTCCTTGCCGTGCGCTCGACATCGTCCCTTAGGCTGCACGGGAGCGGCCGACGTTACACTTCGGGAATACCCGTGCGCCCGCCGCGCAGCGTCGCTGTGCAGTTTTTGCACGATGTCGGCAAGCTCGCGCGGCGCGTCCGGGATCTCTCCTTCTCTCGACAAATCCGGAACACAACGATGTTCGTGGTCTATTGGCTCGACGCCAACCTAGATAGTGAAGATGCCGCCCGCTTTCGCCGCTTCGACGCCGATGCGCTCGCCGACGCGCTGCGCTTCGCCGAAGACCTGCGCCGGCGTCAGGCCGATGGCGAGGACATCGGCTTCGTCACGCTGTGCAGCGAAAACCCGCAATCGGTCGCAAACCCGGCGTCACCGATCCGACGGCGGGCTACGACTGGAAAAAGCGCAGCCGCTAGTTCGCCGCGTTCTGCGCGGTAGCCGCGACATCGCCTTCCCAGCCGCCGCCGAGCGACTTGTAGACGGCGATCAGATTCGTCGTCACATTCACGGTCGACTGCGCGAGTTGCTCGCGCGTCTGCGCAAGCTGCCGTTCCGCATCGAGCACGTTGACGAACGGCGTGATGCCCTTGCGATAGCTCTCCATTGCCAGTTGCAGGCTCACGCGATTGGCCTCCACCGTGCGCACCAGCGCCTCGCGCCGGTCCTGCTCGGTGCGATAGCTAACGAGCGCGTTATCGACGTCCTGCAACGCGCCGAGCACTGTCTGCCGATACTGCAACGCGACCTGGCCCGCTTCGGCCTTCGCGACGCGAACGTTCGCTCGCAACGCGCCGCCTTCGAAGATCGGCAGCGAAATGCTCGGGCCGACCGACCAGAAGAGACTCGACCAGTGGGCGAGATAACGCGCCCTGGTCGCGCGCGTGCGCCCTGCCCCGTCAGCGAAATGTCCGGATAGAGCTGCGCGATCGCGACGCCAATTTCCGCCGTTGCCGCATGCAGTTGCGCCTCGGCACGGCGAATGTCCGGACGCCGCCGCGCGAGCGTCGACGGCAGGCCGATGGGCACGGGCGGCAGCACGGGCGGCACGACGGCCTCGCCGCGGTCGTCGGCAAGTTCGGCGTCGAGCGTGCCGGGCGGCGCGCCGGTCAGCACGGAGAATCCGTTCATCGCCTGCGCGATTTGCGCATCGAGCGTCGGCAACTGCGCCTGCAGGCTGCCGAGTTGCGCGCTCGCGCTTTGCACGTCCTGCTGGCTTGTCAGGCCGACGCGCGCCTGCTCGCGCGTGAGGTCGAGGATCTGCTGTTCGGCGTCGATTTCCGCAAGTGTGATGCGCTTGATCGACTGCGCGCCGCGCAATTGCGCATAGGTGCGCGCGACTTCGGATTCGAGCGAGACGAGCGCATTGTTGCGGCTTTCGATTTCGGCCTGCGTCTGCGCATTTGCCGATTCGACCGAGCGCCGCACGCGCCCGAACAGATCGAGTTCCCACGATGCGTCGAAGCTGTCCTGATAGAGCGTCGTCGGACCGGTCGCCGAATCGAGACCCTGACGAATCTGCGCGCCGTTCGCGCCGAGACCGCCGAGCCGGTCGTAGACGCCCTGCGATTCGAGAATGCCCTTCGCCCGAGTTGCTCGCGCTTGACGCTCGCGCTCAGTTGCGGCAGACCAGCGGCTGCCGCCGATACGCTCTGCTCGCGCGCTTCCTCGATACGCAGCACCGCGCTCTGCAGCGACAGATTGCCCGCGACGGCGCGCTCGATCAGCGAGTCGAGCGTCGCATCGCCGAACTGCTTCCACCAGCGCGGATCGGGATCGGACGCGCTCGTCACGACCGACGGCGACGCCGCATGCGACACACGCGAGTCGGGCGGCGCGTCCTTCGTTTGCTGCACGCGACGGGCATCGCTCCAGGTCGTCGGGCGCTTGCGCATCCGGCGACTTGAAATCGGGGCCGACGGCGCATGCACCGAGCGCGAACAGGAGCATAGTCGCGCAGATTGACCGGGAAAGGGAAACACGCGGCTTCATTTCAATGGCCTCCCGCCTGACCGGACGCCTTGACCAGCGAGAAAAAGAACGTCATCGGAATGAACAGAAACGAAAAGATCGCGCAGGCGAGGAACACGTCGAGATACGCGAGGATCGTCGCCTGCGAGACGAGCGTCTGATACATGTGCCCGGTCGCGGCGCTCATCGCCTGCGACATGGTCTGGCCGGTGTCCATCAGCGTGCGCGCGATGCGGTTCACCGTATCGTTGTACGGCTGATTCAGTGGCGTCAGATGTTCGACCATATGCGCCATGTTCGCCTGCGTGCGCTCGCGGATCATCGCCGTCGCGAGCGAGATGCCGATCGATCCGGCGACGTTGCGAAACATCGTGAAGAGCGCGGATGCATCGTTGTTCAGCGACTTCGGCAGCGACAGATACGCGAGCGTCGTCACCGGCACGAACAGAAAGACGATGCCGATGGACTGCACGCTGCGCATCTTCGTGAGCGTCACGTAATCGACGTTGGGCACCAGATGATGCGAATACAGCAGCGCGCATCCCATCAGGAAGAAGCCGAACGGGACCAGAAAGCGCGTCTGGATCACGTTCATCAACTTGCTGATGACCGGTATCAGAAACACGATGCAGATCGCGCCCGGCGACAGCACCAGCCCCGCGAGCGTCGCGGTGTAGCCAAGCTGCTGTTGCGAGAGCTGCGGAATCAGCACCGCGCTGCCGTACAGCACTGAGGCGAAGCCGAAGATCGCCGCCGAACCGAGCGCGAAATTGCGATCCTTCAGCACGCGCAGATCGACGACGGCCTTTTCGCATAGAGCAGCCAGAAAGTCGCGCCGACGAGCCCGACCGCCGCCAGCACCGCGAAGGTGACGATGAAGTTCGACGAGAACCAGTCGTCGTCCTCGCCGCGATCCAGAAACACCTGCAGGCAGCCAAGCCCGAGCGCAATCAGGCTGATGCCGACCACGTCAATGCCCACTTTCTTCGGGTTCTTGCGCTTTTCCCACGTCGGATCCTCGACAAACTGCATCACCGCGATGGTGGTCAGCACGCCGACCGGCACGTTGATCAGAAACACNGGAAATGGAGAACGCGCGGCCGCGCTGTTCGGGCGGAAAGGTGTCGAAAATGATCGACTACTGGCTCGGCTGTAGGCCGCCGCCGAGGAAACCCTGCAGGATGCGAAACACGATCAGTTCCCCGAGATTGGTCGCGATACCGCACATGAACGGGCAGATTGTGAACGCGGCGATGCAGATGAGGAAGTAGCGCTTGCGGCCGAGTATCTTCGAGAAATAGGCCGACAGCGGCAGCACGATGCCGTTGCAACGAGATAGGACGTGAGCGTCCAGGTCGATTCGTCGTAGCTCGCGGACATGGTGCCGGAAATGTGCGGCAGCGCGACGTTGACGATGGTCGTGTCGAGCACTTCCATGAACGCCGCGAGCGTGACGACCACGGCGATCAGCCACGGATTCGAACGCGGCTTTCAGCCGATTTGGTCGTGTTCGGCTTGTGCATCGCTCATTGTGTGTGGCTCGCGATCGTCTAGTGGCGGAGCATGACGGTCGGCACCACCGACAGTCCGAGCGGCAGCGACGTGCCGGGCTTCAGTCCGTCGTCGATGACGATCTTCACCGGCATGCGCTGCACGATCTTCACGAAGTTGCCGGTCGCCTTTTCGGCTGGAAACGCGGAGAAGCGCGAGCCGCTGCCGAGCTGCACGCTATCCACATGGCCGTGCAGCTTGATGCCCGGATAGGCGTCGATGTTGACATCGACCTTGTCGCCGGGGCGCATGCGATCGAGTTGCGATTCCTTGAAGTTGGCCGTCACCCAGACGCGCGTCGTGACGAGTTGCAGAATCGACGTACCGCCCTGAAGGAAGGTGCCATATTGCACGTTGCGCTTAGTGATCCAGCCGTCGGCGGGCGCGCGCAACTCCGTGTACCCGAGATTGAGCTGCGCGGTTTCGAGCTGTGCCTGAGCCTGGCGCACCTGCTGGCGCTTTTCCTCGACATTGGCGACCACCGTGGCGATCTGCTGCGGCACAAGGCTCGCGGTGCGCACCTGCGCGACGTTGGCCTGCGCGCTCTTCTGCTGTGCGGTCGCGGTATCGATGTTCTGTTGCGAAGTCGCGCGGACATCGACGCTGCGTTGCCGTTCGTAAGCCGCGCTCGCCTGCGCGGGATTGGCGCGCGCGGTCTGTTCCTACGCCTGCGCCTGCGCCTGCGCGAGTTGCGCCGGGTACTGCACGCGCGCGACTTCGAATTGCGCCTGGGCGGAGCGCAGTTGCGCCTCGGCGAGCCCGAGCTGTGCATTCGCCTGATCGACCTGCGCCTGATAGTCGCGCGGATCGATCTTGATCAGCAGATCGCCCTTGTGCACGAAGCGGTTGTCGTCGATGTTCATCGCCACCACGTAACCGGACACCTTCGGCGCGATGGTGACGGCGTCGCCGTCAGTGTAGGCGTCGTCGGTGCTTTCCTGGTTGCGCGTCATGAACCACCAGATCAATGCACCGATGGCGAGCAGGATCACCACGATGCCGAGGATGAATGATCAGCGGCTTCTTGCCGGGCTTCTTGCGGCCATCGCCTTTGTCGTCGTCTTTGCCTTTACCGTTGCCTTTTCCGTCGCCGTCGTCGTCATTGTCCTTGCCGTCGTCGTTGCGAGGCTTGCCGTTCGATTTGGTTTTGAGGCGCGGCTTGGCATCGGCGTTGTCGCGTGCATCGTCGTGGATATCGTTCGTGTCTGGCATTGCCGCTCACTTGGGTCGTTCGGCGTGTGAATCCCGCGCGAAGCGCCGGGTGGAACCGCTGGTCGATTTCGCGCATTCATGCGCACGATGGCAGCCCGGCAGGCGGGCGGCGAGCGTTAATTAAGCAAAGCGCATTCCATTACGAACTGCCCACAGAAGGAAAAGCAAGTACGACGCTCAGAGCACGCCGCATAATTGCTCCGCCAGTTGCACGATACCGATGGAAATCTGCTTCTCGCGCTTCGCATCGAGCCGACCGACCGGCACGCTGGTCGACACCGCGACGCGATTGCCGGCGGGCGTCGTGCCGACATAGGCAGCGAAGCACGCGAGCCCTTCGGCGACTTCCTCTCGCTCGATCGCGAGGCCGCTCGCGCGGATGGCCGCGAGTTCGCGCAAAAGCGCCGCGCGGCGGGTAATGGTGCGGGGCGTGACAGCTTCGAGCCGCTCGGGCAGGCGTTCGATGACAGCGTCGTCGGACAAGCCCGCGAGCAGCGCTTTGCCGAGCGCGCAGCAATGCGCGGGCAGCCGCGATCCGAGATCGGACACCAGCCGTACCAGCCGTACCAGCCGATGCGCATCTTCGCGTGCGACATAGACGACCTGCGTGCCGTCGAGCACGGCGAGCTGCACGACCTCGTTGTGCTGGTGAATGAAGGCGCCCGCGCCGTCGCGAAACGCCGCCTGCAGCGTGTCGTGACGCACGTAGGCATTGCCGAGTTCGAACAGGCCGACGCCGATCACATAGCCGTCGTCGCGCTTTTCGATCCACTGCATGCGGGCGAGCGTTTCGAGCATCAGGTACAGCGTGCTGCGCGAAAGGCCGGACGATTGCGCGAGAGAAGCCGCGCGCACCGACTTGCCGGCGGCGGCGAGCGCGCCGAGGATATCGCCGGCGCGGCGCAGCGCGGGGACGTCGTAGGTTTTTTCCATCGCGGCATATTCCAACAGGTTGGATAGATATTCAACCCAATGGACACTCCGAGCGACGCGGGCTACGATCGGCTTCCCTTCCGTTCAACGGTAAATGTCGCTCATGTCGACTCTGCCCGCTTCCGCCTGCCTGCCCGAAGATCTCGCCGATGCCGTGCTGATCGGCCGCGTCTGGCGTCCCACGCCCATCGACGGTCCAACGGTCGTCGCCGTGCGCAACGGCGAGGTGTTCGACATCACCCGCGCCGCGCCGACCACGGCCGACCTGTTCGAGCGCGCCGATGCCGTCGACATCGCGCGCCAAGCGCCGGGCGAGCGCCTCTATTCTGTCGAGGAACTGTTGCAGGACGCGCTCGACGGCAAGACCGGCGGCCTGCGCGCTGGCGCCCGGCGACGTGCAGGCGATCAAGGCGTGCGGCGTCACTTTCGCGGTGAGCCTGCTCGAACGCGTGATCGAGGAACAGGCGGGCGGCGATGCCGCCAAGGCGCGCGAAGTGCGCGAGACCATCAACAACCTGATCGGCGCGGATCTATCGAAGATCGAGCCGGGCTCGGAAAGCGCGATCAAACTGAAGGCCGAACCCGAGCGGCGCGGAGCGTGGTCGCAGTACATGGAAGTGGGCATCGGGCCGGATGCGGAGGTGTTCTCGAAGTCGCAGCCGATGTCGTCGGTCGGCTTCGGCGCGGAGGTCGACCTCTATCCGACGTCGCAGTGGAACAATCCGGAGCCGGAGATCGTGCTCGCGGTGAACGCGGACGGCAAGATCGTCGGCGCGACGCTCGGCAACGACGTGAACCTGCGCGATATCGAAGGCCGCAGCGCACTGCTGCTCGGCAAGGCGAAACAACAACGGCTCGTGCTCGATCGGCCCGTTCGTGCGCCTGTTCGACGAGCGCTTCACGCTCGATACCGTGCGCGGCGTGAGCCTGTCGCTGAAGATCGAGGGCGCGGACGACGGCTTCGTGCTCGAAGGCGTGAGCCACATGAGCGAGATCAGCCGCGATCCGGCCGATCTCGTGTTCCAGACGCATGGCCGGTATACCAGTATCCCGATGGCTTCGTGCTGTTCCTCGGCACGATGTTCTCGCCGATCAAGGATCGCGACACGCCGGGCGGCGGCTTCACGCATCACCTCGGCAACGTCGTGACGATCTCGACACCGACGCTCGGTGCGCTGGTGAATACGGTGCGGCTGTCGACGGAGATCGCGCCGTGGACGTTCGGGGTGCGGGCGTTGTATG
Organism: Caballeronia sp. BR6202001590007; assembly: GCA_029439495.1. Lineage (GTDB taxonomy): Bacteria > Pseudomonadota > Gammaproteobacteria > Burkholderiales > Burkholderiaceae > Caballeronia. The sequence goes on from JAQFVI010000369.1 coordinate 14,081, forward strand.
CGAATCTGGCGCGGCGGGGGATGGTGGGAGCGGGCTAACCGCGCGACGCTTTCGGTGCGCCCTTCACCACCACCGGCACCGGCGTCTCCATGAACGGCGACAAGTCCCGCTGACGCCGCCGTTCCAGCAGCGCCTTCACCGCGACATCCACACCGAACACCGCCTGCTGCGCGCCGAATTGCTCGACGGTCGCGAGCAGGCGGCCATCTTCGAGCATCGGCTGCACGGCGTCGATATCGTTGTAGCCCGTCACCAGCAGGCGGCCCTTCTTTCCCGCGATGCGGATCGCATCGATCGCGCCGATCGCGATGTTGTCGTTCGCGCACATCATGCCGGCGATCGCCGGATGCGCAGCCAGCATCTGCACCGCGATCGACTTGCCGCTCGCGGTGCTCCAGTCGCCCGCATCGACGGACGCGATACGCATGCCCGCCGCATCCATCGCCTGCCGGAAGCCGAGCGTGCGCTGCTGCGCGTTGCGGTCGTTCGCCGGACCTTCGATGATGCCGACCTCGCTGTTGGGCCTGAGCTTCGTGCCGAGATAGGCGCCGACCAGGCGCACGCCGCGCCGGCTGTCGGGACCGACGAAAGGAATCTGCAGATTGGCGGCATCCTGAGCAGCATCGTCGAAGGGCGTATCGAAGGTGATCACGATGATGCCCGCCGCGATCGCCTTCGCCGCATAGGGCAGCAGCGCCTTCGATGACGAGCGCGCCGACCTTCGCCTCGATCAGCGACTGCACGATGCAGATCTGGCCCGCGACGTCGTTGTCGGTCTGCGTGAAATGGCGCTGATAGTTCCTAGCGCCTTCGATCATCGTCGCGACGAAGGGATCGGCGAGCAACTTGAGCACGAGCGCGATCGTCTTGCCGTCCGTTCTGCCCTCCGCTGCGGCGAACGCGCCTTGCGCGCGCGACGCCACCCGCGCTCAGGACGCAGGCGGCGAGCAAACGGCGTCGAAGAGGACTGTGCATCGGCAAAATCGAGGCGGTGGCGGTCGACTCATTGTAAGCGGAGCAAAAGCGCGTCAGCGCGCCGCCGCTTCGACCAGCGCGGGCATGACGGAGACGGGCTTCATCGCGTCGGCGTCGAGTCCATAACGCTCGCGCAAATAATCGGTCGCGTTATACGAAAGCCACGTCCGTTCGTTCGCGTCTTCCCAAACGAGCACCTTGAGCGGCAAGTCGAGCGCGGCGGTCAGCACAGCGAGCACCAGCGGCGTGCCGGCCTTCGGATTGCCGAACACGACGAGCTGGCTCGGCGGCATCGACAGGCCGGCGCGGGCAGCATCGCCGGAGAAATCGATCCGCGCGAACACGGTGAGCCCGCGCTCGGCGAACAGCGCCTCGAGCCGCTCGATGCTCGTCGGCACGTCATGCGCGCTCGCGACGATGAGGACGCCGTTGCCGTTCATGCGCACGGCTTCCAGGCGAGCGCGACGAAGGCCGTGCACAGCGCCTCCATGCCCAGCGCGTCTTCGTCGTCGAAGCGCCCGGCGACAGGACTGTCGACGTCCCACACGCCGATCAGCGTGCCGTCGCTAGCGATCAGCGGCACGACGATCTCCGAGCGCGACGCCGAATCGCATGCGATATGACCGGGAAACGCTTCGACATCGGGCACGACCTGCGTGCGGCGTTCGCGCGCGGCCGTGCCGCACACGCCGCGCCTGAGCGCGATGCGCACGCACGCCGGCTTGCCCTGAAACGGCCCGACGACGAGCTCGGTGCCGTCAAAGAGATAGAACCCGGCCCAGTTCAGTTCCGGCAGCGAGTGATAGACGAGCGACGAAAAATTCGCCGCATTCGCAATGAAGTCGCGTTCATCGCCGATGAGCGAGCGCGTCTGCTGCAAAAGATCGTCGTATTGCGCGACCTTGCTCGCGTGTGTTGTGCCGGAGAGCGAAAACATGTTCGTCGAAAGCGTGGAATTTTGTCGCCGACGATAGCACAGCGTCCCGCGCTGCGCCTTGGCACTGTTTCGCGCTTCGCCTAGTGTGATGACGTGCGGCACGCGCCAAGCGTGTTCAAAATCCGCTTACTTCAGCCAATTTCCAGCAAATAACGGCCCTTCGGGATTTCCCTGCTTTACTTCACCTCGCCGTCGTTCTTAAATAAATCAACTTGATTTATTTAATGACCGCGCCCGCCGACGGTTATTCAACGGAGACAGCGCGTGAAAGCCTCAGGCAGCAGAGGAAGCAATTCCGCGAACGTGCGGCGCTACAACGAGCGTCTGCTGCTGCAGGCGCTGCGACGGGCCGAACCGGCATCGAAGGCCGATCTCGCGCGCCACGCGAATCTGACCAACACGGCGGTCGGCGGCATCATCGATTCGCTGGAAAAGGCGGGGCTCATCGAGTATTCGGGACGCCGGCTCGACGGTCAGCGCGGACAACCCGCGTCGCTCATCCGGCTCGATCCGCGCGGCGCGTTCGGCATCGGCGTGCGGCTGGATCGCACGGGCATCGAAACGGTGCTGGTGAACTTCGCGGGCGACGTGCTCGCGCGCGCCGCCGTCGACGGCGTGTTGCCGCATCCGGTCGCCGCGCTGAAGATCGTGCAGCGCGATATCGAAAAGATGCTCGGCCTCCTGAGCGCGGCGGAACGCGAGCGCCTCACGGGCATCGGCATCGCGCAGCCGTTCGATCTGGGCTCGTGGCTGCGCGAACTCGGTCTGCCCGCCGAAACCTTCCGCGCATGGGATCGCACCGATTTCGCCGATGCGCTCGGCCGCGCGCTCGCGCTGCCCGTCTTCAGCGAAAACGACGGCAACGCCGCCACGACCGCCGAACTGTTCTACGGCCACGGACGCCGCTGCGACGACTTCATCTATCTCTTCCTGGGCGCGGCGATCGGCGGCGGCATCGCGATCGACGGCGACTGTCTGCGCGGCGCATCGGGCAACGCGGGCGACATCGGCGTGATTCCGGTCCCGCCGAGCCGCCTGCCGTCCGCGCCGCAGCCCGCGGGCGCGTGGGACATCCTGCTGTCGCGCGCATCGCTGAATTCGCTTGCGCGACATCTGCACTACCGAGGCGCGGCCGGCGGCAATCGCGTCGATCTCGAAGCGTGCATCGAACAGCGCCTGCCCGCCGTCGACGAATGGCTCGACGACTGCATTGAAGCGCTCGCGCCCGCACTTCGCTCGACGCTCTGCGTGCTCGACGTGCCGATGGTCGTAATCGATGCCGACATCGACGGCGGCCTGCTCGACAAGCTCGTCGCGCGTCTCGAAGCGACGCTCGCCGCCAACGCGCCCGAAGCGCGCGGCACGCCGTCGCTCGTGCGCGGCAGCTTCGGTCCGGACGCGGGCGCGATCGGCGCTGCCACGCTGTCGATGTTCTTCAACTTTTCGCCACGGGCGGGCGTCCGCCACGCGGGCATCATCAAGACGCAAGAGGTGAACCATGCCGCATGACTTTTCCGCATCGCAATCGTCCCGTCCGCCGCTGCTGGAAATGCGCGGCATCAGCAAGACCTTTCCGGGCGTGCGCGCACTCAACGACGTGCGCCTGTCCGTTCTCCCCAGCGAAGTGCATTCGCTGATGGGCGAAAACGGCGCGGGCAAGTCCACGCTGATGAAGATCCTCTCCGGCGCGTATCAGGCCGACGCCGGCGGCGAAATCCTGATCGACGGCAAGACCGTCGTCATCGACGGACCGCTCGCCGCGCGCGCACTCGGCGTCGCCGTCATCTATCAGGAACTGAGCCTCGCGCCGAATCTGTCGGTCACGGAAAACATCTACGTGGGACGCGAATTGCGGCGCGGACGGCNGCACACGCTGGTCGGCGACCTGTCGATCGCGGAGCGGCAACTGGTCGAGATCGCGCGCGCCGTGCATGCGAACGCGCGCATCCTCGTGATGGACGAACCGACGACGCCGCTGTCCTCGCGCGAGACCGACCGCCTGTTCGAACTCGTGCGCCGGCTGCGCGAGGAAGGCATCGCGATCATCTATATCAGCCACCGGGTGGCGGAGATCTACGAGCTGTCGGACCGCGTGTCGGTGCTTCGCGACGGCAGCTACGTCGGCACGCTGATGCGCGACGAACTGTCCGCCGAAAGCCTCGTGAAGATGATGGTCGGCCGCGACATCTCCGGCTTCTACAAGAAGGAGCACGCGCCCTACGATCCCGGCAAGGTCGTGCTCTCGGTGCGCGACATCGCCGACGGCAAGCGCGTGCGCGGCTGCAGCCTCGACCTGCACGCGGGCGAAGTGCTCGGCATCGCGGGCCTCGTCGGCGCGGGCCGCACCGAACTCGCGCGCCTGATCTTCGGCGCGGAAGACAAGACGCGCGGCCAAGTGTCGATGCACGGCAAGCTGCTCGCGCTGCGCACGCCGCGCGACGCGATCGACGCCGGTCTCGTCTATCTGACCGAAGACCGCAAGGGACAAGGCCTCTTTCTCGACATGAGCGTGCGCGACAACATCAACATCACCGTGGCCGGACGCGATGCGAAGCTCGGCGTGATGGACCTGCCGCGCGGCAACGCGCGCGCCCGCGACGCGATCGGCGCGCTGACGATCCGCGTGCCGAACATGCACGTGAACGTCGGCGCGCTGTCGGGCGGCAACCAGCAGAAGGTGCTGCTCTCGCGTCTGCTCGAAACCCGACCCGAAGTGCTGATCCTCGACGAGCCGACGCGCGGCGTCGATATCGGCGCGAAATCGGAGATCTACCGGATCATCAACGACCTGGCGCGCTCGGGCGTCGGCGTCATAGTGATTTCGAGCGAACTGCCGGAAGTGATCGGCGTCGCGGACCGCGTGATCGTGATGCGCGAAGGCGAAATCGCGGGCGAACTTGGCGGCCACTCGGGCAAGCCGATCTCGCAGGAAGGAATCATCGAACTGGCGACCGGCTCGAAGGTCGTGCTGGATCAGGCGGCCTGACGCCCGCACACGAAACACTGGAGACAGACATGGCAAACACGACGAAATCCCACGACAGCGCCCCGGTAGCAAAGGCCGACAGCGCGGCAGAGCGGCAGAACCGCATCGAACATCGCGAACGCATGCAGGTCCTGATGCGCACGGCCGGCATGCTGCCGGTGCTGATCCTGCTGTGCATCGGCTTCGGCATCGTGACGGACAGCTTTTTCAGCTTCCAGAACCTGTCGATCGTCACGCAGCAGGCGTCGATCAACATCGTCCTCGCGGCGGGCATGACCTTCGTCATTCTGACGGGCGGCATCGACCTGTCGGTCGGCNGCTGGCTCGGCATTCCGGCGGCGCTCGCAGTCGGGCTCGGCTTCGGCGNTCGGGCACGACACGACCATCTTCAATCCGCAACTGTCGTTCGCGTTCATCGGCAACGATTCGCTGTTCGGCATTCCGTGGCTCGTCATCATCGCGATCGCGGTGGTCGCCGTGTCGTGGTTCATCCTGCGCCGCACCGTGCTCGGGCTGCGCATCTACAGCGTCGGCGGCAATCCGGAAGCGGCGCGCCTGTCGGGCATCAAGGTGTGGGGCATCCAGCTCTTCGTCTACGCGATGTCGGGCCTGCTCGCCGGCCTTGGCGCGGTGATGTCCGCCGCGCGCCTCTATGCCGCCAACGGCCTGCAACTGGGCCAGTCCTACGAACTCGATGCGATCGCGGCCGTGATTCTCGGCGGCACGAGCTTCGTCGGCGGCGTCGGCTCGATCGTCGGCACGCTAGTCGGTGCGCTGATCATCGCCGTGCTGAGCAACGGCCTCGTGCTGCTCGGCGTGTCTGACATCTGGCAGTACATCATCAAGGGCTTCGTCATCATCGGCGCGGTGGCGCTCGACCGCTATCGTCAGCGCGGCTCGGCCCGCACCTGAAGTTTCTGCAGGATCCGGGCGCGTGCAGGTCCGCTCGCGCTCGCCCCCATCGACGGACCAACTGGAGACAAAAAACATGTGCAAGCACAATAAGCTTTTCGCCAGCGTCGCACTCGCCATCGGCATCGGCACCGGGATCGGCATGCCGCTCGCCGCGCACGCGGCGGACAAGCCGCTCAAGGCCATCGGCATCACGGTCGGATCGCTTGGCAATCCGTACTTCGTGACCATCTCGAAGGGCGCGGAAGCCAAGGCGAAGGCGATCAATCCGGCCGCCAGGGTGACGGCGGTATCGTCCGATTACGACATGAACAAGCAGTTCACACAGATCGACAACTTCATCTCGGCGCACGTCGACATGATCCTGCTCAACGCGGTCGATCCGAAAGCGATCGAGCCCGCCGTGAAGAAGGCGAAGGCGGCGGACATCATCGTCGTCGCGGTCGACGTGGCGGCGGCGGGCGCGGATGCGGCCGTGCAGACCAACAACGTGCAGGCGGGCGAACTGGCCTGCGACTTCATGGCCAAGAAGCTCAACGGCAAAGGGAACGTCGTGATCGAGAACGGTCCGCAGGTGTCGGCGGTGATCGATCGCGTGAACGGCTGCAAGTCCGTGCTCGCGAAGAATCTCGGCATCAAGGTGCTGTCCGACGATCAGGACGCGAAGGGTTCGCGCGAAGGCGGCATGAACGCGATGCAGGGCTATCTCACGCGCTTCCCGAAACTCGACGGCCTGTTCGCGATCAACGATCCGCAAGCCATCGGCAGCGNCGATACGCTGGTGCAGGCGTCCGCGAGCCAGGATCCGTGGGCAATGGCGCAACAGGCGGTGAGCGTCGGCTACGACCTGATGAACGGCAAGAAGCCGGCGAATCCGACCATCCTGCTGCCGTCGACGCTCGTCACGCGCGAGAACGTCGGCAGCTACAAAGGCTGGTCGTCGCCGCGCTAATCGCCTCGTTTCTTCGAAGCGGTCGCGCGCTCACGCCGATCTTCTGCTTTGACGCAGCAATATCGGCGACGTTGGTTTGTCCTATTTTTCGCCCTCAAAACCTTCCCTAATGCGGATGGCTTGACTATCGTCCCGCGCTGGCGACGGCCCGACTCCCGGGCCTGTCACCGACAAGGCAGACATCGTCAGTCTGCGGGAGCGAAGATGAAACTACCTGAGGCATTCAGCCTGGACGCATGGATCGAAGAAAACATGCCTTTGTCGTCGAAGACGATCGGCAACCGCGACATGTTCAAGAATAGCGATCACATCTTCCAGATCATCAAGGAGCCGAATGCGCGCAACGACTACTACCTCGATCCTTACGACGAAATCTTTTATCAGCTTCGCGGTCATGTGTTTTTGCAACGATCGAAGATGGCGAGAAGGTCTGTCATCGCATCAACGAGGACGAAGTCTTTCTGCTACCCAAGAACGTTTATCATTCGCCGCGCCGCCCGCCGGGCAGCATCGGACTGGCGATCGAAAAGACGCCGCGCACCAAGCGAGCAGGACGGCATCGCCTGGTTCTGCGACCACTGCGGGCACATGCTGCACAGCGTCTCCTTCGACCTGGCCGACATCGAAGCCGATCCGCTGCGCATCACGCGCGAATTCAATGCCGACGAAGCTTTGCGCACCTGCAAGCAATGCGCGAGCGTGCTGCCGGACCCGACCGCGACGCCGCAATGGACCGGCGACGACTGGAAGTGAAGCGCGCCTGACTCCGCTTCAATGCGCTCGGCTCAGCAGCTCGTAGCTGGCGTCGCGCGCCGCGGCGGATTCGTCTCCATGCCGCCATCCGATCTCGTAGCGATAGCTGCCGATGAGCGGCACGGCCACTTCTTCGATCGCCGTCGCGCTCACGACCGGCACGGTCTGCGACTCTGCGACGCACCATACATCATACATATAACGCTACATATAACGCGTCTTCGGGGCAATAGAGTTCGCACATGAAGCAGGTCTGGCAATCGCCCTGACGCGCGATGACCGGCGCGGCGCCCGCTTCGCCGGATGCCGACACGTCGAACACATTGGTCGGGCACGCGCGCACGCAGATATTGCAGCCGGTGCAGCGCGCGTTGTCAATGATCTCGATCATGCGGCCACCTCCTGCGCCGTCCACGCCACCGCGTGCGGATTCACCCACACTTCGTCCAGTCCGCCGCACAAGAGCTGGTGCCGCTGCTGCGGATCGACCGACTTGTGTTCCTCGCGGCGCGCCATGCCGCGCGTTTCGGTGCGGGCCGATGCGCTCCGATACATCCAGCGCGACATCGCGAGCATCGCCGTCGCTTCGCGCACGCGAAGCCGGTTTGCGCGATCCGGCGGCGGCGCCTCGCGCACGCGCGTCCACAAGGCATCGAGGCGCGCCAGCGAATCGTCGAGCAGATCCGCGCAGCGCGTCCAGTTGCGACGCGTCGAAAATACTTCGTCCTGCATCGCGCGGATCAGCACGTTCGCGTCGAGGGACGTGCCGCCGCCGTCGCGCCATCCTCCATGCAAGCCGCCATGCGGCAGCGTGCGCGGCCCGCGCGATGCCGACTGCCGCGCATGATCAGCCGCGCCCGCGCCGGCCCAGAAACCGAAGGACATCGCCCATGCGGCGTTATGGCCGCCGCCGCCCGTGAAGCCGCCGCAGACGAGTTCGCGCGTCGCGGCATCGCCCGCGGCGTAGAGGCCGGGTACCGAGGTCGCGCAAGTTTCGTCGCCGAAATTCAGCCCGCCGGTGCCGCACACCGTGCCTTCGAGCCGTAGCGTCACCGCAAAGTGCTGCGTGAAGGGATCGATGCGCATGCGGTCGAAGGGCAGAAAGAAGTTCGGCTGCGAGCGGCGCATCCAGCCGTGTATGTCGTCGTCGGCGCGATCGAGACACGCGAAGACCGGCTGCGATTCCAGCGTCTTCGCGATCACGCCACGTCCGTGCGACGAGCCCGCGCCGGGAATCGGCGTGCCGGATGCGTCGTAGAAAGTCGCCCAGTTGTAGAACAGCGATTTCGTCACCGACGAGAATGCCAGCCCGAGCCCATATGCGTTCGAAAACTCCATGCCCGACAGTTCCGCGCCGAGTTCCGCCGCCATCAGATGTCCGTCGCCCGTCAACACGTTGCAGCCGAACGCATGGCTGAAACGCGCAGCCGCCGGTCGCGAGCACCACGCTCGCCGCGCCCGCGTAGATTTCCGCATCGAGCTGGTCGAGCTGGATATCCGAGTGGTACAGGTTGCTCTTGAGCATCGACGCGGTGATCTGCGACATCGCCGTATAGACGATCTGGTCCTTCGCGTTGACCGTCGTGCCTTCGAGCTTGGTGAAGCCGAGGCTCGCGCCGAGCAGCGCCGCATAGCGGTGCGTCTCCAGGAACGCGGCGGCCTTTTCCATGCCAGGCTTCACGCGGATCCAATTGTACTTGCCGCTGTAGTTGATGCGCGTGTAGCTCGAATCGAGTGTCGGGCCGACCTTGGTATCGGTGACGACGTCCATGATGTCGGAGATCGTCAGCGTGTTGGCGAGCTGCTCGATTTCGTCGCCGATGCTGCGCGGGAACAGAATGTCCACGGTCGTGCCGAGCCCAAGCGTGCTCGACACCGAGATATGCCCGCCCGACTGCTTGACGAAGCCGAACACCATCGACAGTCCGAGGCCCGTGCCGTGTCCCTCCGGCTTGGTCGTGAAGAACGGCTCGAACGTGCATTCGAGCGTGTCGGGCGTCATGCCCGCGCCGGTATCGGAGGCCGACAGGCGCACGTATTCGCCGGGACGCAGGTCCTTGCCTTCGCAGGCCGCGGCATCGAGCACGTCGTTGGAGCAGGCAAGCGTGAACTTGCCGTCGCCGCGGATCGCATCACGCGCGTTGATGGCGAGATTCAGCAGCGCATTTTCGAGCTGGTTGCGATCGACGCAAAAGTTCCACGGTTCGGCGGGCAACATGGTCGCGATCGTTACCGATGCGCCGACCGCATGCTGCAGCAGTTCGCGCAGTTCGTCGAAAAGCCGCCGCGGATTGATCACGACCGGCGAGAGCGGCTGGCGCCGCGCGAACGACAGCAGTTGCGACGCGAGCTTCGCGCCGCGCTGCACCGCGTCGAGCGCGGCCTGCACACGTTCGGGCACGCGGCTGTCGGTCGGCGGCAGATACTGCAGCAGTTGCTGGTTACCGCTGATCGCCTGCAGCGTGTTGTTGAAGTCGTGCGCGACGCCGCCCGTCATCGCACCGAGCGCTTCCATCTTCAGGCTCTGGCGCAGTTGCGCTTCCATCGCGATGCGCGCCGATACCGCTTCCGAAATCTTGTCTTAAGACCGCGCGTGAGTTCCCTGAGCGTTTCCTCGGCGATCTTGCGATCGTGGATATCGACGATCACGCCCGGAAAGCGCAAGGGCCGGCCGTCGGCATCGTGATCGCAGCGGCCCGAGGCGAGAATCCACAGCCAGCCTTCGTCCTGCGCGCGCACGCGATATTCCGCGCGAAAGGGCGAGCCGTCCTGCAGCATCTGCGAGATGAACGCCGTCACGTAGTCGCGGTCGTCGGGATAGATCACGTCGAGCGCGCGCTCGATGGGAAAGCCGATCTCCGCTTCCTCCTGAGTGAACGAGAACGTGCGCGCGAAGCGTTCGTCGCCCCGCACGATGTCTTCCTGAATCGCCCATACGGGTGCCGCGCACCGCGCCCGAATTGAGCGCGAGCTGCAAGCGCTCGTTGGCTTCGCGAAATGCCGTTTCCGACGCCGCGCGATGGCGTTCGAGCAGTACGCGGCCGGTCGTGTCGACGACGATCGCGAGCGTGTCAACCGGCACGCCCTCGTTCGAGGCCACTGGACTGTAGTGCAGGTCGAACCAGACTTCCGCGGGCGCCTTGTCGCGCCGTTCCAGCACGAAGGAAATGTCGTGATACGACAGCGATTCGCCGTGCAGCCCGGCTTCGACGACGTTCTGGTTGAATTCGCGCGCCTCGGGCCACGCGCGCGTGATCGGCATGCCGAGAATGGCCGGATGATGCGAGCCGGAGAAGGCCGCATAGGCGTCGTTGTAGATCAGCGTGCCTTTCTCACCCCACAGCACGGCCATCGGCAGCGCGTTGCGCAACATCACCTGCACAACAACGGCGCGCAGATGTTGCGGCCATTCGTCGATGGCGCCGAGCGGTGTCCTGCTCCAGTCGAAATCGCAAATGGCACGCGCGGTTTCGCCGATCCACGAATCGAGCTGGACATGATCGGAGTACGTCGAGGTCAAAAACGGCTTTTCCTAAGATGATTCGGCGCCGGCCGGCGCAATGGATTCGACAGCTTAAAGATTATCGCGCCTGCGCGCGAGATATCCGCCACGGAAGCGCCGAGGCGCGACAGGCCCGCGTGCGACCTTCCCGCCGCCATGCTTCGTCACCAATAACACGCCTCGATCATAACACGCCTCGATCGGGTAGACGCCGCGCGGCTAGTCGTCGCGTGTCGGTTTGCGCACGGCGCGAAGCTTGCCGGTGCAGCCGCCGCCGCAGAAGAAGCGCGCCTCGCCGTCCCATTCCAGCCCGGAGACGCCGGTGCCCGCGGGCATGNAGGTAGCGTGCCGCCACAGTTCGCCGTTGGCCCAGGTGACGTCCGTCACGAAGCAGTCCGATTCGATGGTGCGCAGGATCGTACCGTCACCGGAATCGATCTGATGAATCTGGCGCGTCTGGTACTGCCCAACCCACAGGCTGCCCTCGGCCCACGTCAGGCCCGAATCCGCGGCGGGCGCTGCCCGCCGCGCGTATGGTAGCACGCGGCCCGTTCGCGGATCGATCTTCTTGGATGCGGCGCTCGGCGATCTGAAGAGATGCGTGCCGTCGAAGGCCGTGCCCGCATCGGCGGCGACGTCGATCCTGCGAGCCGGTTCGCCGCTGTCGGGNCCCATGTACGCCTTCGATATCCGTAAAAGGCCCGTATTCACGAAATATTTCGGCTTTCGCGCGTTTCATGTCGACATCCTCCCTTGGTTGATCGTGGCTTGATGCTAGCCGCCCGCCAGCGCGGAAAGGAATAACAAGGCGGTCGCGAAACCGGGCATCGGCGGCATCAATCCAGCGACACGCGCGGCCGCGTCCGATCGACTGCACCTTGTTCGCCGATGCAAGCGCATCGAGTGCGCGCTGCACGGTGCGCTGGCTCGCATTCGACGCGAGCGCAAGCGCCGAACTCAACCACGCCTGTCCATCCGACAAGAACGCGAGCAGCGGCGTGTACTCGTCTTCGACCGGACGCGCGAGCACGAACAGCACGAGCCGCGTCGCCAGCGAGATCGAGCGATCTGCTGCGCGTATGCCGTTGCGGCATGCGTCGACGACGAGCGTGGGTGACGCCATCAGCACTTCGACCTCTTCGAGCACGAGGAAGTGCGCTTCGCCTGCCGCACTTCCACCGCGAGCGATTCGATGCCCGAGCGCATTGCCGCCTGCGACGCGCTTTCGAGCGCCTCGCGCACGGGTCCGGTGCGCAGGCGTCGCATCGCGATGCCCGCCTCGATCAGCGCCTGCACGGCTTGCGCGACGGGCGGAAGCACATCCGCATCGAGTGCGGCGAACGCGCGTTCGGCATCGTCGAGACGTCCGATGAAAGCGAGCCGCCGCACGTCGAGCGCGCGTGAGCCGCATTGACATGATCGCCGTGCGCTTCGAGCACGATACGCGCGCGTTCGAGCGTTTTTTTCGGGCCAGGCGAGATCACGCGATGCCAGCGCGATTTCCGCCTCGGCCACGACGCAGCGTGCGCGCGCGATCTATTGCGACCGATGCAAAGTTAATTCAGGCTCGGCCCCTAGTCCCCTGGGCCTGGGGTTAAAAGCGGCTTTCTTTGATCACTTTCTTTGGGGCGGTGTATAGACTGGGGACATGG